>JANNSB010000612.1:0-16441 GCA_031402175.1 Planctomycetaceae bacterium
CCAGCGGCGCAGCAGCCCCTCCATGCGGGTCTTCCGCGTGACGATCACAATTCGCGACTGACGCTGGGCGGCCATGGTTTGATGACTTCAGGGGCACAGACATTCCTGTCTGTGCCGTTCAATCTCAATACTCCCCTCTCCCTTTGGGAGAGGGGTCGAGGGTGAGGGCTGTTCGGTTCAGTCACGCAGCCCTCACCCTGCCCTCTCCCGGGGAGGGAGAGGGTTCTGAATTCAGTTCTCAGCCCTTCTTGTGCCGCACGAGCGACTCCAGCAACTCGGGCGAGATGTTGAGGTTGCCGATCTTCTCGGCTCCTTGCGCCAGGTGATCGAAGGCCGACGAGATGAGCGTGGCCGAGTCGGCATGCCCCTGCATCGCGAGCAGCGTGCGCCAATCGACATCGCGAGCCGGCTGCAGGATCGCGGCCAACGCCGCCCCGCGGGCCTCGGCCTCTTTGCGCTCGTTGTCGACGCGAATATCGACCAGTTCCTTGCGCTGCTGCTCGACGGCGATCTCGGCGTTCATCTCCGTTTCGCGAATCTGCCGGCGGCGCTGGGCGACGACGTTTTCGGTTTCGAGTTCGTTCTCGCGAATGGTGCGCTCCAGTTCGACCGAGGCGTTGCGGCGCGCGTAGATGGCTTCGTCCGCCTGCTTGAGCAGTCTCTCCCGCGCCTCGGCCTGTAGAGCCTTCGACATCTCGGGATCGGCCTTGATCGAATTCACCGTCACGTCCAGCACTTCGACGCCCAGTTGGGTCATCGTGTTCGATGATTTTAGTGACGATGTGATGGCCGCAATCAGTTCTCCCGACGCGACGAGCAGACCGCGCAGGCTCTGCGTCTGGATGAATTGGCGCGCCCCTGACTGGGCGGTCTGAATCAGTCGCTCTCCCAGCTTAGTGGGATCGTCCGATGTGTGACGTCCGCGAACATCGACCGAATAGTCGAGCAGTCCCGCCAGCTTCACCGGCTCGGCCACGCGGTAGGTCAGATTTCCCTGCACCGCGACTTCCTGAAAGTCGGCCGTCATCTCGGTGAAGACATAGGGCACATCGACGCTGGAGATCGGCACCTGCGAGATCACCGAAGTCGGCGCGAAGTGCCAGAAGGCCAGTCCCGGCCCCTGCCTGACCAGTTGGCCCCCCTTGTACTGCAACACGAACATCGTTGCCGGCGGCTTGACGTAATTGAATCCAAGCATGATGGCCTCTCAGTGTGTGGACGTCGCACGCGAACGTCGTGCGCCTCTGTGGAAATGCTGGTCATTGGAGCCACCCGAGTCGAGTGCACAGGCCCGCAATCCCTCAATCCGCGGCAAGAAACCGCCGGATATCGCCAGTCTGGCTCGGCTTTAGAGCCGTGCGAGCCGGGATCGAGGCGTCGCGCTATGCTTGCCGAGTGAGAGCGCTCCGGATCTATGCAATCTAACGACGCTCGCGGTCGTAGCGGGGGATGCAGGTAGGTGGGAGGGCGACGCTCCCGCGGAGCCGGAAGAAAGGGGGATGTCTTTCTTGGCATCGGCTCGGCGGGAGCCTCGCCCTCCCGAACTCAAGCCTTGGCAACATCACCGCCTTACGCGGGCGTTGCCTTCCCAGATGCTCCAGCTGGGTTCTTCGTCCGCCGGCTGACCGTAGTCGGTGAGGAACCGCCGTCGCGGTGCCGCGTCGCTAGCGCGATCTCTTGGAGTCACCTAATGCTGGGGGGGCAAACTGAGTTACGGTCACTCGCTCTCAATCTCCGGGGTCGACGCGCCGGAATCATCGGTTATGTTGGTGAGGCTTTCCAGGAATTCGGCGACTGGCAGGCCATTCACCGTCTGCAGACTGGGATGAGTTGCCAGCCAGTCGGTGTGCTGTCGAGCGTGTTCGGGGTAACACTCCAATACCTCAAGGGGCATTCCTTTGATCGGTGTCCAGTCGGCTCCGAGAATCTGTAAGACCTTGAGGGGCATGTCCGCGAGAGGCGACAGATCGGATATGTTCGATTGGAAATATATGAAGTCTTCCAGACGCAGGCTGGCGATCGGAGTCAGATCGGAAACTCGCGCTCGCACGAGAGAAAGCGAAACCAGCGGCGTGTCGGCAAGTGGTGAGAGATCCTCCACCAGTGTTCCATGGCAGACAAGTTTCTTAAGGGGCATGCCACTCAATGGCGACAGATCCGAGACGTGGCAATCACTCAGCACGAGGTAGGAAAGTGGAGATCCTTGAAGCGGCGACAGATCCCAGACAGGCGTGTAATTGAGTTCCAGCCATGTTAGCCGATCCATGCCGTGCAGCGGCGACAAGTCGACGACCTGCGTACTGGATGCTTGGAGCGCGGTCAGCGAAAAAATTCGGAGCGGCGAAAGGTCCAACAGGTGCTCGCTTGGTGAAAACTGGATCGCTGTGATGTCTCCGGATTCTTCACCGTGAACGAGATCCTCCGTGTAGCCCGGGTTGCGCTGCATCAACAACACGCGCAGTTGTCGTGCTTGCTCCACAGGTTGCATCTCGGAGAACTGCTCGCGCCACGCGGCGATGTCTGCCTCGGTCAACAGCCATTCATCAACCGACAGACCGTTAATGGACTCAATCTGAGGCAGCGACCGCACCCAGTCCGCCGCCAGGGGGTGCAACGACGTCATGCGAACGATGGCGAGGTGTTTCGCTGAAAGTCCCGAGACACGCGTGGCGTTGTCCGGCCGTATGTCGGCTCTCAGCGTGTCGAGTCGCGAAAGCGCTAACAGCGGCCAGAAGCTTGGATACTCTCCCTCGATCGTCGCATGAATCTCTCCTGTCGCTGGATCATGCTCGACAGTCGCGACATCTCCGGTGTTTACTTCCGCCAGCTTTGCGCCCACCGCGACTACCTGTTCGGCAACGGGTAGCGCGCGCGTCGCAGTCATCCATTCTGCTTCGATGAACGCGTTTTCAGGTGATACGAGAGTATCAGGATCATCAACTGGCGATGCCGCGCCTCCTCCATCGGCCGTTGGCACTTCGATCGGCCTGATGGTCACGCGCACGATTGCCTGGTCGTTTCGATCCACTTCAATCGTGTCTCGACTGATTTCAAAGCGATCGTCGCTACCGGCCAACTGCACATCATACCGGCCCTCCGTGACTCGAATCTTCCAGCCTTGAGACTGGTCCACCACCTGGACCTCGGCGTCTCCGCGGACCTCGACACGGATCTGTGCAGCGATCTCGGGAGGGAGATCATCGGGCAGCTCGACCAGCACGTCCCCGTAGGGACCGCGCAGCGACAGCAGGATGCCTCCCAGGACCAGAAGCCCGCCAGCCACGGCCGTAATGATGGCCGTCCATCGACGAGCGGTTGGTGTCGATCGACCAGAGGGGACCGGAAACTTTGTCTCCCACTGCGACGGGATTGCATCGTGTTGAACTGTGCAGGAGGCATCAGAACTGAGCAATCCGGTGAAGTCGGCTCCCTGGGCAAATGGGGCGAGAGCATCCGCGACTTCTACCGCGGTGTCAAAGCGATCAGCGGGAGCAAGTGACAGCATGCGACTGATGATGCTCGCAAGTTCGGTCGGAATATCCTCGCGCAGTTTCGCGATCGATGGAGCGGGCTCGTGGCTAAGTACATAGAGTTTCTGCATTAGGGTCATTCGAGGTCGATCGTGAAAGATCGACGCACCAGTCAGCAGTGCGAACAGCGTGGCGCCCAGGCTGTAAACGTCCGCGCGTCCGTCGACGGCGTGGCTATTGTCGACCTGCTCGGGAGCCATGTAGTCGATCGTTCCCATCACTTGCCCGGCCGTCGTCAACTCGTCAGCAACCTGAACGTCGGCGTTTGCCAAGCGGGCGAGTCCCAGATCAAGTACCTTGATGACGGGAAATCCAAACTCCTGCGATGCGAGCATCAAGTTGCCGGGCTTTACGTCTCGATGCACCATCCCACGTTGATGAGCCGCATGCAGACCGACGGCCGCCTGGCGAATGCACTCGCAGGCTTCGGCGACGGGCAACCGCCCGCGACGCTTGAGAAGTTGAGCGAGGTCGATTCCCGGCACATATTCCATCGCGAGGTAATGCAACCCGTCGGCATCGCCGGCATCCATCGCCCGGACGATGTGCGGATGGTCCAGCTTGCCGACCGCCTGCATTTCCCGCTCAAAACGGGTGACTGCCTCGGAACTCCCCAGGCTGGTTGCAGACAGGATCTTGAGAGCTACGACTTTCTGCAGTTTGACATGCAGGGCCTTGTAAACGGTGCCCATGCTTCCGGAGCCGATTGGCTTCAACAGCTGATAGGGGCCGATCTTGCCCAACTCTCCCGAGTCATCCATCGCGGTCACGCGAGTGGCATCGAGAGCGGTGGCAGCGTCGGGTGCTTCGGCCAGCGACTTAGCGAACTCGATCGCCCGCGCGCGCTCGACTTCGTAGGCGTGGGGATCTGGCAGTCGCGGCTTTCGCAGATCCTCGACAATGGTTGCGATCTCGGCATGCAGGTTTTTGACGGTCGAATCCGCCTGTAAGGCCGGCTGTTCATCGAGTTGCGCCAAGAGTTCTTCGCGCCGGTCGCTCGAGTTTCGTTCGGAGTTCATCTGGGCATTCCTTGGTGGTCACTGGCTTCATGGCAAGGCGTGGCGAATCGCCTCCTCACAATCAATGCGCGGGCGTTACGCGAATCCAACGGACGCAGTCAGATTTGGCCGTCCAACTCGACTTTCAGGCGGCACAGGACTCGATATTTCGCCTGCCTGACGGAGTTTTCGGTGGTTCCCAGGTTCTCGGCAACCTCTTTGGCCGAACGTTCCTCAAGCGTGAACTGCTCAAACGCCTGCCAAGTGGCAGCATTAAAATCGCCTCGGATCAATTCCAGGGCGCGCTGCAGGATTTCGGTTCGATGGTCCTGCTCATTGACCGTGGCATCTGCTAATTCCTCGGGGTGATTTGCAAACTGCATCTGTGCATCACTCCCTCCAAACGCCACGGGCTCGCGACGTTGCCTGCGGAAGAAGAGTGCCACCTGGTTACGCGTGATCGTCCACAGCCAGCCGCGAAACGTGCTGCCGGCATCGTCGGCCCGAAAGTCGTTGATCTTGCGATGCACCGAACGGAAGACTTCCTGAACGGCATCACCCGCATCGTGTTCCCGCAGGCCGGCACTGCGACACCAGTTGTAGACCAAGGGACCATAGAGATCGCACAGCCGTTCCCAGGCATCATCGTCGGCACGTTGCGCCCGCTGAAGCAGACTCACAGAGGTCGAGCCGGGCTCTTGATATCGGGGCACGGACAGCTTTCGGGGCGACGATCTGGGCAAAGTCACTTCAGAGAGGTATCTACTCGTTCGGCACTACCGCCGCACGCGGGCGTTGCCTTCCCAGATGCTCCAGATCTGTTCTTCATCCGCCGGCTGAGCGTAGTCGGTGAGGAACGTTGTCGCCAGCGCGCCGCTGGCCCAGCCGAACTGGGCGCACTTCTCGGCGTTCCATCCTTGAATGATGCCGTAGAGCAGTCCGCCGACGAAGCCGTCGCCGCCGCCGATGCGGTCGAGGATGCCGATCTCTCGCGGCTGGATCACCTGCCATTCGCCGCCGTAAGAGAGAATCGCGCCCCATTCGTGCAGACTGACGCTTTTCACTTCGCGCAGCGTCGTGGCGAAGACGGTGGCGTTCGAGTACTTCGCCTTTACCTGATTGATCATCTCCTTGAAGCTCTCGATCTTGGCGGCAATGTCCTTGCCGCCGGCCTCGGGCCCCTTGAAGCCCAGGCACAACTGAAAATCCTCTTCGTTCCCGACGAGAATGTCGGCCAGGCTCGCGATCTCGGCAAATGTTTCCGCCAGTTCTTTCTCGCGTCCCTTCCAGAATGAGGCGCGATGATTGAGATCGAACGAAATCTTGCTGCCATGCCGCTTCGCGACGCGGGCGATCTCGAGACACAACTGGCTCGTCTCTTTCGACAACGCGGCGAAGAGGCCGGAGGCATGCACGATCTGAGCGCCTTCCTGAGCGAATATGCGCTCGAGATCGAAGTGCTTCGTGCTCAGCAATCGTCCCACTTCCCCCGCCCGGTCGTTGTCGACACGCGGGCCGCGCGAGCCGATGCCGGAGTCGGCCAGATTGATCTGATGCCTCACCCCCCACGGCGAGTCCTTCTCGACATCGGGGCCTTCGTAGTCCATGTGCCTGCTGGCGAGATTGTCCTTGATGAACCGCGAAACCGGGCTTCCCTTGACGAAGGCCGTCAGGATTTTGACGGGCTTCCCCAGGTACGACGAAATGCTCCCCACGTTCGACTCGGCGCTGGTGGCCTGCATCATGAACGTATCACTGGAATGAAACGGCTGCCCGTTCACCGGCGTCAGCCGAGTCCCCATGCTGGTGGGAATGACGAGCGAGTACTTACAGTTGCGCTTCAGTTCGATCACGGGAGAACTTTCGTTTCGAGGTCGTTTCCACACACTGTTCGTGATGGATGAGAGAGTGTCGAAACAGTACCCAAGCGGCGATGCTCCCGCAATCAATGCGCGTCCATCGATCGCGCCGCGACTGCGACGAGTGGGTGGCACGACCACGACCAACGGGAGTGGCGTGGCGGGCGTGGTCGACGCCTCATTTTCTGCGAGTTACTCCGCCCGTACGGGTGGCCCGCCTCTTGCGATCGCGATCATCCCTGCGCCCGGCACTGGCGGACAAGCCGCTCAGTGGCACACATTTCAGATCAACTCGCCCTGTGGCACCAGGCGTATTAAACGGGACGCCCCCCAAACAATTGTCGTCTTTTGATGGCGGGGCGATACAATCCTTCGCAGGCAGACACTTCACGCCGCAACATCAGGAGAAACTGTAGGCGAATGGCTCGAATCTTCACTTTGTCGACAGACCTTCTCGACGCGGAAGCGGGCGCGATCGCGGCGTTATGCTCCTCCGCGGGAGTCGATCACGATGCAACTTTCATCGGGCAGGTCGTGCACGAAACCCTTCGCGAGCACGGGGACTCCGGCAAGATGTCACCCCTGGTGCTGGCCCAGCGGGTGCTGCCGCGACTCGATCTTAACTGTCGGCATGTGAATCTGGCGGCAGGGCCGCTCACCGAGCTCCTTCGGGCCGATGCCCATGCCCTGTTGCAGGCCGAAGAGGGGGCAATGCTGCTGGTTCGCGGCCAGCGGGGCCGGCCCGAGAAGCTCGATGTCGATCGCGGCGTGTTCGTGCCCCTCACACGCCGTGATATGCGGCGACTCTTCAAGTCGTCGTCGGCAATCGAAGTTCTGGTGATCGACCCGCCGCAGACGATTCGCGGTCTGAGTCATTCTCCCGCCTCGCCGCTCATTCGCATCTTTCGCGTGTTGCAGGCCGAGCGGACCGACATCGGCATCGTGGTGCTGTTCGCGTTCGTCAGCGGTCTGCTGATGCTCGCCACTCCGCTGGCGATCGAATCGCTGGTCAACACGATCGCCTTCGGCCGATTCCTGCAGCCGGTAATCGTGCTCGCGCTGCTGTTGCTCGGCTTTCTCGTCTTTCTGGCGGGGATTCGCATTCTGCAGACGATCGTCGTGGAGATCTTTCAGCGGCGGATGTTCGCCCGCATCGCGGCCGACTTCTCCTATCGCATTCCACGCGTCGACTCGGGATTCGAATCCGAGCACGATGTTCCGGACGTGGTGAACTATTTCATGGAGATCCCCCAGCTGCAGAAGACGTTCGCCCAACTTCTGCTGGATGGCGTAACTCTCGTGCTGAGTGCCTTCATCGGACTGGCCGTGCTGGCGTTCTATCACCCGTGGCTGCTGGGCTTTGACATTCTGTTGCTGCTGCTGGTGACAGCAATCATCTTCAGCCTCGGGCACGGGGCCTTCGATTCGAGCATTAAGGAATCGAAAAAGAAGTACGGCGTCTTTGGCTGGCTGCAGAGCCTGGGGAACCGATTTGAGATTCTGGCGATTCCCGGGGCACGACAACTGGCGGCGTCGCGCGCCAGTCATCTGATTGACGATTACCTCGAAGCGCGGCGGCAGCACTTCGCGATTCTTCTCAGACAGATCGTGGCGTCGCTGCTACTGCAGGCCGTCGCCAGCACCGTGCTGCTGGGACTCGGTGGCTGGCTCGTCATTTCCGGCGAACTGACGCTGGGACAACTGATCGCCGCCGAACTGATCGTGACGGCTGTCCTCAGTTCATTCGCCAAGCTCGGCAAGCACATGGAGTCGTTTTATGACCTGGTCGCATCGGTCGAGAAGATCGGCCATGTCCTCGACCTTCCACTGGAGACGGCAACCGGCACATTGACGCTCGATTCCAGCGATCCGATGGCCGTTTCATTGCTGAACATCCGACACGGAGCGTCAGCCAGTCTCCCTGCATTGGAGTCGCAAACGCGGGAGATCGCTTCGGGTACACACGTCGCGATTCTGGCTCCCCCGGGGTCCGAGGCCGAGGTTCTGATGAACCTGTTGGCGGGACGAACACCAACGGAAAGTGGCCGACTGTTATTGGATCAGATCAATATTCGTGAGATTCGCAGGCAGTCGCTGCTGGATGACGTCGTGCTGGTGCGGGAGGCGTCGGTCCTGCCGGGAACGATATCCGAAAACGTGCATCTTCATCGGCCCGATACGTCTCCGATGGATGTCTACAAGATCTTGAACCGCTTGGGGACGACCGACGAGTTCGAAGCATTGCCAGACGGTCTCAATACGCAGCTGCAGCCGCGCGGGTATCCATTGAATGCACGACAACGCATTCTGCTGACGATCGCTCGTGCGATGGCGGCCAAACCGCGACTGCTGCTAATCGACGGTCTCTTCGACACGCTCGATGCCGAAACAGGGATCGGTGAGCTGCGGATGCTGTGCGGGCAGGAGCATCCCTGGACGCTCGTCGTGCGAACAGCCCGTCGCGAGTTTGCGGAATGCTGTTCGGATCGTTGGGATCTCGGCATGAAGGGCCGTTCGAGCGAAGCGCCTCGCGTGTAAGTCTCTTGGAGATTGTTACGTCGCACGGGTCAATGATGGGGATTCCAAAGGTGGACAGAAACAACAGCATGCTGAATGCACTTGTCGAGGGTCGGTTGACTCAGATCGATCACGTCGCGCCACCGTCGGTGAAGTTGATCAAGACGTCGCGGACAATCAGACATCTGGCCCGCATGCTGCTGATCGGGCTGATCGGCATGATCGTGCTGATGGCCTTCGCTCCCTGGCAGCAGTCGATCTCGGGCAAGGGGAGTGTTGCTGCATTTTCCCCGTCGGAGCGTCCACAAGTCATCGAAGCACCGATCAAAGGGCGCATCGTCGCCTGGGGGGAAGGGATCGTCGAGAACGCCCTCGTGGAAGAGGGGCAGTTCATCGCGGAGATTCGCGATCTCGATCCCGACCTCATCGAACGGTTGGAGAGCCAGCTTGCATTCGCCGAGCAAGCCGTGACTGCCGTCCAGGGACAGCTTGAAGCGAACGGCCGCACGCTCGAAGCGTCTCAGCAGGTCGTCACTACCTGTCAGGCACAGGTGGTGAACTACGAGCAGGTAAAAGAAGAGATTCTCGCGGCAGCGGACCTGGCCATTGCCGCCGCCGCACAAAAGGTGCTCGCGGAAGAACAGTATCTTGCCGAGCAGCAGGCCGGCCTGGAGCAGGAGCGGCTGAACTACGAACGTCAGCAGACGCTGTTCAACGAGGGGATTGTCGGTGCCGATACATTTCAGGTCGCCGAACGCAAGTATCGCGAGGCTCTGGCGAAGGTCGCCCGCGCAGAACTCACACTCGAAGCAGCACGACTGGACCAGCAGTCACGCGAACGCTCGCGAGAGGCGAGCGCGCACAAGGCTCAGACCGATATCGAATATTCCCGGTCGCTGTTGCAGAAGGCGATTTCGGACGCGGCCAAGGCCGAGAGCGATATCTCCAAAACACAGTCGGATTTGACAAAGGTTCAATCGGATCTTATCGATGCTCAAATCAAGTTGGAGCGGCAGCGGAGTCAGGTGATCCTCAGTCCATGCGACGGCATCATCACGAGTATCACGCCGAACCTCGGCACGGGACTGGTCTCGGAAGGGGCGGCGGTGTGCACGATTGTGCCGACCTCCAGTGTCAGCATTGCGCAAATCTGGGTCGATGGAAACGATGCGCCGCTCATCGCGCCCGGTCGACACGTGCGGTTGCAGTTTGAAGGCTGGCCGGCGGTGCAGTTCGTGGGCTGGCCCTCGGTCGCGGTCGGCACATTCGGCGGCGAAGTGATGTCGATTGATGCGACCGACGACGGCACCGGAAAATTCCGTGTGCTGGTCCGACCCGCGGAAGGGGAAGAATGGCCCGATGTTCGGTTCCTGCGACAAGGGACGAGAGCCAATGGGTGGATCCTGCTCGATCAAGTCAACCTGTGGTTCGAAGTCTGGCGCAAGATCAACGGCTTCCCCCCGTCGGTGCAGCGCGATACCTACGTTCCCAAGCCGCCGAAGCCGTCCTACTGAATGGATCACGATGCCGAGGCCGTAAATCGGAGGCCTGGCCAGGAAGCTGTAACGGTTATGACGATTCGACTGCATCGTCTGATCGTGCTTGCCATCCCGCAGAAATCGAGTGTGCGGGCTGTGAGAGGGTTTCACAGGCATACCCGCTCCGCCCGAAGCTAAAGAGGGTCGACATCTGAATCGGGTCCGCGCCCGACCTGCGCGAGTAGAACAGGGACGTTCTCAATGGACCGCTGGAGTTGCTTCGTCATCGTTGCCGTACTCTGCGCCGGTTGCCGCACGCCGTCGCGTACCGTGCAGCACGAAGTGCCGATCGAGCTACCCACGGGGACGGTCGAACTGCAGCAAGACATTCCAGGCACGGCGACTGCCGATACCGAATCTTCGGCATCCACGACGGCCGACATCGGACGGGTCAGCTATGTTCTTGACGGCGGTGAGCCCGCAAGCGAAGAGTTCAACATCCCGCCGGCTCCGCTTCCCCTGCCTGCAACAAACCAGAACCCTGCCGAGGCTGGCGCCGCTCCCGATCTCGATGAACTGAGCCGAATGCTCAATGCCCACCTCTCGCGCAGTCAGCGTGGAGTGAGCATTCAACTCGACGAGGTCGTCAGCTCGGTCTATCGTTCGTATCCCTCGCTGCAGGCGGCGATGTTTCAATTTCAACGTGCCGATGCCGCCATTCTCGCGGCGAATGGCGAATTCGATACGTCCCTCAAGGCGTCGACCGAGAACGGCCCCGTCGGTTTCTACGAAACCTATCGACATTCCATCGGAGTCAGCCAGCCCATCTACACCGGTGGGGAGTTTTTCGCCGGCTACCGGGTCGGACGCGGCGAGTATCAGCCGTGGTATCTGGAGCGTGAAACCAATGAAGGGGGCGAGTTCAAAGTCGGCGTCGCACTGCCGTTGTTGCAGGATGTCGACATCGACACTCGACGGGCTCAATTGTGGCAGGCCGAGATTGCGCGACAGCAGGTGAATCCCGATGTCCAGGCGCAGCTTATCGGATTCGTCCAGGCGAGTTCCCAAGCTTACTGGGACTGGGTGGCCTCGGGTCACAAGTTCCGCATCTACGATCGAGTCTATCGGCTGGCGGCCCAACGGCAGCAGGGGTTGGAACGACGAGCCGAAGTCGGAGACGTCGATCCACCCGTGGTCGAGGACAATCGGCGACTGATTCTGTCGCGAGAAGCTCTGGTCCTTGAAGCGCGTCGCAAGTTCCAGGAATCGGCCATCAAGCTGTCGCTCTATCTGCGTGATGCCTCCGGGATGCCGATCGTGCTCGGATTGGAGGATCTCCCCGAGTTCCCTGACGTCACACCGCTGGCAGCCGCCGACTTGCCGTTCGACATTCAGTTCGCGCTCCGCAATCGGCCGGAACTCCGGGCGATGAGCCTGATGCGAGAACAACTCGAAGTCGAATACGATCAGGCCGAGAACACTTACTTACCAACGCTCGATCTGGTGATGTCTGGGGCACAGGACGTCGGCGGTCCCACCAGTAGCAAGGAAGACAAGTCGCCGTTTGAACTGGAGATCGGCTTGTTTGGAGAAGTTCCGCTGCAGCGGCGTGAGGCGGAGGGGAAGTTGCGGATGCTCGAAGCCAAGCTCGCTGAACTGAATCAAAAGATGCGCCTGGCCCGCGACACGATTACGGCCGAGGTGCAGGGAGCGTATGCCGCCGTCATCGCGGAGTATGGGCAGATCGCACTCAATCGCGAAGCCGTCCGCATTGCCGAGAATCTGGCTGACATCGAACGCCGCAAACTGGAAGTCGGAGAGGGAGATCTGCTGTCGGTCATCCTGCGCGAGCAATACGCCGCCGAAACGGCGATCTACGAAGTCGATGCTCTGCTGCGCTACTTCAAAGCTCAAGCGGACCACCGCGCCTCTCTGGGCACTGATCGCCTGCAGTAGTGCTGCGGGTCGGGTGGCACGACCACGACCAACGGGAGTGGCGTGGCGTGGCGGGCGCGGTCGACGCCTCACTTTCTGCGAGTGACTCCGCCTGTACGGGTGACCCGCCGCTTGCGATCGCGATCATCCCTGCGCCCGGCACTGGCGGACAAGCCGCTCAGTGGCACACATTTCAGGTCTTCTCGCCCGTGGCACCAGGCGACCACCGTTCACACTGCTGGACGAGCCAGCAGTGGCACCCACTTTTGGTCAGTTCAACAGTGCCACCCCGCCGCTCACTCTGACTCGGGTTGAGGGAAGTAGGTGGCCAACAGTTCGTTAGCACGGACCTCCGATCGCGTTCCCGCAATGCGGTCGATCAACCAACGCAGCTTCTCTTCGCGACCTTCAGTCCGACCGGCTTCGAGAGCGGTCGTGATTCGGTCGAGAACCACCGTTGCTTGGGCGTCCTTCGTCTGAAGCTCCCCAAGCTCGATCAACGCCTCCAAAGGAAATGGGACGACAACAACAACGGTACTGTCTGCTCCATCAGTATCGGTATACGTCTTCGTTTCGAGGCAGTGGATGTTACCAAGCTCGATGCTCGCGCCGTCAACGAGATCTTCGGTTGACCAACCACGAGCCCAGAAAGAAAAATCGGCTCCATCTGGAACCGGTACAGCGACGAGAGCTTCGTTCTCGTTGACGATCTGCCGTATGACCGCGGTTTCGATGACTCGGATCTCGCCTACCTCCAACGGGTAGTCTGCTTGCGGAAGTTCGCGAACTAGCTTTCCGCGATCCGTCTTGAGCACCCACACCATTCGGACGTCAAGCGTGCTCTCAAGTTCTTCTTGCCGTGACGCGGGCGGGGCAGCCTCGACTACTGCTTCAGCTTCTGGGGCGTCGTCCGCCACTGCACCCACCACCAAACCTGCGATGGCTCCAGACACACTCAAGACAACCACCGTCATTCCTGCGATTTGCTTTGCTCGATTGGTCATGCCGGTCTCCTAATAGGTTCTCGGCGATTGTCACCGCTTCTTGCGGCCCCTGCAAGAACTGCGACCATGAAAATGGGCGGCGACGTGAGTGAAGTTGAACAAAACCCTCACGTCACCGGCGGTGCTCCACCGCACACCGGCCAACCATGCAAGGCCGATGCCGCATAACTCTCTGATATCAGCGGGTCGGGTGGCACGACCACGACCAACGGGAGAGTCGGGGCGGGCGCGGTCGACGCCTCACTTTCTGCGAGTGACTCCGCCCGTAGATATCGCGAACTTGTCCAGCCCACGCCCCTCGCTGCTCACGTCGCGCGCGGCGTGCCACTCGATCCGTCCCTCATTCCGCAAGGCGCGATTTGGATTTAATCGGCGTCGCGCTTCACGTCACCTTGCTCGCGCTGCGGGCTATTGTGGGTTCGCTGGCTTACAGCATCCCCAGCGCATTGCGGCGCTGCGTGAGCGGGAACGAAACCACTCCGCCGGTGCGGTGCGATTCGAAGACGCCCATGATCATTTCGATGATCCAGCGGGCGTCGAACATGCTGCATTGCGGCAACTGATCGGGGTTCTCGATGCAATCGAGGAGGTCGTTGACGGCCAGCAGGTTGCCGCCGTGTAGACCAGTGTTCTCCAGGGTTTCAGGCACACCCAGCCCCTGCGACGAGATGTTCTGCCATGCGAGACCGCTGCGGCCGGGGGACCAGGAGGAATCGACCAGCACATGAATGTTCGAGGGATGCCCCGTCAGCACTTCGAGCACCCCTTTGGTGCCGTAGATCGTCAGGCCGAACCGCGATGGCGAGCCGGCAGCGTCGCGATGGCTGTTGAGCGTTCCCATCACGTTGTTCGCGAACGAATACCGGGCCTGGATGCAGTCGCCGGCCAATGGGCCGAGACCTTCGTTCCCTTCGTGAACATGGGAGGCGTTGACGGGTTCGCCCCCTTCGTACATGCGGGCGTAGCAGTCGATCGGGTCGCCGGCGAAGATCCGCATCAGATCGAGAATGTGCGAGCCGAGCACCCAGAAGTCCTCGCCGCCGCCACGGGTGGCGTCTTCCTTGCCGCGTCCCCGCATTTCGAGGATGTCGCCGATGAGGCCCTCGCGAACCAGTTGCTGCGCGACGAGCACCGGCGGCGACCAGCCGGTCTGATGGGCGATCGCCAGCTTGAGATGCCGCATCTCGCAGGCGCGGATCACTTCGTCAGCTTCCACCAGATCGCGGACGAATGGTTTCTCCATATAGATATGACAGCCATGCTCGGCAGCAGCGAGAATGAACTCGTGATGCCGATCGATCCAGCGGGGGCCGATCGCCACGATGTCGAGGTTCTCGTTCGCCAGCATCTCGCGATAGTCGGCATAGGCATGCTCGGCTCCGCTCGTCTGGTGAGCGATGTCGAGCGCGTCGGGATTGTCGTCGGCGATTGCCGCGACCTGGCAGCGGGAGATCTCTTTCCAGACGACGTCCATGCCATGCCCATAGTCGCCGCGTCCCGTGCTGCCGATGATTCCGACGCGATAGAGGTCGCTCATGTTGGTCGAGGGTTGAGGGACTAGGGATGAGGGTTACTCCGCTTGACGAAACCCGTTGAGAACGTGATTCCGCGAGGCGCGATTCAACCAGATTGAAGACTTTGACTCACGTCGCCCTCACTGACGTTTCGGGTTACCATCGCTAGAAGATTCCAAGATGATCGCGGGCGTCATCCGTCATGCGATCGGGGGTCCAGGGGGGAGACATCACAAGTTCGATGCTGGCGGCCGAGACGCCTTCCACCTGCTCCAGCGCCAGCTTCGACTGATTGATGATCTGCGGGCCGGCGGGGCAGGCTGGGCTGGTGAGCGTCATCTTCACGTGCACCTTGCCTGCCTCCAGTTGGGCAATGTCGTACACGAGGCCGAGGTCGATGATGTTGATCATCAATTCCGGGTCGATGACCCCCTTGAGGGCTTCGATCAATTGCAGGTCGTCCGGCGGCTTTCGCTCGGTTTCGGCGGCAGGTGTTTCCGTGTCATTCATGGGAGTTGCTCAGTTCGATACTCGACCCACTGCAAGGATAACCGGACAATTGCAGCGAATCCATGCTCCTGCTGGAAACGCAGGGACTGGCGATATACAGTAAAAAGTGCAGGAGTGCGATTTCCGAGTCACTGTTCGAACAGGATTTACCAATGGCGTTTCGTCAATCGGTTTTAATTGTCTTGGCTGCGGTGATCTCGCTCGGCGGGATGCAGTCCGTTTCGGCCCGCGATGTGGCCGTCTTCGAACTCTCCGGCAACATCGTCGAAACGCCGATGGGAGAGGAACTGTCCCTCTTCTCCGTCGGCGGCGAGTCGCTCTGGACGCTGGTCCAGAAGATGGATGAAGCCGCCAAGGACGAGTCGCTCGACGGTGTGGTGCTGATGCTCGGCGACATCGGCCTGGCTTATGCCCAACTCGAAGAGATTCGCGACGCGATCAGTCGACTGCAGGCCGGCGGCAAGAAGGTCTTCGCCCATGTCGATTCTCTCAGCACCGGCAGCTATTCCCTGTTGTGCGGCTGCGACCGGTTGAGTGTGTCTCCCACAGGCGATGTCTGGGTGACGGGACTCTACAGCGAGCAGATGTACGTTCGCGGCTTGCTCGACATGATCGGCGTGGAGCCGGTCTTCCTGACGTGCGGCGACTATAAGAGCGCGGGGGAGATGTTCACGAACACCAGCCCCAGCCCCGAGGCGGCCGAGATGCACAACTGGCTCTACGATTCGATGTACGAATCGGTGGTGCAGTTGATCGCCGACGGGCGACACGTCGAACCGGAGACCGTCAAGGGCTGGATCGACCAGGGTCTGTACTCCGCTGAGGCGGCTCATGCAGCCGGACTGATCGATGCGGTCGAACACCGCCGCGATTTCGTGCTGTACCTTAAAGAGGAGCTCGGCAACAACTTGCACTTCAACAAGAGCTATGGCGAAGAAGATCCCTTGGCCGGGATCGATATGTCGAGCCCGTTCGCCGCACTGGAATTGTGGTCTCAGATCCTCGCCGGCCCTCCGGCTGACACCGACGATCGCGACTCGATCGCCATCGTCTACGTGGAAGGCCCGATCATGACCGGCGACGCCGAGGCATCTCC
>JANNSB010000613.1:0-3933 GCA_031402175.1 Planctomycetaceae bacterium
CGCCCCTTCATTGGTCAGGTCTTCGACGGCCAACGCTCCGGGGAACTCCTCCAGGCACGACAGCGCACCGGGGCGTGCTTCATCCATCGGCTCAGTGATCAAACCGCGATGCAGCACATGAATCGTGCGCGGCGTTTCCGATGGATTGAATGATCCATCAGCCTCGAACCGGCTCGTGCCGGCGTACACCATTTGCTGCAGCGGCAGCGCGGCCAGTTCCGTGTCGATCTCGTGATTGAGATACCAGTAAGCGAGTTCGGCAAGTTGCTCCGGAGTCCTCGTTGCTTCTTCAGTCGCGATGATCTGAGACACTTCGAAGGGGATCTGGGCCGACTCGCTGAACAGCGCGGGGTCGGCATCGGTCGCGGAGAGCCGAAACTTGCCGATGACGTGTCCCGCGCCGTGAATCTGCTGCAGTTCGACCTTGAGCGCGATCTCGCCGGAACCATTAGCGGCGGCTGGCGTCGGGAAGATCGCAAAGTGCGGCTTCGACTCCTCGGGGTCGATGCCCCAGGCGGTGTTCGGATTGCCGTCGACGGCAGCCGTGATGGCCCAGCCCTCCTGATTGAAGTCGGCCTGCGGAGTTTCGATGGACAGTTCTCGCAACACTCCGGCTTCGTCATCGACAATCTGGTACGCGCGAAACTCGCTCAGGTGCAGATTGCCGTTGTCCGCGCGGCCCGGACCTTCCATCGGCAGCGCGGGATCGGTCAGCACATCGAGCCGAATGGCGGTAATGCGTTCGAACGGGACACGACCTTCGACAACGTAGACTTCTTTCTCAGGGCGGGAGCCTTCAGCAAGCAGCGAGGCGTCGTCCAATTCCTTCAGTCCCGCGCCCCCTTGCGATACAAACGTGTCGTACTGCATCGGCTGCCACAACACCGCCTCGGCGGCGACGCGTTCTTCCCAAGCTGCGATTTCGGTCGCCAGCTCGGTCGTCCAGAGAGAAGTCGGGTTTTCCGCGTGCAACTGAGCCAGCCTGGCCTGCTGGTCGACGAGTTCCGCCCGGCGGAGCGTCACTTGCGGATCGATGTCGTAAGCGCGGTTGGCCTTATCGGTTCCCGCGAACACCGCCTGCAGGCCGTAGTATTCCGTTTGCGCGATGGGATCGAACTTGTGATCGTGACACCGCGCGCAGTGCACGCTGGTGCTGGCAAACGTCGACATCACCGTCGTTACGATGTCGTCGCGGTCGAGATACCGCCCGATCTCGCGATCAATCGAGTCGTCGCGAATGTCGCGGAGGGAGCTCTCGTCCCATGGGCCGGAGGCCAGAAAACCCGTCGCCACGATCGCACTCGGATTCAGCGGATCGATGACATCTCCCGCCACCTGCTCAGCTACGAACTGCTGATAGGGCTTGTCGGAGTTGAAGCTCTCGATGAGATAATCGCGATAGGGCCACGCATTCTCGCGCGGCCGATCTTGATCGTGGCCGTGCGTTTCGGCGAAATGGACCAAGTCCATCCAATGCCGCGCCCAGCGCTCGCCGTACTGCGGGGATGCGAGCATGCGGTCGATGCAGTTCGCCCACGCATCGGGCGAAGTGTCGCTCAAGAATGCATCCACTTCGTCCCGCGTCGGGGGCAGGCCGCGCAGATCGAATGAAGCTCGACGCAGGAGCGTCAAGCGATCGGCTGGCGGCGACGGCGCGAGACTTGCAGCTTCCAGCCCCTTCGCAATGAAGGCATCGATCGGCGTCTGGCACCACTCACGCAGTTCGGCCGAAGTCGGTTCCGGCACGGTCGGCGTCTGCAGAACTCGATACGCCCAATGCGTCGGCCAGTCGGCTCCCGCTTCAACCCAGCGGGTCAATAATTCGATCTGCTGCGCAGTGAGGGGCTCCCCTTCGGGTGGCATTCGCACCGACTCATCGTCGGAGGTGATGCGCTCCAGCAGCGAACTCTCGTCGATGCGCCCGGGAGTGATGGCTCCCGCATCGATGGCGGACTGCCGGCTCGCGAGATTGAGGCCCGCCTCGGGTTCATCCCCACCGTGGCACTTCAAACACCGCGCACTGAATAGGGGTCTGATGTCGCGTTCGAAATCGACTGCCGCGACGGCCGCAGGGGGCGAGGAAGCTGGTGCATCGTCCGCCGGAGAGACGACCGGCGTCAGAGTCGGCCATGCTCCGCAAAGCGTCAGGCACGCGACGATGATGGCTCGGATCTTCACAAAATCATCCTCAGATGCTGCGGACGACCTCAACTCATTTCATTCTATTGATGTGTTGGTCCATAGGGAACGCCGTCGCTGGCGTTCCGGCTCGCCGGAGGAGGTGTGATCGATGAATCAGCCAAATTGTGGCGTATGTCAGGCAATCACATCTTGCACGACCCGCCCGTGCACATCAGTCAGTCGATAATCCCGGCCCGCATGTCGAAACAACAACTGTTCGTGGTCGATGCCCAGCAGATGCAGAATCGTCGCGTGGAAATCGTGCACATGCACCATGTTCTCGGCCACCGCCACGCCGTAGTCGTCGGATGAGCCGTGTACGTACCCGCGTTTGACGCCGCCGCCCGCCAGCCACGATGAGAATACCTGATGATGATGCTCGCGCCCCGCTGCATCAGCCGCTGCATTGTACGGAGTGCGTCCGAACTCGGTGGTCCAGACGACGAGCGTATCATCGAGCATGCCGCGCTGCTTGAGATCGGTGATGAGCGCCGCGATCGGTTGATCGACGTTCTGAGCGAGCGGGGCGTGTGTGTTCATGTCTCCGTGAGCGTCCCAATTGTTCGACGATCCGACATCGATCAGTTCGACGAACCTCACGCCGCGTTCCGCCAGACGACGCGCGACGAGACACTGCCAGCCGAAGCCTGTCGTCTGGCCGGGATGCAAGCCATACATCGCCAGCGTGTGCTCGGATTCCTGTGACAGATCGAGAGCTTCGGGAGCGGCTGTCTGCATGCCAAACGCTGTTTCGAATGATTGAATCTGTGCCTCCAGCGCTGCATCTTCGGGCCGCGTGGCGAGATGGGCCTCGTTCGCCTGACGCAACAACTCAAGTTCCAGTTCCTGCAATCGCCCGGACACTCGCGGCTGCACGTTCTCGACAGGTTGCGCGCCGGGGATGATTTGCGTTCCCTGGTGATACCCGGGCAGGAAGTCGTTCCCCCACGTCTGCGCTCCCGCGTACGGAGCGTGCGGCGCGATCACCACAAACGAAGGCAGGTTGCGATTGAGCGTACCGAGGCCGTAACTCACCCACGATCCAATGCTGGGCCGGGCGAACGTCCACGAGCCGCAGTGCATGCCGAGCGTGCTCTCGTAGTGGTTCGTGTGATCGGTCGACAGCGTACGGATGACGCACAGGTCGTCGACAACGTTTCGCATATGCGGAAACAGGTCGCTCACTTCGGTGCCGCACTGGCCGCCGGGGCGGAATTCCCAGTTGGGCCGCTTGAGGAACATGTTGAATTCGCCGAGCTTCCCCTGAAAGTTGTCGACCGCGATCGTCTGATTGTGATCCGCAAACAGCCTGGGCTTGGGATCGAACGAATCGACGTGCGATACGCCGCCGGTCATGTACAGAAAGATGACGCGGTTGGCCCTGGGAGCGAATTGCGACATTCGCGGCGACAATGGATTGAGCGAATCCGCGAGACCCTGCTGTTCATCCGCCAGCATCGCGGCGAGCGCGATCGCCCCGCAGCCACCGGCCGAGCGCTGCAGGAATTCACGGCGTGTCGTGTTCGGAATCATCGCCTTACCTTGTGAAGTCACCGTCAACTGTTATCCCCTCTCCCCCGCGAAACGCGGTCCATTGAATCACGAGTCGCTGCGGGGGAGAGCGGCTGTGTTCATTGTCAATGGTTTTCTAAGCGAGTTTGGGGTTCCAGGGGGTATTGTTTTTGACCATGGTGTTGAGGATGACGAGGAGTTTTCGCATGCAGGCGGTGAGGATGACCTTGGGGAGTTTGC
>JANNSB010000614.1:0-17198 GCA_031402175.1 Planctomycetaceae bacterium
ATCGGAACCTCTTCCTCGAAGCGCAGACTCGCGATGATGTGCTGAGGCGGCATCGTGACCGCCTCAGCCTCGCCCGACTCGGGGCAGAGGTCCAAGTAGAGTTGACCATCCAGTTCGACGAGGTGCATGACGAAAGAATCGACATCCTCCACCGATCCTGGCGGAATGGTCACTCGATAGGCTTCATCATCAATCGATTCGACCTTCCAGATCGTGGGTGGCCCATCCTGGAATTGGACTTCATACTCTCCCAGCAGATCCTCGCGAAAAACGGTCTCTCCCTCGGTGTAGAGTGGATGCGCGGATCCCACGCAGCCGGAAAGCAGGCTGATGCAGAGGATTGAGGCAAGCAGTGTTCTGAGTCTGGTGGCGATCATTTTGAGGCACCTCGCACTCGCTCGTTTCGGAAGTCCACGCAGTTGTGGGTGGCTCGCTCTGCTGCTTGGCGTGCCTGGTTCGCCGATATCACGCAAGATTGTTGCGGTTGTCGGCAATTCCGATTCGTGGGATCCATCAGCTGGCGTATGCGGATGTTCCACCCCGCGCAATCATCCCGGATGCTTTGAGCATCCGGGATGATGAAGCAGCCATCGCCAGCGGTTGCAAGGAGTGCGGGTCATCATGACAATCCCCTCGCATCAGTGTGGGTGGATGGTTTGCCCTCGGTGATATTGCAAAGGCAATCATGAATCATTCGGAAAATCAAACTCCGCCAGGCGCGGCGACGCCACGTTCAACGCCGCACGTCACGGTCCCCTCGCTCACGCTTCGGGCTGGGATTAGGGGACGTTTCACTTATCACATTGTCCACAGTGCGATCGCGGTGCTGTTGGAGACGTGCGGGGCGGCCCGGGCCGATGATCAGCCGCAGGTCTACGCCACCCCCGAGGAGGCGGCCGCTTCGCCCGACTTCGGCTTACAGGGGGAGTACGTCGCTGATGATCGCTGCATTCAGGTTGTCGCTCAAGGGGATGGCGAGTTTCTCGTCGTGCTTTATCGCGGCGGACTCCCCGGCGCGGGCTGGGACGGCAGCGAACGCGAAGACTTTGATGAAGATGCCGAGGGGGTTGCGGCCGTCATCGAAGGCTTCGAAAAGATCACTCGCGAAAGTCCGACGCTCGGGGCCGAAGCGCCGGAAGGGGCGGTGGTCCTGTTCGACGGCACCCCCGAGACACACGCGGCACATTGGCAGCAGGGCTCGCGGTTGACCGACGACGGCCTCCTGATGGAAGGGAGCGACTCGATCGACGTTTTTGAAGACTGCACGCTGCATATCGAGTTTCGTCTCCCGTTCGAGCCGTTCAATCGTGGACAGGGGCGGGCCAATAGTGGGTGCTACCTGCAGAAGCGATTCGAGGTGCAGATGCTCGACTCGTTCGGGCTGGAGGGACTCGACAATGAATGCGGAGGGCTGTACTCGATCAAGAAACCTGATGTGAATATGTGCTTGCCGCCGTTGTCGTGGCAGACGTACGACATCGACTTCACTGCTGCCCGGTATGATGAGGCCGGCAACAAGACCGCCAACGCGCGAATGACGGTGCGGCACAACGGGGTCGTCATCCATCAGGATGTCGAACTCGACCGATCCACGCCCGTTGGCGATCCCGAAGGAAACAGCCCTGGGCCGCTGCATCTGCAGAATCACGGCAACGCGGTTCGCTATCGCAACATCTGGGTCGTGCTGCGGGACGCCGAGGCTCAAGCCCGCCGCCCGATCGTGCCGGGGTTCGAACGCTTTCACGCCGTCGCGGGTGGTGACGCGCTGGCTGGTGGCGAACTCTTGTTGGGCGAACTCAACTGCACTGCGTGCCATGCTGTCAGTGATGCAATCGCCGCGAGATTGATCCGCCGACAGGCGCCGGTACTCGATCAGGTCGGCAGCCGCGCCAAGCCGGAATGGATGCGCGACTACTTGTTGAATCCTCACGCGATGAAACCCGGCACGACGATGCCCGATCTGCTGGCGAGATTTCCGGAAGCAGAACGTCAGGCCGCGGCAATCGCGCTCACGAACTTTCTCGTCAGCACTGGCAACGTCAGCGATCAGCGCGGCGACCGCCAGGCGGTGCAGCGCGGTGAGGCTCTCTTTCACGAAGTGGGCTGCACGGCCTGCCATCAGCCGCAACAAGACTCCGACGTTGACGTCGGCCAGTCGATGCCGCTGACGGGGATCGATCAGAAATACACGATCCTCAGTCTGCGTGAGTTTATGAAGGATCCGCATCGATCGCGTCCTTCCGGGCGCATGCCAGCGTTCAACCTCAATGACGAGCAGGCTACCGACATCGCCTCGTACCTGTTGCGGGATGCCGTCGTAATCTCGGGACCGCCAAGTCTGAACTACGCCGCCTATGAAGGGGACTGGGGTGAAGTGCCCGACTTTGATGACCTGACCCCCGTCAGCGAGGGGACGTGTTCTGGTCTCGATCTGAACGTCGCCGGCCGATCGAACAACTTCGGCATCGAGTTCAACGGCTGGCTAAAGATCGATCAGCCGGGAGAGTACCGGTTTCATCTCTCCTCCGATGACGGCAGCATGCTCTCCATCGACGGGGAGGAGGTGATCGACAACAACGGCATTCACGCCCGCGAAACGCGCGAGAAGAGCATCGAGTTGACGGCCGGCATGCACGCGATTCGCGTGACTTACATCCAGGGGGGCGGCGAATGGAACCTCGATCTCGAATACGAAGGTCCCGATCTGCCGCGGCAATCGGCGGAGCGGGCGTTCTACCTCGATGAAAGCGGGGTCCGCGCTCCTGTCGAGACGCCCGAGGCGCTGGCCCGGTTCGACTTTGATCCATCTCTCGTCCAGCGGGGTCGAGAGCTGTTCGCGAGTCTGGGATGCGCCTCTTGTCACGATTTGCAGCGCGATGGAGGCCGGATCGCTTCGCTCGTACAGGCGAAACCGCTCGCCGAGTGCGCCCCGGGTGCCGGTTGCCTGGCGAGTGAATCGGACGAAGTCGTGCGACCCGTACCTGCTTCTCCGATTCCGCAAAACGACCTGAGTCTCGAACAAAGGCAGGCGTTGAATGCCGTCACCGTAGCATCAGCTGCTTCCGACGCGATACTTTCGCTCACAAGCAGCGAGACGATTCAGCGCACGATGGTCGCGTTCAACTGCTACGCCTGCCACTCGCGAGGCGAAGTCGGCGGGCCGACGCGGGATCGCAACGGCGTCTTCACCTCGACGATTCCCGAAATGGGAGATGAAGGCCGCATCCCGCCGCCGCTGGATGGAGTCGGAGATAAGCTGAGTGATGGCTGGCTGAGGCACATCCTGCAGAACGGAGCCGACGACAGGCCGTACATGCGGGCGCAGATGCCCAAGTTTGCGTCCGACGACGTCACGCGACTGGCGGAGGCGTTCGTTGCGCTCGATCGTGCGCCCGAAACCGACTGGGCACAGACACTCGAGGCGATTCCGGAACCGGACCACCGCATTTCGTCGACCGGCAGGCATCTCGTCGGCGGTGAGGCACTGGCCTGCATCAAGTGTCACACGTTCGGCGATTTTCCAGCCACCGGGATTCAGGCGATCAATCTGCAGACGATGTCGCGTCGCCTCAGGCAGGACTGGTTCATGCGGTATCTGTTCGACCCGCAGCAGTTTCGCCCCGGCACTCGTATGCCGACGGGTTATCCCGAAGGCGTCGCCACTGTGACTGACATCTACGACGGCAATCCGCAGCAGCAGATTCTCGCGATGTGGGTCTGGCTGTCGGAAGGTGACAAAGCCGGCATTCCCGACGGCGTGCTGCACGACCCGATCGAACTCGTGCCGGAAGACCGGCCGATCATCTATCGCAACTTTCTTGACGGACTGTCTCCGCGAGGCATCGCCGTCGGATATCCGGAATTGGCGCACTTCGCCTGGGACGCCAACGACATGTGCCTGAAGCTGATCTGGCACGGTCGATTCATCGATGCGTCACTGCACTGGGTGGGCCGCGGCCCCGGCAACCAAAGGCCGCTGGGGGACCATGTAATGCGTTTCGAAGAGTCAATGCCGATCGCTGCGCTCGGTTCCTTGATGGAATCGTGGCCCACGACATCAGCACGCGAGCGCGGCGCAGCGTTCGAAGGATACAAGCTCGATGCCTCCGGACGACCGGCGTTTCATTACACGATCGGCGACATTGATGTCGTCGACTTCCCGATGCCGTCGAAGTCGGTGACCGATGTCGATGCGGGGTTCGAGCGCGTGATCACCGTGAGTTCGCCGCAGGCTGTGGAGAACCTCTACTTCCGTGCCGCCACAGGACAGATCGTGGCCCAGGATGACGGCAGCTATTTGGTCGACGACGCTGTAAATATCGCCATCACGCTGGGGGGCGAGCCGATTCTGCGCGACATCGATGGGCATCAGGAATTGCTGGTGCCGATAGCACTCGAGGGCGGCAGTTGCGAAGTGCGGCAGGTGATCAAGTGGTGACGCATTTGCGGCAGTCCCTCCTCTGCGAGCTCCGCGCCTCTGCGTGAGCTTTCTCTGTCACTTCGGATTTCACGCAGAGGCGCAGGGGCCGCAGAGGAGAATCGACGCAGGTTACTCACTCATACCACCTCGCCACCGCCGAGTTGTCTTCGTCGCCGAAGCCTTGCTCGACAAGCTTTGTGAGCATCTGCTGATGCACATCGCTCAGCGGCGTCTTCGCTCCGAGTCGCTGGGCCGCTTCCAGGATAAGTCGCACATCCTTGAGATGCTGCCTGAGCCGGGCCTGCGGCGTGAAGTCGCCCGTCAGCATTTTCTCCCCCTTGGCCTCCATCGCGGCCGACGCGGCCGGGCCGGACTTGAGCACTTCGAGCGTCTGCCGCGGATCGAGTCCGAGTGACTTGGCGAAGCTCAGACCTTCCGCGAGCACGGCTCGATGCAGGCCGAGCACGAGGTTGACGGCCAGCTTCATCCGCGACCCGCTGCCACTCGGGCCGGTGTGGAACGCCCGCTTGTAGATCGGCCTGAGCAGTTCCTCGGCGACTTGCACATGGGCATCGCTGCCGCCCAAGAGCACGATCGCCTCACCTTTTCGCACAACTTCGCTGGAGCCAAGCACGGTCGCATCGACGTAGCCGATGTGATACCCCGCCAGTTCCTCGGCCATCAGAGCTGCATCGGTCGGATCCCCTGTCGTCGTATCGATGATAACGGCATCGACGGCGAGCGCGGGCCGCAGCTCATCGAGCACCTGTCCCGCGATGACAGAATCAGGCAGCGACAGAATAATGCGGTTGCAGTCGGCCACGTCGTTGAGCGCAGCCGCCACTTGGCCGCCCAGTTTCGTCAACCGGTCGCGGGCAACGGGGTCGACATCGTAGCCCAGCAACAACTGCCCTGCCCCGATCAGCCGTTCGGCGATCGCGGTTCCGAGCAAGCCGATGCCGATCAGTCCAAGGGGTTCGCTCATGAGTGAGAAGTTGGTAGTGGGATGTTGGTAGGATAACGTGATGATACATTTTCAATGATATCAGCATTCTGCCATCGCTAGACCCCAGTCCCTCGACCCTAGACCAACTATGAAAATGTTCCTCGCCGGCGAGTGGGTCGACACCGACGAGTCGATCCCCGTCATCAATCCTTACTCCGGGGAAGAGATCGACACTGTCCCCAAGGCGACGGCTGCCGACGTCGATCGTGCGTTGACGGAACTCGAAGAGGGCGCGCGAATCATGCGGGCACTGTCGCCGTTCGAGCGCGGACAGATTCTCGAACGGGCGGCTCAGAACATGCGCGACCGGGTCGAAGACCTCGCTCGCACGATCACGCTGGAGGAAGGCAAGATCCTCGCCGAATCGCGAGTCGAGGCCTCGCGGGCGGCCGACACGATCGCGCTCTCCGCCGAAGAGGCGCGCAGGCTCACGGGCGAAACAGTCCCGCTCGAAGGGGCCGCGCATGGCAAGGGAAAGTTCGGCTTCACGCTGCGGGTGCCTTGCGGCATTGTGGCCGCCATTACGCCGTTCAACTTTCCGCTCAATCTCGTCGCCCACAAACTGGGGCCAGCGGTGGCCGGAGGCAACGCCGTCATCCTCAAGCCGGCGAGCAACACGCCACTGTCGGCTCTCAAGATCACGCAGTGCTTTCTCGACGCGGGGATGCCTCACGAGGCGATCGCCTGCATCACCGGTCCCGGCGGAGAACTCGGCGAGGCGATCTGCGGTGATGAACGCGTCCGCAAGATCAGCTTCACGGGTAGTTGCGACATCGGCCATGCTATCTGCCGCATGGCGGGATTAAAACGCACCACAATGGAACTCGGCAGCAACAGTCCGGTGATCATCATGGACGATGCCGACCTCGACACAGCCGCAAGGGCCGTCACCGCCGCCGGCTTCTCGAACGCCGGCCAGGTCTGCATTTCGGCTCAGCGAATTCTCACGCATCAAAAGGTCCGGCGAGATTTCATCGATGCGCTGCGTCCCCTTGTCGAATCGCTCACGCAAGGCGACCCGCTGGAGGAAGGGACTCGCATGGGTCCGCTCGTTCGCGAACCCGATGCGGCCCGTGTGGCCGACTGGATCGACGAAGCCGTCGGTCAAGGAGCCAAACTCGTCACCGGCGGCAAACGCGACGGCTCCATGTACGCGCCCACGATCCTCGATGACGTTTCGCCCGACATGAAGGTCAGCCGACTGGAACTCTTTGGGCCGGCGGTGGCGATCACAGGCATCAGCGACATCGACGAAGCGATTCGTTTGGCGAACGACACGAAGTTCGGGCTGTCGGCCGGCGTCTTCACACGAGACCTCGACCGGGCGATGCGATTCGCCCGCGAAGTCGAGAGCGGCAACATTCACATCAACTGGTCCAGCCAGTGGCGAGCCGACCTGATGCCCTACGGCGGCATCAAGGCCAGCGGGTTAGGCAAAGAAGGCCCGCGGTATGCGATCAAGGAGATGACGGAAGAAAAGATGATCGTGTTGCACCTGGAGTAGATGAGGCCAAGAGTCCAGGGAGCAGATGGCCGTACGCAGATCGCCAGCGTGATCGTCGACGGCGATCTGCATCAGGCCCGCCGAGCACATGTGGGTCAGGGACGCTCCCCCAGACCGTCTCGGCGAAATGCCAATAGCCAGTCGTCGAAATGGAGTGATGCCAGTTGCTGCGGTGGGGGGCATTTCATGGGAGAGACCAAAGGTATTGGTGCAACCCCTCTGATTCCCTTGTGTTCCAGGGCTGTCTGCCATTCCCAAGTGACCATCTCCGAATCGCGCGCTGCGTTCGACCAGAACAGGTAGAGCACGTCTCGCGACGCGATCTCCGAGTGCAGGCGTTCTTTCCAGTCATCACCGGGACGTAGCGATGTCCGATCCCAGAACAGATCGAGGCCGGGATGACTGCGCAGCAGTCCTTGTAGGCATAACGACACCGCATCGGTATCGGCACGCGCGTACGAGGCGAACGCCGAACGATAGCACGGTGTCGGACTCGCCTGCACAGGCGCCTTGGACTCTGCCTCCGCGACCGTGAGCAGCAAAGGAATGCGGCAGAGTTCACAGCCTCCACAGTGCACGATCACCTTGCCCACGTATCGGCCAAGACGAGCGGTCGCGGGAACCTCGATCGGGAACAACGCGTTG
The DNA here is from genome assembly GCA_031402175.1 of Planctomycetaceae bacterium. Taxonomy (GTDB): domain Bacteria; phylum Planctomycetota; class Planctomycetia; order Planctomycetales; family Planctomycetaceae; genus JANNSB01. Next base: position 7,576 of record JANNSB010000614.1, read on the forward strand.
CACATCTCCCCCGACCAAACGATGGTCTGATCCGTTTCATGCAGAACGAGTCCCGGTACATCCACCTGCACTCCCAGCACTGAATGACGGGCCACGTTGACTCCGGTCTTCGTCTTCACACCGAAGTCCGGATGCTCCTGATTGCGTTCCGCTTCCCGCATGACGCGATCCTGCTGATCCTCGAGGTGTGCCCAGACGTCGATCACATAGACTTCCGCCGGCAGCATTCGCTCGGGATAGGTCGCGGAGAACCAGACGGAATCGAGTCCTATCGACGATCCCGAAGTCCCAGTTCCAGGCTGGGACGCAACAGAACCGAACGCGTCTTCGACCGCTTCGGACGCATCCCATTCGTCGCCTGCCTCGTCGTCATCGAACGAGACCACTGACGATGCTGACCAGTCCGTGTCATCGACCAATTCGAAGTCACTGGCATCCAAGCTACATCCACTGTCGCTGGAGAGTGCCGCGCAGTCGTCCAACGCCAGTTCGAAGTCGTCGTCTGCATCAAACGACACTTGTCCTTCGTTTGCAGCGAACGCTGCGTCTGCCTCATCGGAACTCGGGATTTCTACGGCGGCTTCAAAGGGAGCAGCGTCCACGATGGTCGGCGATACCGGTTGCAGCCTGTCGAGAGTCTCGCACAGCAGTCGCATCCGTTCCTTAAACGACTCTCGTTGCGGATCGTCGCGGAGGCATTCGCGAGTCGCGGCCATCGCACCAGGCAGGTCACCGAGCTGAAACAGCACCTCCGCCAGAGTGTCGAACTGCCCACCCGCGGGAAAAAGTTGTACTGCCCTTTCCGCCGCGTCGCGGGCACGCGTGAGGTCGCTGTGTCGAGCCGCCGGTTCCTGACACAGATACCACGCGAAATTATTGAAAGTCATCGGATCATTCGTGCCGATTGCAATCGCCCTTTCCAACAACGGCAAGGCCGCCGCATTGTTTCCCGATCGAACTTCGACGAGCGCCAAGCCCTCCAGGGCCGGCACAAAGCTCGCGTTCGAGTTCAAAATCGCGGAGAACCGCTGGCGGGCTGACTCAAAATTCTTGCCCTGCAACTCAAGACGGCCCAGGGCCGCTTCATGATCTAGCCGCTGCTGCTGAAAGCGGTCGGCATCCAGCAACTCTGCCAGACGGTGCCACAACTCCACGGTCGTGAAGATAGCCTGTTGAGCGGCTGGCGGACTCAATCCGGCGGCAAGAGCCTGCTTCTCAATCCAGTTGGCGAGCTTGTCGCGTGAGGCCTGCTTGCCCTCGGCGATGCCGCGTTCGACGTCTCGCAGCCCATTGAAGAATTTCTTAAGTGCAGCGTGCTCTTGCCGCACGAGTTCAGCCTGTGGGGCAGGCAGCAGCGGCAGCAGGAGTTCGATAACAGCGAGTCGACGTTGCATGTCGAGTTCGCCACGGAGACATTCCAGATCCTGGGCCATCCCCGCAGAGGCCGGGCTGCGGTCGGGAAGCGATGGATGCCTCGTCAACATCGCGTTGGCGTGCTTGACGGGCTTAGTCAGCAAGCCGGTGCCTGCGATCCCCCGCCACACCTGGTTCCGCACCATCTGTCCCAGCCGTCCGATCCGCCATTCCCACAGCTCTTGGGGCGTTTCCGGACATCGACTCCCGCCGCAACGTTCGCAGAACAAACCTCGTGTCGCCTGCACTTGCCCACATGTAACACATGCAGACACGCCACTCGCCGCATCAAGAGAGTTCATAACCCGCACCCGCGAAATTACGCCGGCCCAATGCACACCTCGCGGTAGCAAGGACGCCCATGCCCAGATTTCAAGTCATCACAACCGACAGCGGTTTGCATGTCAACTGTCGTTGAGATGGCAGGCTGAGAGGAGCGAGCCGACTTGGTTGAATGATGATCGAACCGAACATTGACGTTGCTCACCGGCACCGATACGATTCGGCTCGCGGAAAACAGGGGGATTAGCTCAGTTGGGAGAGCGTCTGGCTGGCAGCCAGAAGGTCAGGGGTTCAAGTCCCCTATCCTCCATCGAATGGTTTTGCGTACTGTCGCAATCCATCGCACACCCCTGCAAAACAGGGGTTTCTTTTTGCGCTGCCTGTCGGCCGTGCGACTCGTTGCGAGCCATTTCCAGCGCGTACTGCGTCGGATTATGTGCGCCGCGCGCTGCCGTTGCGAAATGATCGTCGGTCGTTTGCAGGTAGTGTTCCTGCCACGGTAACAATTCGTCTTCCGCCACGCTTTGAGAAGGGAGTGTGGTTTCACCATCTTCTTATTCGAAAGCGAGAGTGCGCCGTGTTTCCGATGTCAAAACTTTGGATGATGGTGGCCGCGATTGGCCAGGGCGTGCTGTTTTCCCTGGCCCTGATTGGCGCCGTGCGGATCAGCTGTCTGATGTTTGGCTGGGTGCTGCCCGAAAGCGTCGCTGGCAAACTGTTCCTCATGAGCTGCATGTTGACAGGGGGACTCTCCGCGACTTTTTACGCCCGCTACCTAAAACACGCCGAACGGAAAGCCTTGGACCCGAATCCGATTGGCAATGGCGACTCAGCGCCTGAGTCGGCATCCTAGGAGTGAATGTACGGGGATTCCAACAGTACTCCCAGTCTGCTCCGGTGCGACACACCGAGGCAGTTCACTGCGTCTGTGTCCGACACAGCGTTCGATGTGACCTGAGCACGTTTGTCCGCCTCTGTTGGGCCGTTTCGTGGCTTGGCCAGAGGGCTCGTTAAAGAATAAGCCGACGTGCCGGAATGCCCAAGGGTGTTTTGACACGTCGGCTTACTTGTTTACTGAGCAATCACCTCGCAACATGCTGAAGGAAGGTTTGTCCAGGTATGTGCAGCATCATTGTCGTTTCATTCTTCGGATAGATTGCCATGCTGAGTGATCCTTTGATCCTGGTATCGAACGCAGGCTCGTCAAGCCTGAAGTTGACGGTGTTTGCTGGAAACCGCGTCGAACTGCGGGCTGTGGTCGAACGGACCAATCAAATTGCGAGCGAGCGACCATTCCGGATCGAGGACCAGGACGGGCAGGAGATTCACTGCGGCACATTTTCGACCCCCGATGGTTCGTCGCTTCTACGGGTCGTACTCGACACACTGTCGACGCGGATGCCAGGGCGACTGGTTGAGGCCGTTGGACACCGAGTCGTCCACGGAGGGGACCGATTCGCCGCGCCGGTGCGAGTCACTCCAGAGGTATTGTCTGAACTGGAGTCTCTCGTCCCGCTCGCCCCTTTGCACCAACCGCATAACTTGGCCGCGATCCGGGCCGCGGCGTGTCTTCTTCCGGAGGTACCGCAGGTCGCCTGCTTCGACACCGCGTTTCACGCGACGATGCCGAAGCACGAGCGAATGCTTGGCTTGCCACGAGCGTACTTTGAAAAGGGAGTGAAGCGATATGGATTTCACGGTCTCTCGTACGAGTCGATCGCCGGCCAGTTGACGGGCATCGAACCGCTCGCTGCCGACGGGCGGACGGTCGTTTGTCATCTCGGGAGCGGGGCCAGCCTGTGCGCCCTGCTAGCTGGAAAGAGCATGGCCACGACGATGAGTTTCACACCACTTGACGGGCTGATGATGAGCACTCGTGCCGGAGCGATCGACCCCGGAGTTGTTCTATACCTGCTCCGGCACGACCAACTGACGCCAGACCAGGTAGAACGTCTGCTCGACCGTGAATCAGGGCTACTCGGAGTATCCGGTATCAGTTCGGACGTGCGGGACCTACTGACGAGCCGCGCGCCAGAAGCTGCCGAAGCCGTGGATCTGTTCTGCTATCGAGTGGTCCGGGAAATTGGAGCGATGGTCGCCGCGCTCGAAGGGATCGACGCCATCGTCTTCACCGGCGGTATCGGTGAGAATTCACCGGAGATCCGCGAGAAGGTGTGCAACCGTTTGAGTTGGCTCGGGGCGCGGCTCGATCACGCGGCCAACCAGTCCGGAAACACCCGTATCAACCTTGCCGAGAGCCGGGTCTCCATTCTTTGCATCCCGGCGAATGAGGAAGCGGTGATTGTAAGGCATGCAGCAAGTGTGATCACCGACCGAACGAGATCCACTTCCCAATCATATTGAACATCCTATGAACAACCCATTATCCCCGGCAGAAATCTCGAACATCGACGCGTACTGGCGTGCAACCAACTACCTCTCAGTCGGCCAAATCTACCTGCTCGACAACCCGCTCCTGAGGCTGCCGCTCCGGCGAAAGCACGTCAAGCCCCGGTTGCTCGGTCACTGGGGCACGTCGCCGGGGTTGAACCTCATCTATGTCCATCTCAATCGGGTGATCGCAGCGCATGACTTGAATGTGCTCTTTATCACCGGACCTGGTCACGGCGGGCCCTCGCTCGTGGCCAACGCCTACCTCGAAGGCACGTACACTGAGGTGTACCCGAGCATCACTCAGGACGAAGAGGGGATGAAGAAGCTGTTTATGCAGTTCAGCTTCCCGGGCGGCATCCCCAGCCATGTCGCTCCAGAGACGCCAGGCAGCATCCACGAAGGCGGCGAACTGGGCTACTCCCTATCTCATGCCTTCGGAGCTGCCTTCGACAACCCTGATCTGATCGTTGCCGCGGTCGTCGGCGATGGCGAGGCCGAGACCGGCCCGCTTGCCACGAGTTGGCACTCCAACAAGTTCCTCAATCCCGTAACCGATGGGGCCGTTTTGCCGATTCTGCACCTGAACGGGTATAAAATCGCCAACCCGACCATTCTCGCCCGGATCCCCAAGGACGAGTTGCAGAAGCTATTTGAGGGATATGGGTACAAGCCGTACTTCGTCGAGGGGCACGTGCCTGAGCAGGTTCACCAGAAACTTGCCGCCGTCATGGACGAGGTTACGACCGAGATCCGACAGATCTGGTCCGACGCCAGGACCAAGGGGTTCGAGGGCCGCCCCGCGTGGCCGATGATTATCCTCCGCACGCCGAAGGGCTGGACGTGTCCGGCCGAGATCAACGGCAAGAAGTGCGAAAGCTATTGGCGGTCACACCAGGTGCCGATGGGCGACATGGACAATGCGGGGCACGTAGAGATCCTCGAACAATGGATGAAGAGTTATCGCCCCGATGAACTGTTCGACGGCGTCGGCAAACTCAAGCCGGAGATCGCGGCATTGGCTCCGAAAGGCGCGCGACGCATGAGCGCCAATCCGCACGCCAACGGTGGACTACTCCTCAAAGATCTGCAAATGCCCGAATACCGCACCTACGCCGTCGAGGTGACGAGTCCCGGCATGGCAGACGCCGAATCGACGCGCGCGATGGGAAAATTTCTCCGTGACGTCATGCGGCTCAATCTGCCGAGCAAGAACTTCCGTTTGTTCAGTCCGGACGAGAACAACTCGAACCGCTGGCAGGACGTGCTGGAAGTGACGAATCGGACCTGGATGGCCGAGCAGTACGACACCGACGACAAACTCTCCCCCGACGGGCGAGTGATGGAGATGCTCTCCGAACACCAGTGCCAGGGCTGGCTCGAAGGCTACCTGCTCACCGGGCGGCACGGGTTCTTCTCGTGCTACGAGGCGTTCATCCACATCATCGACTCGATGTTCAACCAGCACGCCAAGTGGCTGAAGGTGTGCGGCCACATCCCGTGGAGGCGGCCGATCGCGTCGCTGAACTACCTGCTGTCGTCGCACGTCTGGCGGCAGGACCACAACGGGTTCTCGCATCAAGATCCGGGGTTTCTCGACCATGTCGTCAACAAGAAGGCCGAGGTCATCCGTGTCTACCTGCCGCCGGACGCGAACACTTTGCTGAGCGTTACCGACCACTGCCTGCGGAGCCGGAACTACGTCAACGTGGTGGTTGCCGGGAAGCAACCGGCCCCGCAATGGCTGGCAATGGACGAGGCCGTGAAACATTGCGCTGCCGGTTTGGGAGTCTGGGATTGGGCGTCGAACGACAAAGGAGGCGAGCCAGAAGTGGTGATGGCTTGTTGCGGCGACGTGCCGACTCTCGAAACGCTTGCCGCTGTGGATCTGTTGAGACAGTACCTGCCCGAAGTGAAGGCGCGGGTCGTGAACGTCGTCAACCTGATGAAACTGCAACCGTCGAAAGAACACCCGCACGGACTGACGGACGAGGAGTTCGGCGCGATATTCACCACGGACAGACAGATCATCTTCGCATTCCACGGATACCCATCGTTGATCCATCAATTGACCTACCGCCGGCCAAATCACGGAAACTTGCATGTGCGCGGCTACAAGGAAGAAGGGACGACAACAACCCCGTTCGACATGGTGGTAATGAACGACATGGACCGGTTCCGCCTGGTGATGGATGTGATCGACCGTGTTCCTGGTCTCGCTGCGCGGGCGAGTGACGTGAGGCAGGCGATGGTCGACAAGCGGGCCGAGCACAAGCGGTACATCGCGGTCCATGGCGAGGATATGCCAGAGATCAACGGCTGGCGTTGGCGCGGTGGGGCCGCCTTGGACGGATCCTTCAGCAACTCCGGGGCCGACAACGGCTGACGCTTTCAGAAACGCTCGTATCAAGGTCGCTACGAACCTGAGCCTCGATGAGTATTAAAGACAACGAGAACCTCCAAGAGGCCGGTCAAGCGACCGATACGACTGTGCCTCAAATGGATGTCGAGCAGGCGTGGCACGTACTGTCCGTCGAGGCGGCCGAAGACCGGCTGCAAACGGATGTGATGCGGGGCTTGTCTCAAGTCGAGGCGGCTCGGAGGCTCGGGCAGTTTGGCCCCAATACCTTGGCCCAGGCGAGCCAGCGATCGACCTGGACCATCTTTCTGGCGCAGTTCCGCAGCCTGATCGTGGCCTTACTGGTCGCGGCCACGATCATTGCCTTCGCTTTGGGAGAGAACATTGACGCCGCCGCAATTCTGATTGTCATCGTCCTCAACGCGGGCATCGGCTTCTTCACGGAATGGAAGGCGGAGCAGGCGTTGTCCGCCCTGCAAAAGCAGTCGGTTCGATTCGCTCATGTGATTCGAGACGGCGCGGAAAGGGAGATTCCCGCAGCCGAGTTGGTGCCAGGCGACTTGATCGTTCTTGCTGCCGGGGCACGCGTTCCCGCCGACGGCCGGATCGTCGAGTGTATCCGACTGCAAATTGAGGAGGCAGCGCTGACGGGTGAGTCGCTCGCAGTGACCAAGACGTCCGAACTGCTTGAGGACAAGGATGCGGCACTGGGGGACCGCCTCAATATGGCGTTCCTGGGAACAACGATCACGGACGGGCGCGGTCGGGCGCTGGTGACGGCCACCGGTGCAAAGTCGGAGGTGGGCAAGATCGGACTCCTGATCGATGAGGCGATCGTCCGCGCGACACCACTCGAGCAAAAGCTGAGCCAGCTCGGTCGTTGGCTCATTGTGGTCGTGCTGGCATTGTGCGGCATCATCGTCCTGGCGGGCTGGCTGCGCGGTGTCACTGATATCTGGCACATGCTGGAGATTGGTCTCTCGTTGGCCATTGCCGCAGTCCCCGAAGGATTACCCGCGGTCACCACCATGACGCTGGCACTGGGCATGCAACGCATGGCCCGGATGCGAGCGCTCGTGCGTCGGCTGCCCGCCGTCGAGACCCTGGGATCCGTCACCGTCATCTGCACCGATAAGACCGGGACACTGACCAAGAACGAGATGACCGTGTGCGTCTACTCGCTGGACCAACGCCGCGTCGACGTAACCGGCGCGGGTTACGAGCCAGTGGGCACGTTTCAGTCCGGCGACACGCCCGTGGTCCCGCACGATGACGAACACCTCGCACTGGCTCTGCGCATCGGCATGTTATGCAACGATGCAAAGGTGGAACGGACGGACGGACGCGTCACGTTGTTGGGCGACCCCACCGAGGCGGCCTTGATCGTCGCGGCGGAAAAGGCAGGGATGAACCACGCCGTCCTCGCTTCCGACTTTCCGCGTATCAGCGAGGTTCCGTTCGACAGCACCAGCAAACGTATGGTTACCGTGCATCGCACGCCGGATGGCCGGACGATGGCGTTTGTCAAGGGTTCGCCTGGCACGTTGCTCGCGGCGAGCGGTGCTCAGTACCTCGCCACTGGAGTGACGCCCCTCACGCCGGAGGACCGCCAGCACTGGGAGGAGTCGAACAAGCGGTTGGCCGGTGCGGCGCTCCGCGTTCTCGGCCTGGCGTATCGCGAACTGCCGGAGGGCTACAACGAGTGCGACTTCGCTCGGGACTTGATCTTCGTTGGTCTGGTCGGCATGAGTGACCCGCTCCGCGACGAGGCCAAAGCCGCCATCGCCACCTGTCGCGAGGCGGGTATTCGGACCGTGATGATTACCGGCGACCAGCAATTGACGGCCGCCGAGATCGCGCGTCAACTGGGGATCGACCGCGATCTCGATGGTAGTCCCTTACGCACCGTCCACGGTCGCGAGCTGACAAACCTGGACGCAGCGGACTGGGAACGGGCGGTGGCCGACGCAGCCGTGTTTGCCCGCGTCTCGCCCGAGCACAAGTTGCAGATCGTCGAGGCCTTGCAGCAGCAGGGACAAGTTGTCGCCATGACCGGCGACGGGGTGAACGACGCCCCGGCCTTGAAGAAGGCGGACATCGGGATCGCAATGGGCATCAAGGGGACCGAGGTCGCCAAGGAAAACGCCGACATGGTGATCACCGACGATAACTTCGCCAGCATCGTCGGTGCCGTCGAGCAGGGGCGGATCATTTACGGGAACATTCTGCGGTTTCTGCACTACCTGTTGTCCTGCAACTTGTCAGAAATCCTCACGGTGTTTCTTGCACTCATGATCGGTTGGCCTCTGCCGCTGGTCGCCCTCCAGATCTTGTGGCTCAACTTGATCACGGACATCTTTCCCGCCTTTGCCCTGGCGCTGGAGCCATCGGCGCCGGACGTCATGCATCGTCCGCCACGTGACGCCCAGGAATCACTACTCACCCGCCGTTTCGTCGGCCTCATTGCCTGGCAAGGGATTCTGCTGGCCGGAGTGACTCTGCTGGCCTTTGTGGTCGGCATGAGTTGGCACGGGACGGACGGTGATGGCTTGCGCCGGGCCACCACAATGGCGTTCATGACGCTGGCGCTGTCCCAGGTCTTCCACGCCTTCAACGCGCGTTCCCAGAAGCGGTCGGCATTCACCAGCCGCCTGTTTACAAACGTCTGGCTGTGGGCCGCTGTGGTGGGTTGTCTGGTCCTCCAGGCCGCAGCGGTCTACGTTCCGCTCCTGCAACGCGTGCTGCACACTGTCCCGCCGTCGATTTCGGAATGGGGAGTAATCGCCGGCTGTTCGCTGCTGCCCGTCGCCCTAGTGGAGTTGGTCAAGGTGATCCAGCGATTCGTGCTTCAAAGTCGAGTCGCCGCGTGACTGCACTTCCGAACACGCCGGCGAACCCCGGCAGGTGGCGTTTTCACCAGACGGAAAATGGCTGGCCACCGGGTCTCAAGGGGTGATGTTGCCATTTGGAGCGTTCCCGAGTTCGCGCTGTTCCAAACTCTAACGGCCAGCGAGCCATCGCATTGAGGCTGGGCGCTATGTGCTCATCGCAGGTTGCAGCGCCGCCGCCGGCTGCCAGTCGACGAGATGCAGGTCGATGCTCTGGTAGCCGTTGGTTACGTCGAGGCCGGCGGTGAAACAGATGGAAATCGGACCGCCCGCGGCGGCGATCTCGTTGG
>JANNSB010000615.1:0-10004 GCA_031402175.1 Planctomycetaceae bacterium
CGAATTGCCGTTCAGCTTCCTGTTGAAGCCCGACACTGTCGAAGTTCCTTTGCACGCCCGCACGAAGCGTTCGGTCATCGAAGAGATGATTGCCGTGGCGGGTCGCTCGTGGGCGATTTGGAATGTCGAGACCGTCGCGCAGGCCGTCAACGAACGCGAAGAACTGATGTCCACTGCGCTGCCCGGCGGCATCGCCTTGCCCCATCCGCGTCAACCGCTCCCCGACGCACTCGGTGAATCGGTGGTCGCGTTCGGGCGCACAATGTCAGGCATCCCTTTCGGCGCGACTGATAATTCACTGAGCGACTTGTTCTTCCTGATCCTGTGCCGCGACCTCAAGACGCATCTGTACGTGCTGGCCCGGCTGGGCCGCATGCTGCAGAACCCGGCGCTAATGCATTCGCTGCGTGAGACTTCGACCAGCGAAGCGACCTATCAGTTGCTGTGCGACGCAGACAGCGAGGTCGGTTGAGAGAGGGAAGTAGAGTCGTCGACTCTCAACTCTCATCTTTCATCCGTCGCTTGCGGCTCGTGGCCGGTTGGCCATGTTCCTTCATGGAAATGGTGTAACCAAGTCGGCCAAGCAGGCGCGCCCAGACAAGCCAGGCCGCCGACCAGACGGGGGCGCCCAACAGTGTCACCACGATCGGGCTCCACGAGATTCCCGCCCACCACAGCACGCCCCAGCCGATCAGTACGGCGCTCGACAAAGCGTAATACAACAGCCAGGCTCGCCATGACGTGAACAGGCTGCGCAAGATCGGCAGAGTGAGCGGGGCATAGACCGAACCCGCATGCATGCATGACATCATCATGATCGGAAACACGAAGAACAACGTGTCGAACGCCACCGAAACATAGTCTCCGCCGGCCAGCCGGGCGATGTAGCCCACGCAGTGTCCAACGGTCATGGCGTAGCCAAGAATGAGAGTAAACCGGCACGCCTCGATGACCCATTCCCGCCAGTTCTGCTGCAGCCAGTTGTGAATGCGATCGTTGCCGCCGGCTGTGTCTTCCAGGATGGTGATCCAGATCGATGTGGCGTAGGAGTAGGTCCAGACGAAGATCCAGAAGCCGGGCAATGCGAAGAACGCGATGGCCATGAACAGAAAGCCAGCCCCGTTCTGCAGGATGTGCATGATGCCAGCAAAGACCATGCTGAGCGCCATCAGGCCGATGCTCAGAAAAATCCACCGGCTCATCACGCCGTCAGTCCAGGGGAAGTCGAACACGCCGGAGAAAAAGACGAATCGCGGCGGGGGATCGGTCTTCTCCTGGCGTATCGCGGCCCGTGCCTTGTCGAAGCTGGTCTTCAACCGCGCCTGCTTCGGCGGCGCGGGAACCGGCAAGCCCTGTACCGACGGCTGTACCGGTTTCGGAATGGCGCGCTTGGCGACTTCCGCATCGGCCTCGGCCAATGACGGAACCCGCACGAATTCCAGACAGTCGGGACATCTTATTTGCCCGGCCTCGCTGCGCGGCTCGACATGCAACCTCGCCCGGCAGATGGAGCAGACGACAAGGTGCTCTCGCTTGCGAGGTTTAGCCTTCGCGCCGTTTGTTTCCCCTTCGGCAGGCTGCAACACCAGACGATAAATGCCGGGGTTCTCGACCTGGTAGGCATCGTCGGTTGCTTCGAGCTGCTGGACTTCACTCATGGAGGGAATGGTGACCATGGTGAAACAGTCGGGGCAGGGCACCTGCTTGGGATGCCGCTCGGCAATTTCGTCCACACGCGTGCCGCAGACCTTGCAGGTGGCAACGAAGATCGGGCCGGTCTCAAAGTCGCCTGGAGTCACATCTCGCTCGAAATCTGCCAGTGGGGCCTGTCCGCTGAGTCTGTACGTCAGCGACACATCCAAGAATCAATGGATTCTGTTCGGTTCTCGCTGCACTCACCATAGGCCGTTGCATCTGGCCGGGCAATTGGCCATCGGCCATTGCATGCTTTCCACGAGTCCACGGGGGACGTTACCCTCTAGCCCCATAGGCTCCAAACAGTTGCCGGCGCTGCTCTTCGCGGAAAACTCTGATGCCCATCCAAGTTCGTTGTCGCGGTTGTGAAAAGGTGCTGAATGCTCCCGACGCAGCCCGCGGGAAGGTAATCAAGTGCCCCAAGTGCGGCACCAAACTTCAATTGCCCGCCGGCGACTCGACCGAGGCAGGTGCAGCGCCCCCGCAGCCCGCCGCCAAGAAGCCGCAGCAGCGACCACGCAAGCCAGATCAGCCGGCCGCCGGCGATGCGGCCCCCGAGGACATGTTTGCCCGCATGCGTTTTGACGACGCCATGATGGAGCATGCGGAAGAGCAGATTTGTCCTTACTGCGCAGGCGAACTCGAAGAGGACGATGTCATCTGCCCGAGTTGCGGGATGAACCTCGAAACCGGACGCATGGACGCCAAGGAGCAGAAGAAGCGGACGCGCAAAGGTGCGGACCCGGCGCTGTTTTATTCGAAGGCCTGGGGCGAAGGCTGGGCTTTCATGCTGGAGCAGAAAGGTCTGGCGTTGCGGACCGGGCTGATCTGGATGAACTTCGCACTGTATATGTGCATCAGCATCTACATGTTCGAGGAGTGGTGCAAAACCGGTCCGACGAAAACGTTCTGGGGAGCGATGACTGCCTTGAACCTGCTGGGAATTCCCGGGTGGTACTGGTTTCTCTCGCTACGAATCATCAGCGCGGAGTGGTACAAGGAGACGTTGCAACCCGACCGTATTCACTTCGACTTTTTCGCGAACGTATCGGTCGGCCTCAGGGCCATCCTCTGGCCGTTCGTCGTCGGATTGCCCGTCTGGCTGCTGCTGGCGGCCGCGATTGGCGGCTACGCGGCGGTCAACGGCAGCAGTAGTCCCGAAGATGCGATCAACGATTTTCCGCTGGGCGAACAGGGATTGATCATCGTCGGCAGCATCCTATTCGGTCTCCCCTTCCTGGCCTGGCCGCTGGCCAATGTCCACCTTGTGACGAAATACGCACACCCTGCGTGGATCGGCTGGGAACTGGCGAAGTTGTTTTTCCGCAATGCCGGTGCGACCCTGTACACGCTGCTCATTTCCTTCGTGATGGCCTTGCCTGTCGTGGGTATTCTCGCGGCGCTGCAATTTGCCGCCGGCGGCGCCAATCCATTCATCAACGACCACATCACCGGTTTGGCTGACCGAATCGTCAGTTGGTTTGCCGACTTGATCGGAGAAAGATGGGTGGAGGAGAGTTTTATGTTCGGAGCAGTGAAGGCTCCGATCATGCTGATCTTTGGCGCTCTGATGATCGCTCCCCTCGCGATTCTCGCGGGCTTTCCCGCCATCTTCATGATGCGCGTCAACGCGCTGCTGGCACACTACCGACGAAACACGCTGGGAGTCATTCAGAAGATCCATCCGTTCACACCCGCGGGCTTTTGGATTCGTTTCCACGCATTCTGTGTCGATATCTGTCTGGTGCCGCTCTCGAGTTTCCTGGTCACCAAGGAGAAGAAGGCCGTCATCGTCGGACAGCTCATCAACGTAGCCATCATCGGCATGCTGTTTCGAATGAGCTGGGAACTCGTTTTGCTGTATGCCGGACCAGTCTTTTTCATCTACAACTTCTGGATGTATTTCGCGATTCAAGAGTCGGCGTCACCAAAATCGACGATCGGTAAGGACATATTCAAACTCATTGTCGTCACCGACGACAACAAGCAGATGTCGATTCCCCAGGCCACGAAACGCTGGTTCATGATGCTCGTTACCCCTCTCATTGGAGCACTGTTCGCCGCGTTTTCCGCCGACAAGAAGACCCTGTACGACAGCATGTCGGGCACCAAGGTCGTCTTTGCCGGAGACAAGTAGGCCAGGGGAGAAGGATCAGGAGTCAGCGAAAGCCAACGAGCAATGTCAAAACTTCAACATCCATTTTCGTGTCTTGTCGTCGTCTTGATGGCAATGTCTGCGTTTTCAGTTCTTGCCGATGATGCTGCCGCGCCGGCTGCTCCCATCGAGTTCAATCGCGACATCAGGCCGATCCTCTCGGACCACTGCTACGTCTGCCACGGCCCCGACGCGAACAAGCGCGAGGCCGAGCTGAGGCTCGACACCGAATCGGGACTGCGCGGCTCCGCCGATCATGCCGGCGTCGCGGTTCCCTTCCGACTCGAAGAGAGCGAACTCTATCGCCGCATCAGCAGCGCGGACGAAACCGAACGCATGCCGCCGGTGGAGTTCACCAAGCCGCTGTCTGCCGAGCAGATCGATCTGTTGCGCCGCTGGATCGAACAAGGGGCCGTGTGGGAAGGGCATTGGTCGTTCCAGCCGATTCGCAATATTGAAGCACCGGCACTTGTCGAGAGCGGCTCATTCGCGCTCAACAGCATCGACGCCTTCACGCAGCCGGTGATGACGCAGAACGGCCTGACTCCGTCCTCACCGGCCGACCGCCGCACCCTCATTCGGCGTCTCACTGTTGACCTCACCGGACTGCCGCCGACCGCCGAGCAGGTTGAGCAATTCGTCAACGACAGCAGTCCCGATGCCTACGAACGCCTCGTGGATGAACTCCTCGCGTCCCCCCGCTACGGCGAACGAATGGCGATGTGGTGGCTCGATCTGGTGCGGTATGCCGACACTGTCGGCTATCACGGCGACCAGAACATGCGCATCTATCCGTTCCGCGAATATGTCATCGAGTCGTTCAACGAGAACAAGCCGTTCGATCAGTTCACGATCGAACAGATTGCCGGCGACCTGTTGCCCGAGGCGTCGCGCGAGCAACTCATTGCTTCCGGCTATAACCGGCTCGGCATGATGAGCGCCGAAGGTGGAGTGCAAGACCGCGAATATCTCGCCAAGTACATCGCAGAGCGCGTGCGCAACCTGGGCGGCACATGGCTCGGCGTGACGCTCGGCTGCTGCGAATGCCACGACCACAAGTACGACGCTTTTACGATGCGGGACTTCTATAGCCTCGAGGCCTTCTTCGCCGACATTCAGGAGCAAGGCATCTATGGTGGGGCACACGAAACCGGCATCTGGGGTCCGAGCATTCAGGTGCCGACTCCCGAACAGGAACAACAACTGGCCGACTTCGATCGGCAGATTGCCGGCGTCCAAACCATACTCGGCACACAGACACTCGAGCTTGATGCCGCCCAGTTGGAATGGGAGTCGTCTCAGCTTCCCTGGCGAGTCCTGCGGCCTGATTCCGTCACGTCGCTGAACGGCGCCACGCTCACGCTGCAGGAGGATGGTGCGATCCTCGCCGGCGGAGAAAGCCCCGCCACTGACACATACACACTGTCGCTCGCGCAGTCCGCCGGACAACTTCCCGAACGCATCTCGGCTCTGCGGATTGAAGTGCTGCCGCACGATTCGCTGCCGCTACGCGGCCCGGGGCGCGCGGGCAACGGCAACTTCGTGTTGTCGGAACTCGAACTGTTCATCATTCCCGCGGAGGCGGGCTCCGCTCCGATCCCCGTCAAGCTGCAGAACGCGACGGCCACCTACGAGCAGACCGGAGCCGCGGAGACCAATCCCTTCGGTAAATGGGCCATTGCGGCCGCCATCGACGGCGATGCTCAAGGTCCGACGTGGGGTTGGGCGGTGATGGAACACGCCGGCCGAGCGAACTCCGCCGTCGTCGAAACAATGGAAGACGTGACGATTCCCGCGGGGGCGTCGCTGCAAATCGTCCTCAAGCAGAACCTCGACAACCCGCAGCACACCATCGGATTGTTTCGAGTCTCGGTCACGGACCACGCTCGCCCGGTGACGGCCACCGACGCCGCTCCTCCGGAGATCGAAGCCGTCCTCGCCATTGCCGGCGACCAGCGAACGGACGAGCAGCGTCAACAAGTGTCGGCCCACTTCCGGTCCATCACGACATTGCTGGCACCAGCGCGACAGCAGTTGGTCGACCTGCAGTCGGCACGACAGGCTCTCGACGCGTCGATTCCCATGACACTCGTCACCCGCACGGTCGAACCGCGCATGATTCGCGTACTGGCCCGCGGCAACTGGATGGACGACAGCGGCGAAGTGATGGTCCCCGCATTTCCTGTCGTATTGTCGGCTCCGATGTCGGATGCATTCGATGAGTCGCGGCGTCTCAACCGGCTCGACCTCGCCCGTTGGGTGACGGCGTCCGACAACCCGCTCACCGCACGCGTCCTGGTCAACCGAGTCTGGAAGCTGATGTTCGGAGCAGGCCTGTCGCGAAAGCTCGACGACCTTGGCTCGCAGGGGGAATGGCCTTCAAATCCGGAGTTGATCGATTGGCTCGCCCGCGAATTCCAGAGCTCTGGCTGGGACGTCAAGCACGTCGTCAAGCTGATGGTCATGTCGGCCACCTATCAGCAGGTGTCGACGACATCTGATGTGGTGCGGGAAATCGACCCCTACAACCGCTGGCTCTCGCATCAGTCGGCCTTCCGGCTCGATGCCGAGATGGTTCGTGACAATGCGCTCACCGTCAGCGGCCTGCTCGTGGAACAGGTCGGTGGACCGAGCGTCTTCCCGTATCAACCTCCGGGATATTGGGCGCATCTCAACTTCCCGATTCGTGAATGGCAGAACAGCAGCGGAGAGAGCCTGTACCGCCGCAGCCTGTACACGCATTGGCAACGGCAATACCTGCATCCTTCGATGTCGGCCTTCGATGCACCCAGCCGCGAGGAGTGCACCGCAGAACGGCCACGGTCGAACACGCCGCTGCAGTCATTGGTCTTGTTGAATGATCCGATCTTCGTCGAGTCGGCTCGTGTCTTCGCCACACGTCTGCTGCAGAGTGAGGCCACGATCGAAGAGCGACTGAACGACGCATTCCTGTCGGCATTGTCCCGCCCCGTTCGACCCGCGGAACTGGAGATACTCACCGCTCTGCTGCAAAAACATCGTGACGAATACGCAGCCGACCCGGCGGCAGCGACGGCGCTCGTCTCCGTGGGCCAGCACCCGCAGGCGGAGGGGATCGACCCCATCGAACTCGCCGCCTGGACGAGCGTGTCGAGAGTCATCTTCAACCTGCACGAATCGGTGACGAGGAACTGAAAACAGCGAGCAGCGAGAGTGGCGGAACTGGCAGACGCGCTGGACTTAGGATCCAGTGGGGCAACCCGTGCAGGTTCGACTCCTGTCTCTCGCAATGGCTCAACTCAGCGACTCTCGATGAGTCGCAATCGCTCTCAGACCCCTGCGAAACAGGGGTTTGCCTCCGCGCTGCTGATGAGTCGCACGAGGCCGCGACCGCCACCCCCGAAGTCTCAGCGGCTCTCACTCAAAATCACGAAAAGTCGCCGGCAACTGCAACCATTACTGCAACCAAAACCGACCCGCGCTTGCAGGCTCTCATCGAGGTGTGGGACCGGTTGCCTGAGCACGTGCGGTCGTCCATCGAGGGATTGACCAAACTCGCCGGGAAGGGGGACGGATGATGCATGATTTTGGCTCAATGCGTCACGGGCGTGGCTGTATCAGTCCCTGCAGCCGGAACAGGGCCGGTCAGTTTGTGAAGTGGGGTAAACTGTAACGCCTCGCCTTTTCGACGTAAGTCCTTGGCTCACCGCCAAAGCCGCTGAGATTCAGCCAACGTACTCTCACACCAATGTGACGAACTAGCCGGCCCTGCAGCCGGAACGGCGTTAGTTCAAAATCTTGGGAATTCGTGGCACACTGGGGACTGAAACGGGGCATTGAGGAAGGATCCCTTCTGATTGGCCTGTTTCGCGGGAGAATATCTTGAATCCTTCCAGTTCCGAGATCGTGTCGCTCTTTACCCGGGCGCTGGCCTGCAACAGTGACTTCGAACGGGCGGCCCTGCTCGATCAGGCCTGTGCCGGCAACGGTGATCTCAGGGAGCAGATTGAGCTGCTGCTCCGCGCCCACCACCAGGCAGGTGGGTTCCTGGAGCCCAAGGACATCCAGGAGACCGTGATCGCCCAGAGCGGCCCGGGGTATGCCTCCGGGACGGTTATCGGCCAGCGGTACAAGCTCCTCGAAGAAATCGCCGAAGGGGGGATGGGGACCGTCTGGCTGGCCGAGCAGACTCAACCGGTCCGGCGGCGGGTGGCGGTGAAGCTGATCAAGCCCGGCATGGACAGCAAGCAGGTGTTGTCGCGGTTCGAGGCTGAACGGCAAGCGCTGGCGGTGATGGACCATCCCCACATCGCCAAGGTTCTGGATGGTGGCGTGACCGAACAAGGGCGACCCTACTTCGTGATGGAGTACGTCAAGGGGGTGCCGATCACGCAGTACTGCGATCAGGCCAGGCTCAACGTGGAGCAACGGCTGAAGCTGATGACGCAGGTCTGCCAGGCAGTGCAGCACGCCCATCAGAAGGGTATCATCCACCGTGACCTGAAACCCTCGAACATCCTGGTCTGTCTCTATGACGGACAGCCGGTACCGAAGGTGATCGACTTCGGCCTGGCCAAGGCGCTCCATCAGCCGTTGACGTCAGGGACTGTGTTCACGTCGCACGGGCTGATGGTGGGCACCCCTCTCTACATGAGTCCCGAGCAGGCGGAGTTCAACAACCTCGACATCGACACCCGCAGCGACGTCTATTCACTGGGAGTGATTCTGTACGAACTGCTGACCGGCTCCACTCCGCTGGACAAGCAGCGGTTCCAGGACGCGGCGATTCAGGAGATCGTCCGGCTCATTAAGGAGGAGGAACCGAGCAAGCCGAGCACGAAGCTCAGCGGCAGCGTGGCGTTGCCCTCCATTGCGGCGCAGCGGAGCCTGGAGCCGGCTCAGCTCAGCCGGTTGATGCGGGGCGACCTCGACTGGATCGTGATGAAATCGCTCGACAAGGAGCGTTCGCGGCGCTACGAGACCGCAACCGGTTTGGCCAAGGATATCGAGCGTTACCTGACCGACCTGCCGATCGAAGCCTGCCCGCCGTCGACGGCCTACAAGTTCCGCAAGTTCGCCCGTAGGAACCGGCTGGCCCTGGGCGCAGGAGCAGGCATCGCAGCTGCTCTTCTGCTGGGAACGGTGGTCAGCACATGGCTGGCAATCCTGGCGATGCAGGCCAAGGATGACGCCAACCTGGCCAGGGCCAACGAGTCGAAACTCCGCATCACGGCCGAACACGACCGCGACGAAGCCGAACGGCAGACCGAGATCGCCGAGCGGGCACAGAAAAACTTGGAGACCGCGATCGCCGCCGAGCATAAGGCGCGTCAGGAGGCCGAGGACCAGCGCGATGCCGCCCGGCACCAGAGTGAACTGGCGCTGTCGACGCTCACGCGGATCATCGAGGACATGCAGAGCAGTCTGTCGAACCTCCCCGGCAGCGGCGAGGTCCGCCGCCGCCTGCTGGCCACGTCGCTCGAGCAGTTGGAACAGGTGGCCACCGAGTATGTGGCCCAGTCCAGCGTCGATCGTGAGACGATGATCGCGCTCACGGCGATGGGAGACATCGTCCTGAAGTTCGGCGTCGGGGAGGAGGAAGGTCTCGCGGCCGACGCTGCGGCTGAGATATCCGTGGAGCAGCGGAGCGCGGTCGCGTCGGCGCAACACTTTTACTCACGAGCTCACGACATCGCTCAGGCGGTGGTGACGGCTGATCCGAACAATCTCCAGGCACAGCGGGATCTTTCGCTCTTATACAACAACCTGGGTAACGTGCAGCTAAAGTTGGGCGACACGCAGGCGGCCCTGGGCTTCTACCAGCAGGGACTCGACATCCGCGAGCGTATGGCGGCGGCCGATCCGAACAATGCCGGCGCGCAACATGATCTGTTGATCTCGTATCGCATGCTGGGAGACGTGAACCTGCAGTTGGGAAACACGCCAGAGGCCCGCGCGTTCTACCAGCAGTTCCATGATATCTCCGAGACGCTGGCGGCGGACGACCCAACGAATGCCGAGGCGCAGCGTGCCTTATCGCTCTCGTACGGCAGTCTGGGGAACGTGCAACTGCAGATGGGTGACACGCAGGCGGCGCTGGGGTTCTACCAGCAGCGACTCGACATCGCGGAACGTCTGGCGGCGGCCGATCCGCTAAATAGCCAGGCGCAGCGGG
>JANNSB010000616.1:0-30554 GCA_031402175.1 Planctomycetaceae bacterium
CTCACTGCCGCCCGGTCCAAAACGGATGCGGAACGAATGACCGCTTGCGGGGGATCGAGCGTCACTTCTAAGTCCTGCACTCCCGGCAACTTGGAGAGCGATTCCGAGATGCGATTCACGCAGTTCTCGCAGTGCATTCCGGACAATCGATACGTGGTATCCATGTCGGCATTATACAGCCGACGGGAACAGGGCCAGCCGGTCGGAAACCCGATTGGTGCGTTAGGTTGGATTTTCGCGGGAACTGCGAAACTGCAAGGCGCATCTAACTTTTCGCCCCATCCCACGTTAATTTGACGCGGGGCGGGACTGCCCGAGCCGCTTGCAACTGGCACAGATCGCAAGCGAGTTTTGGCTCGAAATGGCCATTCTTCTGCGGAGTACACGCTTCCCATCGTACCCTGGCGACAGAAACTGTCGGACACAACGGAGACTCAACATGCGGAATCGAGATGCGTGGCGCACAGCGCACATTCGTCTGCTCTCACTGCTGGCACTTTTTTCCTGGCTGAGCCTCTCTTCCGCACCATCCGTAACACTCCATGCCGACGACGAACCCGCCGTTGATGATGCCACTCCGGCTGCCGCGGACATCGCCGGTGAGGAAGCGGATGTCTGCCCGCTGACGACGCTGGTCCCGGGTATCCCGGCCGACATCCTCGTCGCGCTCCAATCGCGTGACTTCGCGGCTGCCGTCACTGCAATCGACGCCGCCATCGCGAGCCCCAAAGACACGGAAATCGACTTTCTGTTGTATCTCAAAGGTCGGGCTCTCATTGAAACCGGGAATGCCGAAGGGGCTTTGCAAGCGTATCAACAAATCATCGATGACCATTCCGCAGGCGCCTGGGTGTCGCGGGCGAGGTTCGGCATCGCCGATGTCTATGTGCGGGGACGCAACTATCAGCAGGCGGCTCAGGTCTATCAGGCCGAGGCTGGCCGGCTGCTTTCGCGCGAACGCAAGGATGAACTCGCCGCCATTTATCTCGAATTCGCCGACCTCTACTACGACGGCATTCCCGCCGCCGACCCGTCGCAGGCTCCGCAGCACGACTACGCGCAGGCTCTCGTCTACTATCAGCAGGCTTTGACGCTCGGCCCCAGTCTGGCAGTGCGTCAACGCATCGAGTTTCGCATCGCCCGCTGTCTCGTGGAGACCGCGCAGCATCAATTGGCAGCCGACTCCTATCGGCAGTTCCTTGCGAAATACGGCGAAGACGATACTCCCGAAGCCGAACGGGCCGATGAAAAGATGTTGACGGAAGCCCGCTTCCGTCTGGGTGACGTGCTGTTGGCGATGGGCCAGCGCGAGGATGCCCGCCGAACTTGGCAAGACATGATCCGCGAGCAAGCCGCCGCCGAGGCTGTCGATGTCGCGGTCGTTGATGACGCTGAAGGTGCAGCCGACGATGCCGAAGCCGAAGAGGCCCCCGAAGACTTCGTCGTGCGTGCGAAATATCGCATTGCGCACACTTTTGGTTTCCCGACTCCGTCATCGACCGTCGACTTGGAACTGGGCGTCGCGGCGGCGGAAGAATTCATTGCCGCGTTCCCGACGCACAAGCTCGCGCCGCAGGCCGAACTCGAAATTGCCCAGAGCTTCTTACACCTCGGCAGACAGGAGGACGGCATCGCCCGACTGCGCACGTTGATCGCCAACGTGGCCTATGCGGAATCCGATGTCATCCCACAGGCCCGCTATCTGCTGGGGGCAGCGCTCGCCGGACAAGGTCAGTCGGCCGAGGCCATCGTCGCCTGGAAGGAATTCCTGGATGAGCATCCGACACATCCTTCGTGGAGCGAAGTGCAGCAACAGATCATCAACCTCGAATACTCGATCGCGCAACGGCATTTAGATGTCGAGGAGTACGCTGAAGCCCGCGCGGCGTGGGAGGCGTTCCTCAACAAGTATCCGCTCGACAGCCGTGCTCCCGCGATCCTGTTCGCGTTCGGCGAGATGCAGCACATGCAGGGTGTGAAGCTGAATGACGAGGAAAACGAGGATGACGAAGTCGAGTTCGATCCCGCCGGCGCTCGCCAACTCTTCGAAGCGGCGATTGCGGACTGGCGACGGTTGATCAGCAAGTTCCCGAACTCCGAATCAGCCGCGTATGCCTCGCTGCGGATCGGCGTCACGTTGGAAGAAAACCTGGGGCATTTGCCGGAAGCCCTCGAAGCCTATCAGCAGGTGCTCGGCAACTATGTCGGCGAAGCCCAGCAGCGAATCGCAAGGCTCACCACGCATTACCTCGAAATCGACACCGAGCGGAAGTTCCGCAGTGATGAGCAGCCCAGCATTCGCGTCACCGTAAGGAATATCGAAACGGTGCAGGTGAAGATCTACCGGCTCGACCTGACCGACTACTTCCGCAAGATGCACCTGGCCACGGGAGTCGAGTCGCTCGACATCGCGCTGATCGATCCCGATGAACAGTTCGAACGCACCATCCCCGACTACGAAGAGTATCGCCAGATTGAACACGACATCGAAATCCCCCTGAACGAACCGGGTGTGTGCGCGGTCACCGTCACAGGCGATACGCTGGAAGCCACGACGATGGTCGTGGTGAGCGATATCGACATCATCGTCAAGGCCTCGCGAAACGAACTGTTTGTCTTCGCCCAGAACATGCGCACCGGCGAGGCCGTCGAGGGGGCCAGCCTGCTCGTGAGCAACGGCGGCGAAATCTTTGCCGAAGGAGTGACCGGAGCCGACGGCGTCCTGCAGCAGTCGTTCGAAGAACTCAAGAGCGCGAGCGACCTGCGGGTCTTCGCGGTCTTCGAAGGACACGTCGCCTCGACCGTCACTGATCTCAACGGCCTCGAGTTCGCCGTCGGGCTTTCGCCGCGCGGCTACATCGACACGGACCGGCCTGCGTACCGTCCAGGACAACTCGTCCATGTGAAGGGGATCGTCCGCGAAGTGGTGGATGACCGGTTTACCTTCACGGCCGGAGAAATCTATCACCTGTCGATCTATGACGCCCGTGGACGCAGGCTGCACGAAAGCGAACTGCCTCTGAGTGAGTTCGGCAGCGTGGCTGATCACTTGATGTTGCCCGATTCCGCATCGCTCGGCACCTATCGCGTGCTTTTACAGCATCGGGCCAGCGGCAGAGCGTTCGAGACCTCGTTCGACGTCGTCAACTTCCAGTTGGAACCGGTGCAGCTCACGATCGATCTGCCGCAATCGGTGTATCACCGGGGCGAGGTCGTCGAAGGGACGATCAAACTGGCGTACTACTACGGCTCGCCGCTGGCGGGGAAAACGATTCAATATCAGTTGCAGCAGGAAGGGCGCTGGATCGCCGGCACGACCGATGAGAACGGTGAGGTCGCCTTCACGTTCGAGACAACGCGATTTGCCGAATCGACTCCGCTGCAGATTCTGGCGAACTTCCCCGAGCGCAACCTGAATGCCGGCAAGACTGCTTATCTGGCCACTCGCGGCTTTGACATCGGCGTGTCGACATTGCGGGATGTCTATCTCGATGGCGAAGCCTTCGAGGCGACATTCACTGTCAACGATCCTGCTTCCGAACCTGTCGCGACCGATTTGACGATCGAGGTTCTGCAGCGGGTCACCGAGCATGGCAGCACGGCCGAGAAGCTGGTCGAGACCTTCGCGGTCGCCAGCGACGAAGAGGACGGACAGGCGCGGCAGACGATCACGCTCGCGGATGGCGGCGAATACGTCATTCGCGCCAGCGGCGTCGATCAGTTCGAACAGAAGATCAGCGGCGAGCACATCGTAACCGTCTCCGACAAGGACGACTCGGTGCGGCTGCGTCTCCTCGTCGATCGCAATTACTACGAAGTGAGTGATGACGCCCAGGTTCGCCTCCATTGGCGGGAGGAACCCGCCCTCGCGCTGGTGACGTTCGAAGGAGCATCAATTCTCGGATACCGCCTCGTCGAACTCGAGACCGGCGAGAATCTGCTGGATGTGCCGATGGAAACGCAGCTCGCGCCGAACTTCCAATTGTCGGTCGTGGTGATGCAGCGGAACGAATTCCACACAGCCGAGACGCAGTTCCGAGTGAACCAAAGACTCGAAGTGGCCCTCACACCGAGTGCGACCGAAGCGAAGCCCGGCGACGCGGTCGAGGTTGAAGTGAGCGTTACCGATGCGCAGGGGAATCCGGTATCAGCGGAACTGTCGCTGGGCCTCGTGCAGCAGAACCTGCTCGATCGGTATTCACCACGACAGGGCGCCATCGCCGACTTCTTCTCTGCGGGGACCAGATCATTTTCGATCCGTCAGTCGGCCAGTTGCACGTTCGCGTACAACCCAGCTACCGAAGGCATCAACGAGTTTTTGCTGGCGGAGATGGAACGACGTGCCTCGGTCGAACGCGAGTCCGCGGCTCGCGTG
Source organism: Planctomycetaceae bacterium (assembly GCA_031402175.1). Classification (GTDB taxonomy): domain Bacteria; phylum Planctomycetota; class Planctomycetia; order Planctomycetales; family Planctomycetaceae; genus JANNSB01. Next base: position 4,376 of record JANNSB010000616.1, read on the forward strand.
CGCATGATTATCGCCGATGGCGCCTACACGGCTGATGCGAGTGAGGAAGGCGAGCAAATTGCGTTGCCGGCGGCACCGCCGGCTCCTTGGGCGAGCGGCGCTATGGGGTTTGGCGGTGGTGGATACGCCGACGATGCTCCGTTGGCGGATCGGGACTCAAACGGCGTCTCTAGCCTCTGGAATACGGGAGATGCCATGCCGTCCATAACCGCTCTCGACAAAGGTCAAATGCAATGGGGCGTCTTAAACGACGTCGAGGCCAATGCCGATTACAACGAGTACAGATATAACGCTCCATTCCTCTTTGCTGATGAGTGGGGAGACATCATCGAAGCGCGTACACCTACACCAATTGATCCCGTTATCACCATGCCATTGCCACGATGGCATCGGCAGTCAGAGGTCACCGTCAACGGGATCACCGAAGCGGGCAAGTTCCTTGCCCTCAACAATTTCGACGACGAAGTCCTGTGGCAACTCGCAGACGAAGGACTCCAAATCCTTCCCTCGACCTCCGATAGCGAGACCGGTTTCTGGAACCCCACGGTCGTCACCGATGAAAACGGCAAGGCGACGATCACGATCGTCATGCCGACCCGTTCGACGGCGTGGACACTGGCGGCCAAGGGGATTGATGCCGCCAGCCAGGCAGGTGAGGCCGAGACCTCCCTCATCACCCGCAAGGAACTCTTCACCGAGCCGAAGCTGCCGAGCGAACTCTACCTCGGCGACACGGCCACGGTGCCGGTCGAAGTCCATTCGATGATCGAAGGAGCCCACGAGGCGACCGTCATCTTGACGCTCACGCTGGGCGAACGGACGACGGAGCTCACACAGCAGGCGTCGTTCACGGGGCCGGGCATCCAGGTGGTCGAATTCGCGCTCAGCATTCCGGACGCCATCCCTGCTGACGCTGCCGGCAGTGCCGCGATCGAGATCGGCGTCACCAGTGGCGAGCACAGTGATGTCGCCAACCGTTCCATCGGCGTGCGACCGTTCGGAGCCCCCGTCTACGCGACGGCCAGCGGCGAGGCTCAGCAGAGCACGCTGGCGTTCGTGGAGTTCGGCGGCGGACTCAACCCGCAATCGGCCACGATGGAAATTCAGATCGGCCCGACGCTTAACCGCGCCCTGCTCGATGCCGTGCTCGGTGGCGAAGGCATTCTCGAGCGCTGCGGCATTCCGACCAACCCGATCGAGCGGAGCATCTCCGATGTCCTGGGCGGGTCGGCTGTGCTGACGATGATTCGCAACGGCCGCAACGCCGATGCTCCCGAGATCGAAGCCCTGACGAATCGCATTCGTTCATCCCTCAATCATCTGGTAACCAGCCAGCAGGATGATGGTACTTGGAGCTGGACCGGTCGCGGCGGCGGGGATCGATTCCTCACCAGCCGAGCGGTCTGGGCCCTGGTTGAAGCGCGCGATGCAGGATTCGCCGTGGAGCCGCAGGTGATCAACATGGGCACGACGGCCTTGTCGAACCTCTTCTCGCAGGCGGCCCAGGATGATCGCGACGGTCAAGCCATCCTATTGCACGGACTGGCCGTGGCCGATGCGGCTGACTTTGCGTTCGCGAACCGGCTGCATCGGGACCGCAACGCGTTGAGCGTGGCCGGTCAATTGCATTTGGCGCTGGCTCTGGCGGAGCTCGATCGCAAGGAGATGGGGGCCGAAGTTCTGGACCTCGTCACTCTGGATGCGGTTGTGGAGACGGCCAATCAACTTGATCAGCAGACGCTGGCGGGAGCGCATCCGTGGGTGCGCAACACCGTCGAACTGCGGGCGCTGTACCTGCTCGCCCTGGAAGCGATCGATCCCGCGGACCAGAAAGCCGCGGAACTTGCGTCGTGGCTGATGGCCGCCCGCGTGGGCAGCCGGTGGGGCGTCGAAAAGGCCAACGGCCCCGCCATCGCCGCACTGGCCGACTGGTTCGGACGCGCTCAGCATGTCGAGGAGCGCTACAGCCTGACGGTGTTCGTAAACGATCAGGAAGTCGAAACACTCACGATCGAGCCGGCGAATGATGCTTCGCGGACGATCACCGTTCCGGCTGAGATGCTCGTGGCGGGACAGCGGCAGCGGGTCAACTTCGATCTCGAAGGTCGCGGGCGGTTCAGTTACTCGGTGGTAATGACGGGCTTCGTCCCCGCCGCGCAACTGGCAAGTACCACGAATCGCTTTCGCGTGTATCGCTCCTACGAGCCGGCTCTCCGCGAGCTCAACGGCGAGTCGATCCCGCGCGGATTCAATGTCTGCACGGGCGGATACGAAGCCTACAGCAACAGCCTGACGCAGTTGCCGGTCGGCCAGCGGGGCGAAGTGCATCTGCGGATCATTCCGCTTGCCCAGGACTACTATCAGGAATACCTGATCGTTACCGAGGCGATTCCCGGTGGCTGCGTGGTGGCCGAGGACACGATCGTCGGCGGCTACGAGCGCTACGAAATCGCGGGATCGACGATCACGTTCTATGTCGCGCCGCACAGCACCAACGAGATTCACTACACGCTGGTCGGCTATGTCCCCGGTGACTACCAAGTGTTGCCGACGATCGTGCGATCTTTCTACGACCTGCAGCAAATGGGCGTGGCGGAAGGTGGCGAGCCGAACCATCTGGCGGTGCTCGGCGCCGGCCAGGCGACACAGGACGAATATCGCCTGACGCCCAATGAACTCTATCACTTTGGATCACGGTATCTCGCACTGGGGGACATCGAGGCGGCTCACACGCATCTGACGCAACTCATCGAGGGCTGGGAACTCGAAGGGAACGCATATCGCGAAGTGGTGACGATGCTCTTCCGCACCTCGCTCGACAAGGAGTTGCAGGCCGAGATCGTGCGCTACTTTGAGATTGTCAAGGAGCGCTATCCCGACTTTGAAATGACGTTCGAGCAGATCCTGCAGGTCGCGGCCGCCTATCTGGATCTCGGCGAATACGAACGCAGTTATCTCGTCTACCGCGCGACCATTGAAGGGAGCTTCGAACGCGAGAACCAGGTGGCTGGCTTCCTGGAACAGCGTGGCGAACTGCTGCGTTCAATTCAGGTCGTGGAAGGCATTCTGCGGGACTATCCCGCCGAAGGGTATGTCGCGCAAGCCACCTATGCGTTGGCCCAGGAAGTCTACCGCAAGGCGCCGGGAGCGGCGCAGGATTCCAAGCTCGTGCAGGCCGGCATCACGCGAGTGGATTTGATCGCATCAGCCGTCCGGCTGCTCGATCACTTCCTTATCGTGTGGCCGAAGGATCCGGCGGCCGACCAGGCGTCATTTGCACTGGCGAATGCACTGCTTGACCTCGAAGAGTACGAAGCCGCCATCGCCCGTTGCGAGCGCTACGGCGAACTCTTCCCCGACAGTCTGCTGCTCGATTCGTTCTGGTACATCATCGGCTACAGCCAGTTCCAGTTGGGGAACAACGACGCCGCCCTGGAGATTTGCCAGAAAGTGGCCGAGACCAAGTTCGGTGAAGGGGCCGCCCAGCGGGACGCCGCCAACAAGTGGGAAGCGGTTTACATCATGGGGCAGATCTATCACAGCATCGGCAAAGCGGCCGAGGCGATCGAGGAGTACACGCAGGTCAAGGAACGATTCCCTGATGCTAGCGAGGCGATTCAATACTTCGAACGACAGGCGATCTCGCTGCCCGAAGTGACGACCATCGCTCCCGACGGCGACCGCGAAGTGCCTCTGTCGTTCCGCAACATCGCCGAAGTGTCACTGAAGGTCTATCGCATCGATCTCCTCAAGTTCAGTCTGATGCAGAGAAATCTGGATCAGGTGACGGCCATCAATCTCGCGGGAATTCACCCGTATCACGAGGAGACGATTCCGCTCGGCGACGGCAAGGACTACCGCGATCGCGAGCATGTTCTGGAGCTTCCACTGGAAGAGCTCGGCGCGTACCTCGTCGTCTGTCGCGGCGACAACCTGTATGCGACGGGACTCGTCGTCGTGACGCCACTGGTGCTCGATGTTCGCGAGGATGCCCAGTCGGGGCGCGTTCGCGTCACCGTGCAGGAAGCCGGTACTGATGCCTATCTCGATGACGTCCATGTGAAGGTCATCGGCACGGGCAACAGCGATTTCAATTCCGGCGAGACCGATCTGCGTGGTCTGTTCGTGGCCGACGACATTCGCGGCGAAAGCACCGTGATCGCCACGGGAGAAGAAGGCGAGTATGCGTTCTTCCGCGGCGACATCTTGCTGCAAAACTATGTTGACCCCGCCCAGTACCCGGCCCTCGAGGAACCGTCTGCCGATAGCGGAATCATTCTCGAAGACAAGGACTCGCTGCGGATGAATCTGATGAACCAGAACGGACTGTACCAGCAGGAGCAGCAGATGGAATACCAGGAACTGCTGAACAATACCCGCAGCGGCGTAGCTCCCAGCGAAGCGTTCTGACGCGGCTTCAGGCGACAGGCTTCGGACTTCAGAAACGAGTGACCCCGGCTGGCAACTTCCCAGCCGGGGTCTCGTTGTTTTTCCTGAAGCCTGAGGCCTGGAGCCTGTCTCCTCCCTATTAGTACGTCGGTCCCGCGTCGACGCGGACGATGTTGGCTCGCACGTTGCAGACGACCAGGCGGTGTTCGATGCTCAGGTTCTGGCCGGCGACTTCCAGTTGGACCTGCCCCTGTTGCATTTCGAGTGAGGTCATCAAGAGAGCGCGGAAGTGTTCGGGATTCTGCAGCATCACGCCGTTGACGTGCGTGATGACGTCCCCCGCTCGCAGGCCGATCAACTCGGCTGTGTTGCCGAATTCAACGAAGTCGACTCGCAGGCCGACGCCGTAGAGCATCGTGCCTTCGAAGCCCAGCTTGGCCACTTGGGGCACGAACGGCTCGATTCCAAAGTTCTCTCTTTGCGAGACCACCGGATCGACCGGCATCGGCAGCGGATACGAGGCGTTCGCCTGAGCCGTCAGGGTCAGGGCGACAATTGTGGTCAGGAGGGTCTGATGAATGTTCATGGCTCGTTCCGGCAAGTGTGAGTGAGGGTGTTCCGTTGATTTACAGAGCGGGAGGCCCCGGAGTTTGCGACAAGTAAATCGAAGAATTGCCCCGTTTTGCCGAATCAGTCCGCAGCAGGCCCGAATCCGGCACGCCTTGTACGGCTCAGCGCCGTCATCTGCAAACCACCCATGCGTTTGGACTTGCGGAGGAATATACTGACGCGAAATCAACCCATGCCGACCGCGACCACCATTCCTTCCTCGCCGAAACTAGCAGGCTGCTCGGCCCTCGCCCGCCGTCTGGAGGCAGAGCTGCGCCGGCTGGAACCGCTGGCGAACGAGGCCGGCGTCCCCGGCCTGGGGGGGCGGGAATGGCACGAGCTGCTCGTTCGCAAGTTGCTGCCGCAACTCGCCGCCGACGCCTGGCTGGTCGTCGCCGTCGTCGGCGGAACGAACATCGGCAAGAGCATCGTCTTCAACCACATCGTCGGGGGTAAGATCAGCGCGACGAGTCCTCTGGCGTCCGGGACTAAACATCCCGTCTGTGTGGTGCCGACGGGCTTCTCGGCTCGGGATTCACTGGCGGAGATCTTTCCGGGATTCGCGCTCGCCGAATGGGCGAACGCCGAGGAGCCGCTGGAGGATTCCTCGACGCATCGGTTGTTCGTCCGTGAAGTGGGACACACGCCGCCGAATCTGATGGTCCTGGATACGCCCGATATCGACAGCGATGCGCGAGTGAACTGGGACCGGGCCGACCACATCCGGCAGGCCGCCGACGTGCTGATCGCAGTGCTTACGCAGCAGAAATACAACGACGCCGCGGTGAAAGAGTTCTTCCGCAAGGCGGCCCAGGAAGACAAGGTGGTGATCGTGGTCTTCAATCAGGTGCTGCTGCCCGAGGACGAAGAGTATTGGCCGCTCTGGCTCGAAACATTCTGCGACGAGACCGGCATTGCGCCACAACTGGTTTACATCGCCCCCAACGACCGCCGGGCTGCGGATAGTTTGCAGCTTCCGTTCTACGAGCGAGAGTGGATCCTCGCTGCTTCTCAGAACGGCAACGCGACTTCCGCGGCGTCAAGAACCGAATCAACCGGCGCAAAGGGCGCGAATTTGTTGGAAGAACTCTCCCGTCTCAAGTTCGGCGATATCAAACTCCGCACGCTCCAGGGATCGCTCAATCGCTTGCTCGATTTGCGGTCTGGCGTGCCAGGGTATTTGCGCGAGATCCAGCAGCGCAGCGGCGAGTTCTCGAAGGCGGCAGAACTGTTGTCGACGCATGAACTGGCCGAGATCGACGACTGGCCGTCCGCTCCCAATCCGGTGATGGTGGCCGAGCTGCGCCGCTGGTGGGCGGGGCAGCGGGAAGGCTTATCCCGCTCGGTGCATGGGTTCTACAACACGGTCGGCACCGGGTTGATGTGGCCGATACGTTTCGCGAGGGATCGCATTGCCGGCCCGCCTGAATCTCCCCTCGATGCGTATCGTGAGCGGGAATGGTCGACGATTCTGATCGCCGTCGACCGAGTGTTCGAGAAGTTCGAGTTTCTGGCGGAGCTTGGCAATCAATTGCTCAAGCCTCGCTTGGCGGACCTGTTGTCGGGATCATCCCGCGAAAAACTCCTCGAGACCTTGCGTGTCAGGCATGCTGAAGTGGATTTTTCGGAGGAACTGAAACGGCTGATCGAACGCGAGATGGTGAAGTTTCGCGACGAGAGTCCCAAGTATTACGAGATGTTCAAACGGCTCGATTCGGTGGCGGCCGCGGTCAGACCGGCGACGAGCGTCGTGCTATTCATCACCGGGTTCGGCGCTGTGGCGCCAATGGCCGATACCGCATTGCAAGGAGCCTTGCATGTGGTCGGCGATGTCACCGGCGGGACGATCGCGGCGGCCGTCGGGGACTCGGTCCTCAGCGGCGGAGCCTCATCGAGCATGGGCTACGTCGAGGCGAAGTTCCGCAAGCTGCACGCGGCCTTCACCGCCGAGCGGGCCGCCTGGTTCGCGAAACTGCTCAAGTCGGAATTGCTCGGCGAACTGCCGGAGCAATTGCACGCGATGTCGACGATACCCGAGAGTGAACGATTTCAGGCCGTGTCCGCGACGGTGCAGGAACTGCAGATGCGATAGTCGCCATTCACTCCGCGAAAGTAGCGTAGCGGCGGCTGTCCCCAGACGCCGAGGCAATGCGAGGTCGCGTCGTCGCGAGTTGGCGCCTCAGCAGAGAATCGGAGCAGAGAGTTGGCGACGGCTGGCAGCCGTGGTTCAACAACATGCAACGCGTTTCGCTCTGCTCCCCGCGTCTGGGACAGACGCGGCTACGCTGCGGAGCGAAAGGCGACTAAGGCCGCGTGGCCGTCGCGGGTTGCACGGCGCGCTGTGCATCCAGCCGGATCAGTTCCTCTTGCGCCCGAAAGAGATTCTCATAGTAGGGCACTGGCTCGCAAAACCCTGGGAACCGTCCCAGCAATTCCGCCCGCGGGCTGAGCACGATCGATGTGGGGACGGCCTCCACTTCGAGAAGCTCAACGACTTCGCGATCGTCGTCGAAGTCGAGATGCACAGGGACAAAGTAGGTGTTGATGTATCTCGCCAACTCAGCGTGTAGAAAAGTTTCATTGTCGAGCCGGCGGCACGGTCCACACCATTTGGCGCCGACGACAACCAGCACGGGTCGCTGTTGCTCGACAGCAAGTCGATGGGCCTCGCGCAGGTCCGATTGCCAGTGGATTCCCTCCGCTTCAGCCGAGGTTGCGGATGCCGGCGTGGCAGTCTCTTCGCCGGCCGCGGAAAAGGTCAGACCCAATGAAAGCCATACGATCGCGAACCTCTGGACCATGTGATTCCCTTCACCTGTGTCAAAGCCTGAGCGCGCATTCCGCGCGATGCACCAGCGTGCCCCACGCCGGTTCCCCCGCCTGCCATCGACTGCAAATAGCCGCCAGCCCCTGAAACAAACCTCCGCAATCAACGCGATCGCTGCGAAACGGACGGGCTGGGAAGCCCGTCCCTACATGACATTCTTCAATAGACGGAGCAACTACTGCGGCGTCTCGGTGAAAGGCCGCATCTGCTGGAACAGCAGCAGGCGTGCCTCCAGTTCTGGTTTGGCTTCGTCGGGAGCGAGTGCCATCGCCTGTTGTTCCCAGCGAATGGCTTCCTGCCAGTTCGCCTGCCGCGCGTATGCGGTCGCCAGCGTATCGAGGAAGTCGAACTGTTTGTGCTCGGTCAACTCGCAGGCCCGCAGTGCCAATTGAACGGCATGGTCGCCGTTGCAGAATTCGATTTCCGGGCAGGTCGCGAGAATCCAGGCGGCGTCGTTCAGGAATGTCGGTGAATCGGGAGTCAGGCGAATGGCCTGATAATAGTCCTCGATCGCGCCCTCATAGTTCTGAAGCAGCACGCGCGTAAATCCGCGATTCGCAAACGCAGCCGCGAATGTCGGAAAGAGTTCAGCCGCCTTCCCGAAGTCGGCTTCGGCCTCTGCGAGATCGCCGTGCATCTGATACGTCTGCCCGCGGGCATTGTATGCCTCGGCAAAGTTGGGATTGATGCGAATGGCCTCCGCTGAGTCGGCGAGGGATTCGGCCCATTGTCCGAGTTCTGCTCGCACGATCGCGCGATTGTGCCAGGCGAAGACACTGTTCGGTTCGAGTTCAATCGCCTTTGAATAGTCGGCGAGAGCCATGTCGAGACTGCCTGCCTTCTGCGCGATGATGCCGCGATTGATGTAGACCGAGCCTTCCGTCAGTCCCTGGTTGATGGCTTCGTTGAAGTCATCCCAGGCCTCGCGCAGGTTGCCCAATTCCGCGTGCGCGATTCCGCGAAAGTGATAGGCCAGCGAACTGCCGTCACTTTCCACGAGCTTGGTGCAGTACTCGAGAGCCTGCTCGACAGGGACGGCATGTTTGCGATCGATCCAGCCGTTGTAGCGCGGAATCAACAGGAAGTCCCCGTTCTCCTGCAAGTAGTCGACGATCGAGCCCGGAGGGATTCTCCCGACAGGTTCGTCGCCGGCGAAGACCTGTGTTTCTCCGGAAACGATCATCACGCGGCGACTGGCCGAGAAGGCCGCACTTTGCGTCGGTGCCGCGTCGTCGCCGAGCGTGGTGAATGCCGGGAGTACGACTGTCAACAGGAAAAGTAAGGATGTTTGTCGCATGAGCAATTTGTCATGTGAAGGAGTTGGCAAAAATGGAGGCGTGCACGCTTGCAAAGCCTCCCAACCTGCGTATTTTATGGAGATTGCCAGATGCGGTGCCGCTGATTGACTCTCGTTTCCAACGCCGGTGGGCCGTGGTGGGCCGCTCTGTGCGGCCTTTCACTCGTCGACACATTCTTAGATGGAGGAACTTTCGATGCGACGAATTCTTTACGGAATAGTGGCTGTGACCATGGTCATCGCCACGACGGAAGCCGAAGCCGGACGCCGACATGTTCGTTGGCGCGCCTGCTGCGCGGCTCCCTGTTGCGACAGCGGTTGCAACACTTGTGATTCTTGTAGTGGAACTGGCGGCGTGTGCTACCAGGAAGTTCAGCGAACGGTCTGCCGTCCGCATTGGGTGACTGAGACCCAGACCGTGAATTGCACCGTGATGCAGCAGCAAGAACGGACACGCACCGTAACCTGCCGTCGTCCGGTCACGACGACGCAGACTCAAGAGTACACGGTGATGGTGCCTCACACCGAGCCCCGCACGGGGACTCGCATGGTGTCTCGTCAGATCATGGAGCCGGTCGAGCAGACTTACTGCGTGATGGTCCCCCATACCGAACCCCGTACGGGGACTCGCATGGTGGCCCGTCAGATCACCGAGCCGGTCGAACAGACCTATTGCGTGATGGTGCCCTACACCGAGGCCCGCACGGGGACTCGCATGGTGGCCCGTCAGATCACCGAACCGGTCGAGCAGACCTACTGCGTGATGGTGCCTCACACCGAGACCCGCACCGTGTCGCGTACTCAGGTCAACTGCGTTCCGCAGGTCTGCACCCGCACCGTTTGTACCGATCAGGGACAATGGGCCTGCCAGCAGATTCAAGACCCCTGCAATCCGCGTTGTTGCCGTACCGTGCGCCGCTGGTGTCCGAATATCGTGCAGCAGCAGGTCGAGTACACGGTCATGCGTCGCGAATGCGTGCAGGTTCCGTGCGAAGTTCAAGTGACGGTGTGCCGTCCGGAAAATCGCACCCGCACCGTGCAGGTCTGTCGCACTGTTTGCGAGCCGCAGGAATTCACCTATGAAGTGACTTTGTGCCGTCACGAAGATCACACTCGCACCGTGCAGTGCTGCCGCACCGTTTGTGAACCCCAGGAGTTCACCTACGAAGTGACCGTTTGCACCCCGGAAAACCGCACTCGCACCGTGCAGTGCTGCCGCACTGTCTGTGAACCGCAGGAATACACCTATGACATCTGCGTGTGTCGGCCTGAAACCCGCACTCGCGAAGTCCAGGTGTGCAGCTACGTCGATGAGCCGGTCGAGCAGACCTACACCGTCTGCGTGCCGGTCCAGGTGCAGCGCGAGGTTCAGGTCCGCCGTTGTCAGATGGTGGAAGAAGTGGTCACCTGCCGCGTGCCGGCCTGCTGCAACTGATTTGAATTGAGCGAAGAACGGATTCCTCCAACTTCCAGACAACCGCTTCCCGCCAGATTGGGGAGCGGTTGTTTTTTTGCGCGATGGATGAATCAAGCAGCGTTGCATGACGCGAAATGCCTCCCCTGACGAATTTGCGGGCCGTCGTTCTCTCCAACAGAACGACGACCCGCTTGTCTGCATGGTAACTTGGTGAATTACTCCCCGTAGAATTTCGTCACTTCCTCGTCCGCGAGCGGCTCGCTGGAAGCGTCGCTCGTCAGATGAGCCTTGAGTCTGTGGTTGCCGAGCACACTGGCCTGTACCAGCACGCGGAATGTGGCCGACTCGCCGGGTGCCAACTGAGCGAGAGGCTGGAAGCGAACAGATCCCGCTTCCACCTGGTGATCCGACGGACCAGACGCGCTGTTGAATTCCACACCAGCGGGGAGTTCGCACCAGACCGCGATGTTGCTCGCGGCGGCGGTCCCTTCGTTGCGAACGACGATCTCATAGGCGGCCTCTGTGCCCAGTTCCACCGGGTCATCGATGTCGCGAAGTTCCAGAGCCAGCGAAGACGTGGCCTCGATCGAGGTGCTGACCTGCGAGTCGCTGACCGCGCCGTTCTCCGACGTGGCCCGAATGAAATGTGTAAACTCGCCCGCCTGGGCGGCTTCGAGTGTGACCTGCAACTGCGCGGTTTGTCCGCGGTCGAGCCTGCCGACGAACCAGTTGAGCAGACAGTTGGCTTCGTCGAACTGTGCTCCTCGATCGGAGCTGACGAACCGAAAGCCCTCCGGAACCTTGTGCATGACTCGCACATTGTCCGTGGGAACGCTGCCGTCATTCTCGACGCTCAATGTGTAGACGGCCTGTCGGCCCAGGTAACGCAGCCCGGGGCCGTCAACCGACGTGATGAGATTCGGCGCGATCACGCTCACCTGGCAGGCGGCGGATTGCTCCAGATCGGCATTGGCCCTAGCCTGGACGTGCAAGGTGTGTTCGCCGCCGCGTGTCGCCGACAATGCCAGGCGGACGCTGCGGGATTCACCGGGATTGATCGATCCCAGGTCCATCAACAGCCTCTGACCGCGAGAATGCTCCAGTCCCTCGGGGATGATGGCCTCGAGTTCGACGTGAGTGGCGATGCCGGTGCCCGGATTCGAAATGGTGACGACGTGTGACGCCGGTTCACCTACCAAAACGCTTGCCGGTCCTTCGATGGTGACATCGAGCATCGGTTCCGAAACCGTGAAGAGTCCCGACGACTGACTGCTGAATCTGACTTGCGCCTCGGTGGCGATCTCACCGCGCGAGAGCGGAATGAGAGCGACTTCCAGAACGGTTTCGCTGCCCGGAGCGAGGCGCTCGATGCTCCAGGTGAGGTGCGAGCTGTGGTCTCCCAGCGATTGTGTTGCGTCCGGAGTCGGTTCCGCGCCCAGCAATCGAACCGATGCGGGAAAGACAGCGGTCACTTCGACGCGCTCGGCGTCGGCATCTCCGTGGTTGTGCACCGCCAGCAAACAGGTGGTCTCCTGACCGACATTGATCTCTCCGCCGCTGCGCCATTCCAGTTGCACATCGGGTGAACTGCTTGTGTCCACGGCTTCGGGCGCTGTGTAGCTCGAAGGCTCGACCGACCGCAAACCGCTGGAAGTTCCCTGAGTCACCGTAAACCGATTCGGTCGGGCGCTCGAAGTGAATTCATCGGTCGGCGTGGTTGAAGACGCCGTCGGCGGAGCCTGCAGATGCGTTGAGTCGCGCGAGACACCAGCAGTGGACTGCTGCGCGAAGGGATTGGATGTCGGCTGTTCAATTCTGGTCGAACGTGAATCCGCCCAGGAAAAGTCGCCCGAGGTTTGCGATACCGAGGACGGCGCCGACGGGAAGGTCGATTCCGGCGAATCGGTCGAGATCGGGCGGGTCAACTGGTCCTCGTTCGGATGCAGCGTCCGCAATCCTTGTACCTGGGTGACTTCACATTCGTCTTCCGGCGACCACTCAGCGGCGGCATGCAACACGGCGTCCGATTCGCATTCCTGCGGGACAATGCCTCCCGCGGCGACGATGTCGCAGTTCCCGTCGGGGCATTCATCGGAAGGGGCCGCGTCAGCCGGCTTGTCGGCCATCCATTCCGGCTGATCGCTCGGTCCGTCGGGACTGGCGTCGAAGTACAGCGACCGAGCCCGGGGCGAGGTCTCGACGGTCGGCTCGTCGGCCACCGCGCTCATCAGGGCGGCGCCCATCAATCCCCCGACACATGTGATGGCAATCGTCTTCTTCATTCTCAGCTCCTTCCCATCAGTCCCGCTGACTGGCGGCCCAATGGTTGACTCTGAAACGGTGTTGTCCTGGCGGCGACCCTGCGGCAGTTTTGGCCGTATGCGACTTCCCGCAGCGCACGGAGGGCCGCCTTGTCGTAGCTATCGACCGTAGCGATACTGCCGCATGAATCGATTTGGCGGGTCAAGGGGACTTGTCGGGTCCGGCAGAGTTTGAGCCTGCGAGCCCGCGATCCGCTGTCAATCCTGCCCATGAAAGGACGAACTCGCGTGGAATGGCGTTGGCTCGGATGCGGCCTGCTGGGGGGCGGGATCTTTTTCCTGTGGTGGTCGATCGCGCGCGTACTCTCCAGCGAGGAACTAACGCAGGGGGAGGACTGGCGGTACGATGTCAACCGCATCAACGAGCTGCGCAAGTCCAGCCCGGTCTATCGCATCTTTCAGCCGCTGATTCTCGGATTGGCGTCCCTCAATCGCCGGGCGTTTCGCGATCAGCTTCCCGAGATCAGCCGCGAGATTCTTGCCGCTGGCCACTCCCGCTACTGGACTCCCGATGAATGGCTGGCTCGCATCCAGATCGTCGCTGGTCTGCTGGCATTGCCGATCTTCTACTTCTGCCTGAACATCATGGGGCCGCCGGGGCTCGTCCTGGCCGCCGTGTTGACGATTCTCGTCGGCGTACTACTCCGCAGGCGGCTCGCGCGGCAAGCGAAGTACCGGATCTGGCAGATCAAACGCCGCATGCCGTTCCTGCTCGATCTGTTGACGCTGCTGATGGAAGCCGGCGCGACCTTCATCAACGCGCTGCGGGATGCGACCTTCGAGTTTCGCGATCATCCCGTCGGCGTCGAGTTCAGCCGCGTGCTGGCTGAGATGAACATGGGCAAGAGCCGCACCGCCGCCCTCGAGTCGCTGCGTCAACGACTCGATGATGATGAGATCACAAGTATCGTCGGTTCGGTCATCCAGGGCGAGAACCTCGGGACGCCGCTCGCGCTCCTGTTTCGCACGCAGGCGGATGTTCTGCGAATCAAGCGCACTCAACGGGCGGAAACGATCGCGGGAGAAGCCGGCGTGAAGATGCTGCTCCCGGCGGTGCTGATCATGATGGCCACGGTCCTCATCATCCTGGGTCCGTTCATCCTGAGCTTCGTGCACGGGGACTTCATGACGTAGCTGAGTTTGCAGAAACTCAGCGTCGCGACCACCGGCATCGCGCTGAATTCTTGCGAATTCAGCTACATCAACGCCGCGACCAGCCGATCGATGTCCTCTTTCGTCCGCTGTTCGGTGACGGCTACCAACAATCCATTCGCCGGTAGATGCGGACAGCCGAATCGCCCGAGGCTGGGGCCGATGTCGAAACCCGCCTCGCTCGCTTTGACAATCACTGTCGCAGGATCATCGCACAGCACGGCGAACTCCTTGAAGATCGGCCGTTGCGACAGCAGTTTCACACCCGGCACCTTGGACAATCGTTCCGCGGTGTAGCGGGCGTTCTGCACGCAGCGCGTGGCCGCTTCCTTCAATCCCTCCGGCCCCATGGCTGCGAGATAGACGGTTGCCCGCAACGCCAACAGGCCCTGGTTCGTGCAGATGTTGCTCGTGGCCTTCTCCCTGCGGATGTGCTGCTCACGGGTTTGCAGGCCGAGCACGTAACAGGTCTTGCCGTGCCGATCGACCGCCTGGCAGACGATGCGCCCGGGCATCTTGCGAATGAACTCCTCACGGCACGCGAGAATTCCCAGATATGGCCCGCCGTATTGCAATGGAATGCCGAGCGACTGCCCCTCGGCCACGGCGATGTCGACTCCGAGGTCCGCCGGCCGTTTCAGCAGTCCCAGACTGATCGGATCGAACGCCTGAATCGCAAGTGCTCCCGCCGCATGCGCAATCTCCGCGACGGCGGACACATCCTCTAGAAGACCCAGAAAGTTGGGATGCTGCACGATGACGCAGGCGGTGCGGTCGTCCACTTCACGCCGCAGCGCATCGAGATCGACGCCGCCGTCGCTGAGCGGCACGGTGACCAATTGTGTCGGCAGGTTCGACACATAGGTGTCCACGACGCCGCGGTATTCAGGATGCACGCCGGCGAGCGCGACGATTTTGTCGTGCCGTCCCGTGACGCGCATGGCCATGAACGCCGCTTCGCTGACCGCGGTGCCGCCGTCGTAGAGGCTGGCATTCGAGACATCCATCCCCGTCAACTGACAGATGAGGGTCTGGTACTCGAAGAACGCCTGCAGCGAACCCTGGCTCGCCTCAGGCTGGTACGGCGTATAGGCGGTATAGAATTCGCTGCGCCCCACCATTTCGTCGACCACCGAGGGAATGAAATGGTCGTAGGCCCCGCCTCCCTGAAAGCAGATGCGTCTGGCGGCCCCGACATCGGCGTTCGTGCGAGACTTCATTTCGCGTTCGAGAGCCCATTCACTGGCCGCGGGCGGCAATTTCAATCCGCCGCGCAATTGGAGTTTCGCCGGAACCTGACTCAGTAGTTCCTCAATCGAATCCAGTCCCAATTGCGCGAGGACTTGCTCCTGTTCCTGGTCGGTAATCGTCTGATACGCGAAAGGCATGAGAGGCTGAATTGATGCTTGGTGCGCTGCGGTCTGCGCGGGCGGTATTCCGAAAGCGTCTCTGTCAATGCGAAGACTGATAGTCCACAGCGCCCAGCAATCCGGCGAGTTCATCGGGCCTGGTGAGTTTGACGCGAATCATCCACCCGGCCCCATACGGATCGGTCGAAAGCTGGCCGAGGTCTCCTTCCAGATCGCCATTGGAAGCGAGCACTTCGCCCGATACCGGAGCATACAGATCGCTCGCGGCCTTCACGCTTTCGACGACGCCGAAGACTTCCCCCTGCTTGAAACTGCGGCCGGGAGCCGGGAGTTCGATGTAAACCAAGTCGGTCAGTTCGTGAACGGCGAAATCCGAGATGCCGATCGTCGCGGTCGTCCCCTCGACGTGCACCCACTCGTGCGACGCGGTGTACTTCAACGAGTTCGGGTCGAAGCTCATATCTTCCTCAATGATGCCGGTTCTGAATTGCGCGTGAAAAACAACCGACGATTCAGTTCGCCGCCTGACCGCCTGCATCCGCGCCCCCGTGCTGTCTGCGCTCGATTTCACTGATCTTCTCCAGCCGGCGCTTGTGACGGCCTTCCTCGAACTCGGTCTTCAGCCAGATCTCGACGATGCGGCCCAACAGGCGGTCGCCGACCAGATCGGCGGAAAGGCACATGACGTTGGCGTCGTTGTGCCTGCGGCTCATCTCGGCGGTCACGTCGTCGTGACAGGTGACGGCCCTTACGCCGTCGAACTTGTTGGCGGCGATGCACATCCCCATGCCGGTGCCGCAGATCAGGATGCCGCGGTCGGCCTGGCTGTCGGAGATGGCTTCTCCCACGCGCGCGGCGAAGTCGGGGTAATCGACGGCTTCGTCGTTTTCGGGTCCGAGGTCGACGACCTCGTGTCCCAGTTCCCGGACTTGCCCGAGGATCTGGCTCTTGACGCGAATGCCGCGATGGTCTGATGCGATGGCGATTTTCATGGCAGTGCTCTAATCCTCACGATCCAGTTCCGTCCGCAAGCGATGCTCGAGGGCGTGTTCAATCTGCTGCAGGCAATCCGCGTAGTCGTCCCAACTGCCGCCCATCGGATCGACGATGTCCACTCCATCGGGAGCGAGCACTTCGATCTGTTCTGCCAGTTCCGGGTAGACCCGCAGAATCTGTTCTCTGTGTCTGCCGGTCATTGTGAAGACATGATCGGAGTGCTGCAACAACTCGCGTGTGACGGGCTGGCTGGAGTGCCCCGCCAGGTCGATTCCCCGCTCTTTCAGCAGGGAAACCGACTCTTCGCTGGCCGGCATCCCATGTGTGGCCGACAATCCCGCGGACAGAACCAGCATGCCCGATCTGATCAATTCATCCGGGGAACAATGCAGTTCCTTCGCCAGCATCTGACGAAACAACCCCTCCGCCATCGGACTGCGGCAGGTATTCCCCGTGCAGATGAAGAGAAAGACCTTGGCCGACATGCGGTGCACCATTTCTTCGCCGACCAGACCAGGGGACAGAATCTTCAGTCCGTCCAGTCCCGCGCCGACGAGAGTCGGTGAAGATGAGAATCGTGGCGGCCCCGCATCGACGATCAGATCGATCTGATCCTGCCAGCGATCCGCAAGCTGGGCCGCGGATGTCGACATCGGAGTCGCGAAGCTCATCAGCGCCACCAGCGGTTTTCCGAGTCTGGCGGTGACGCCCTCGATGACTAGTGATACCGGCATCGTGACGCGCAGTGTGTCGCCGACGATCGCGTGCCTCAGTTCCGATGCATCGAGACGAGTTCTGGATTCATGCGCGACGGGCGCTTCGAGCACGATCGGCCCGGGCCAACCGCGACGCACGAGTCGTCGCATCCGGCCCGTGAGAGTGCTGAACGCTTCGAGGAATGGGGTTGCGTCGTTCAAGAGCGCGACCAGTTGCTGTTCTTTGTCGCGGCTTGCCAGTTCCGTCAGGCGCGAGGCGTATTGCGGCAGCACGCACGGCACGTATGCCGTCTCGGTCGGCAGCCCTGTGATCCTTCCCTGCTCCAGCGACTGGCAGACCGCGGCGACGATGCGCGAAGCGTCTCCCTCGGGGTCAAACTGAACCGTCTCGGCCATGCGACCAGCTTAGTGAATGCCGTTCGCGTTGGACATTGTCGCGGCGAAGGGAACGGAGGCCGGCGGCACCTGCAGCCTGCACGCCACTCACCGCACGAAGATGAACTCTTTCGTGTTCAGCAGGACATGGCAGAACTCGGCCCAGAGTATCGGGGAGTCGACGGCTGCACCGGATTCCGCAGCACGCGCTTGCAGAAACTCCCGACCGATCGACAGTTCCGCATCCGTTGCCGGGCGGGAGAATGCCGACTCGTAGAGCCAGGCGATTTTCGCATCGATCCCGGTGCCTGTGGTCTCGTCGAGCATTCGCGTCGCCCAGCGCTGCGACAACTCGTGCACGAGCGGGCTGTTCATCAGCGTCAGAGCCTGAGCCGGGACGTTCGAGATCGATCGGCGGCCAACGGTCGTATGCGGCAGCGGGAAATCAAACGCCTGGAACATCGGATCTAGAAAGTTCCTGCGGACCGAGATATAGATGCTTCGCCTGCCGTCGCCGTCGAGTGGTCCGGATGTTCCCGGACGCCCTCGGCCCTCCATGAACGGCGTCAAATACACCGGTATCGGCGGGCCGTACATCGTTTCGTTCAGACTGCCTGAGATGGCGAGCATCGCGTCGCGAATGATCTCGGCCTCCATGCGTTTGACGTTCATGCGGTGCAGGAGCAGGTTGTTCGGGTCGGCTGCCTCGGCCGCGGGATCAACGGCATCGCTCGACATGCGGTAGGCCGACGAGAGCAGAATGATGCGGTGAATGTGCTTGAGCGACCAGTCATGTTCGACCAGTTCGTTGGCCAGCCAGTCAAGCAGCTCTGGATGCGAAGGAAGCTCCCCCAAATGACCGAAGTCATCCGGCGTAGGCACGAGGCCGCGACCGAAGTAATGCAGCCAGATACGGTTGACGATCACGCGCGGCAGGATCGGCGTTTGCTCGGGATCGACGAGCTGAAGGGCGAGATCGAGCCGGCCGCTATCTCGATGATTCGCGGAGCTATCAGCCGCATCGGCGGGACCATGTCCGCCAAACACTTCCAGGAACCGCCGGGGTATGACATCCCCCGGCTTCTTCCAGTTGCCGCGGACGAAGAGGTATTCATCCTCGGGTGAGATCTCCATCATGCAGGGAGCCGTCGCCGACTGCGTGCGGATGTCAGCGACGATCGCGGCACGTTCCGCCAGCAGCGGCGTCGCGACTTCTGTAAATCGGGCGCGGGCGGCATCCGAATTGAGACCGAACAGTTCGGGATGCGATCGCATCCATTCCAGGAGATACCTGCGAATTGGTTCCTGCGATGTGAGCATCAGCGGCGGATTGGTATCGGTTAGGATATCCAAGTTGAATCTCAAGACTGCTGCTGCACCATTGAGGATTACTGGCTCGGAAAAACTCGCTGTGCGTTCGTGCAATGAGTGCCACCACGGCGTCGGTGGCGACAGTGGCTCGGAACCTGGCACGCGATCGCTCTGCACGATCGCGGCAATCTCCAGTGGTTCCGTGCCTCGCAGTACCACCTGCAGATGTGCCCGATGCCCCTGATAACGAGTGACATCATGCTCGACCCAGCGCCAACGCAAGCCCTCCGGGTCATTCTCCGGCAGCGAATGTTCGGCCATCAAGCTGCCGTGCAGCGGGCCGTTGTTGATCGTGTGCGAATCGACCTCGACATACGTTCGGCAGCCGCCGCGCAGGTAGATGAATACCTTGCCGCTGGTAATGTCGAAGCTCGCGGTGCGCAGCGTGCGTCCGCCGCGTTCCCAAGTGTCGAGCCGGCCGGGATCATCAATCGTGCCGGGCGTGTAGCTGAGGTCGTTCCAGACCGGATCGCGCCGTATCGCGGGCTCGGTGACGATGCGGCTGATCGGGGCACCAGGATCGTCGCTCATGATCAGGTCGCCCGCTGCCACTTCGCCCGTGCCGAAGCTGACTCCGTCCTGACCGAGAGTATGCCCTTCCGCCAGAGACGGATTCGGAAAGGCGTAGGGGGAAGCGGCATAGATGACTGCGACGACAGGAGAATCATCAACCGGTTCTGAATTCGCCGATCTCTCGTACTTACGCGTAAGTTCTGCTTGAAGTTGTTCACGAAGCTGCCGCATGAAACTTATCATGTCTGGTTGCGCGACGGTGTGGAATGGGTCGGCTACATCGTTTCTCGCCCGCAGCAGATGGGCCGTCCATTCCGTGAGCAAGTCCCCATCGAGTTCGCGTTCGAGAGCCAGTTGAAGGAGTTGTTCACGCTGCGCTTCACTGAACTGTTCCGGAGTGAATGTTTCATCCGCCTCCACTGCCGCCGACGCGATCCACTCTCTTGCGGCCGCGAGATACGCGGGCAACCGCTCCACCACCGGGCGCGAAAGTTCGGCGAATGTTCGCAGGAGTTCCGGTCGGGCGCGGTCCTGCCATTCATCGAGCTGACGGGCGACTGCCAGATTGTGATCGGTCGTCTCGAACATCGCCTGACGGTACGACGTGCTTTGCAGGTATCCCTGCAGCGCATAGAAGTCGGCCTGGCGAATCGGGTCGAACTTGTGATCGTGGCAGCGGGCGCAGGCGACGGTCATTCCCAAAAAGGTCTTGGAGAAGACGTCGATCATGTCGGCAAATCGCTCTCCTTCATCCTGCCGAATGTCGACCGGAGAATGCACTCCTTCGCCGAAGAACCAGAAGCCGGTCGCGAGCATCGATTCATTGGCTCCATTCTCTTCCCGATGGCGGGCATAGTATTCCCGCGGCCGCCGTGACGACTCAACTTGATCGCTGGCGAATTGAATCGTGCCGTCCGCGGCAGTGAAGACGATGTATCCGGGCGGAAGATCGCGACCATCTCGCAGCAGGGCCAGCGCATGCTCGCGCTCGCTGCGCAACAGGTCGCCGGCAACGTGCTCGACGACGAACTGATCGTATGGCAGGTCGTAATTAAAGGCCCGAATGACGTAGTCGCGATAGTGCCAGCTATTGGGCACGTCGGCATCGAACTCGTGGCCGCGCGAGTCGGCGAAGCGTGCCAGGTCGAGCCAGTGCCGGCCCCAGCGCTCTCCGAATTGTGGCGATGCCAACAGGTTGTCGATCACTGTTTCGTAGGCTGCCGGTGAAGTATCGGACAGAAATGCAGCAGTTGCAGCCAGGGATGGCGGAACGCCGATCACGTCGAGATAGACCCGCCTTAGCCATGTGCGGCGATCAGCCTCGTTCGCTGGTGAGAGTGACACTGCTTCGAGCTGGCTCATCACGAATGCATCCAGCGGATTGCGACACCACGCAGGTTGCCGCACTTCCGGAACTGCGACATGCTGCAGCGGCTGAAACGACCAGCGCTGGGCGCGGCCCTCGAAGTCGAACTCTTCCCGTGCGTCGGCTTCGAGCTGTTCATCGGGCCACGGGGCGCCCATCTCGACCCAGCGGGTCAGCGTGGCAATCGCGTCGTCCGGCAGCTTGCCGTCGGGAGGCATCTGATAACCGGCAGGGTCGTAGCTGATGGCGAGCACGAGTTCGCTCTGATCGGGCTGCCCGGGAACGATCGCCGGCCCGGTATCACCTCCCTGCAGGACAGCACTGCGCGAATCGAGCCGCAGGTTTCCCTTTTGCTCATCGGGGCCGTGACAGCGTTGACAGTTCTCCACGAGCAGCGGACGGACGTCGGTTTCGAAGAACTCCAGTTGCTCGGCGGTGAATGTGGTCGTCGCGGTCTCGCCACCAACTTCCGTGCTGTCACCTGATGCTGGTGCAGGTCCGGCGTCATCAGTGGCCGCTGTCAGAAAGGTTTCATGTGGCCAGTGGATCGCTTGACTCTCACCGGTCGGCCGGGCCGCGTCCGCCAATGGTTGATTTGAAGTGGCTGTTCCCAGCAGGTCGCCGGCGACATGCTCAATCACGAACTGATCGAACGGCACATCTGCATTGAACGCTCGAATGACGTAGTCGCGGTAATGCCAGGTGTTGGGAATGTTGTAGTCGTACTGATGACCACGGGTCTCGGTGTACCGCGTGAGGTCGAGCCAATGTCGCGCCCAGCGTTCGCCGAAACGCGGCGACGCGAGCAGCCGATCGACGACGCGAGAACAGGCCTCGGGTGATTCATCGGCCAGGAAGTCACTCACTTCGCCGGCGCTGGGGGGCAGGCCGATCACGTCGAAGTACACTCTGCGAATCCAGAGATCGCGATTGACTTCGCTGGCTGGTGTGAGACCCGCCGATTCGAGACGGGCTAGGATGAAGCGGTCCAGAGGCGAGCGACACCACTCCTGGTGAGCGACATCGGGAGCCGCTGAATGCACGAGATCCTGAAATGACCAATGCTCGGCACGGCTCGCGAGATCGAACTCTGCCTGGGCCACGCTGGTGGCTTCGTTGTCAGGCCATGGGGCGCCCATTTCGACCCAGCGACGCAGCAACGCGATCGATTCCTCGGGGAGTTGGCCATCCGGCGGCATCTGATAGCCGGCGGGGTCATAGCTCACCGCCTTGAGGAGTTCACCTGCATCGACCGTGCCCTGCACGACGGCTGGGCCGGTATCGCCGCCGGCGAGGACGGCTTCGCGGGAATCAAGCCTCAGGTTTCCCTTGTGCTCATCGGGTCCATGACATCGCTGACAGTGCTCCACCAGCAGCGGCCTGATCTCTGTTTCGAAGAATTCGAACTGCTCGGCGGTAAAGGTCGCCGCCGGCTCTGCCGATTCGTTCGAGTCCGAGGCTCCACTGACGGCAATCAGCAGGCCGACGGACAGAGCGAAGCAGATGTTGAATCTGGAGGAATTCACGAGTTAGGGATTGGAGGTCAGTGGCTCGTTCAAGGTACGGCTGCGGTAATCGAAGAGAGCACATGATGCTCGGCCCGCAACACTTCACGATACAAAGCTGCGTAACCTTCGACCATACGCGAGACGCCGAACTTCTTCTGGACAAGCTCCTGCCCGTGGCGGCCGATGCGGCGGGCCATTTCCGGATCATTCAATAATTTAAGTACGGCTTCGGCAAGGGCCTTGCTGTCCGCGGGCGGAATCATCAGGCCGGTGCGATGGTCGTCGATGACTGCGTCGACTCCGCCGGCTCGTGTCGCGATGACGGGCTTGCCGCGAGCCATCGCTTCGAGCATCGTCGTGCCCAATCCCTGGCGGATGGAGGGCATCACGAAGATATCCATCGCCGACAATGATGCCGAAAAGTCGAACACGTTCGGGACGAAGGTGATGTGGTCGACGACCTTGAGTTCCCTGGCACGCCGACGTAGATACGATTCGTCAGGGCCCGCGCCGGCCGCCACGAATTCGCAGTCGTCGCATTGCGCCAGAATCTCGGGCAATGCATCCAGAAAGAAGCGAAAGCCCTTGCCGACTTCCATGGCTCCGGCGGTGCCGATGACCGGCGTCTTGCCGGTCTGCAAAACCTCGAAGCCGCTGTCGGCTACGTCGGTTTCGACGCCGCTGTGGATCACACTGACGAGATCCTCGGGCGCGACACGACGTTCGAGCAAATCCTCTGCGACCGAGTCACTCACGGCCACGAGTCTGCGGCCCCAGACGGTGTCGAACGCCAGAGTCTCGTCCGGTCTGAGGTAGTCATATATTGAAACGATGTAAGGACGCTCCAGGCGCGCCGCGAGCCAACGGCCGAGCGGCAGCACGTTGCGGTGCTGAATGTGAATGAGATCAGGCGGATCGCCTTTCAGATCACGGAGCAGAAACCCTCGCACGAATCGTCCGGCGACCGAGTTGAACAGCAGTGGATACTCATAGAGATCGATGGCCTGCCGTTGAGCCGAACCCAGCAGCGAGGCGTCGCCGCAGACGACAACGGCCTCGATGTCCTCGTCCTTGAGATGCTTTCCAAGCCGAAACGTCTGAGCCGACCGTCCCCGCGTTTGAAAGCGGTCCTTCAGAATCAAGACGCGCGGTTTGGACTCGGCCATGGGCTTCGATGATGGTTCCGACGAGGCCTGCCGGCGGGCGCGGGCGACTACACGCGGTTGTTGCGGCGAGACACCGGAGGCGAGAGAATCTCGTTCATGATGATCGCGTTGCGAATCGCGTGGACGTTTTGCAGTTCCGCTCCGATCGATGCCGCCAGACTCTCCTGTTGCGCGAAGACGTTACCGCTGCTCGATGCGCCGAGGTGTTGCTGAACCATCGCATCGATCGCGTGCGGAACCTCTTGCGCCACATGCTGCGATATCTGATCGGCCATGTGGGTTGCCACATGCTGGCGCACTCCTTGCCCCAAAGCCGTCGGCATTGTGCGCGGCAACAATGGGGTTGTCGAAGTCCGGACAGGTTGCGGTTGCGGTCGCGCCGTCTGCTGCGGAGGCCGAGCGGCCTGTGGTTGCGGTCGCGAAGGCTGCTGACGCGCGGGTTGCGTCACGGGCTTGGGCTGCTGACGCGCGGGGGGACGACGTTCCGGCGCGACGGCGACTCGGCGCGGCTCCTCGATCACCTCGATGTCGTCAACGACGGGCTTGCCTGCGTTGCCGCGAGCGGGTCGATTGCCGGTGGCCTGTTGCAGAAAAGAATCAATCTCGCTCTGTATTTGCTGCCGTTTCGGCTGCGGCCTCGCGGCCGCCCCCGGATTTGGCGCCTGCGGCTTTTGTCCGCCCGCCTGGTTGATCACCCATCCGATCACCGAGATCACCAGAAAGGCGATGGCGACAAGGCCTTCAAAGCCGGCTGCGAGGATTGGGGGAGGAAGAGTCATCTGGATCAATCTTCACGAGGATGACCATCAATGGCCAGGGTCTCTATACGCATATTCAACCCAAACCTTAGCTTCCCTGCAAGATGCACGCCAAATGGAGGTCAGTCGTCGGAGGCCAGAGGTCAGCCAGGAAGAATCATCACACTTCCATTGAATTCCTGACTCTGACCTCTCTCTCCCCGACCCTCGACGCGGAAAACTCCGTCCGATATGTTCCGGCACGGCTGGGTTGGCCGAATCGCCCTTAACGCGTCGTGCACTCGTCGGCAGCCCCCGATTCGCTGAAAAAGGAATTTTTCCATGCCTGTCGCCACACCGAAGCAATATGCGGCGATGCTCGATGCCGCCCAGAAGAACGACTACGCCTATCCGGCCGTCAATATCACATCGTTGGTGACGTTGAACGCTGCCCTCAAGGGTTTCGCCGATGCGAAGTCGGATGGGATCATTCAGATGTCCACCGGCGGCGGCAAGTTCGCTTCCGGCATCAACGTCGGCGACTACGTGCTCGGCTGCATCGTGCTGGCTGAGGCGGCCCATCGGCTCGCGGAGCGGTACAACATCTATGTTGCGCTGCACACCGACCATTGCCCGCCGACTGATGTTGATAAGTTCCTCAAGCCGCTGATTGCCGCCACCGCGGCGCGTCGCAAGGCGGGACAGGGAAATCTGTTTCAGTCCCACATGCTCGATGCTTCGAACCTGCCGCTCAAGGAGAACATGGCCATCTCGCAGGATCTGCTCAAGCTGTGCACCGAGAATGAAATCATCCTCGAGGTCGAGGCCGGCGTGGTCGGCGGCGAAGAGGACGGAGCCGCCGGCGCGGGAATGGAGCACGTCCCCGATTCGAAACTCTACACGACACCGGAAGACATGCT
Organism: Planctomycetaceae bacterium; assembly: GCA_031402175.1. GTDB lineage: Bacteria > Planctomycetota > Planctomycetia > Planctomycetales > Planctomycetaceae > JANNSB01. The sequence continues at coordinate 29,426 of JANNSB010000616.1, forward strand.
GGAAGTGTACGAGGCCCTGCAGGGCAAAGGGCGATACATGTTCGCCGCCACCTTCGGCAACGTGCATGGCCACTACAAGCCAGGAGCCGTGAAGCTGCGCCCCGACATTCTCAAGAAGGGTCAGGAAGCCGTCATCGCCAAGTATGGTGCGAAGGCTGAGTTCGACCTGGTGTTTCATGGCGGTTCCGGCACGCCGCGGCACGAACTCGAAGAGACATTGCAGTACGGGGTGGTGAAGATGAATATCGATACCGACACGCAGTACGCCTTTACGCGCCCGATCGCGGATCACATGTTCAAGAACTATTCGGGCGTGCTCAAGGTCGATGGAGAAGTCGGCGACAAGAAGAAGTACGATCCCCGTGTCTATTTGAAGGAAGCCGAGAAATCGGTCGCCGCCCGTATGGTTCAAGCCTGCGATGACCTGCACTCTGCCGGAAAGACGCTGTTTGCAAATTAGGGGTCAGGAGTCAGGAGTCAAGGAATCCTGATTCCAACTCAACTTCGACCCGGCCCCCCCTGACCCCTGAATCCCGCCCCCTGACTCCTGACAATGTCGATCCTCGTTCACGCCGGCACGCGCATCATCACTCAGGGCATCACCGGCAAGGTGGGGCTGTTTCACTCCCAGAAGTGCCGGGAGTATGCCGAGGAGTGCCGGCCGGGCGTGCCGACCCTCGTTGGCGGCGTGACTCCCGGCAAGGGGGGCACAGAAGTCGACGGCTTTCCCGTCTTCGACTCGGTCCGTGAGGCGATGCAGAAGACCGGGGCCAACACGTCGATGATCTTCGTGCCGCCGTTCGCGGCTGCCGATGCGATCATGGAAGCGGCCGATGCCGGCATCGAGCTGATCGTCGCGATCACCGAAGGGGTGCCGGTGCTCGACATGGTGCGGGTCCAGAAGTTCCTCGAAGGCTACCCGCAGTCGCGGCTGGTCGGGCCGAACTGTCCCGGCGTCATCACGCCTGGGATCGCGAAGATCGGCATCATGCCAGGTTACATTCACAAGCCCGGCTCGGTCGGTCTGATCAGCAAGAGCGGCACGCTGACCTACGAAGCTGTCTGGCAGACGAGCAACCTCAGTCTCGGTCAGTCGACCGCGGTCGGCATCGGCGGCGACCCGATCATC
>JANNSB010000617.1:0-1590 GCA_031402175.1 Planctomycetaceae bacterium
CGGCCATGTTCGAGCGGCCTGCCATCACGGCTCGCGACTGGAGTGAGATCTGGCATGCCGGCAAACGATGGGCCCGTGCCGCCGTCGCCGTGCTGTTGGTGATCGGCGCGGTGGTCTGGTTTCCGGCGAATCGCGGCCTGCTGCTGAGCCTGACCGGCATGGGGGGAGATCGGCCGAGTTCGTCGTTGGACGATAACGCCGACACGACCCCTAACGAATCGGCGGCTGCTCCGTATCCTCTGCCGTCACCCGATGCAGAAGGAATTGTGCTGCTGAATGGCGCCGGCCCTTGGCAAGCAGGCGAACTGAATGCAATCGGAACTTTGATCATTCGCGGAGCGCCGGGAGAGACTCCCGTCATCGCCATCGATGACGTGCCGTTGGCGTTGTCGGCGGACATCGTGCGCATCGAGAACGTCATCATTCAGCGAGCCGACGGCACGGCCCAGACGAGAGTGGCACAAGGCCCCTTGATCGAAGCCTCTGCGAAGGAACTGCATGTCGAACATTGTGTGTTGCTGGATCTTGGAACCACGCAGCCGATGGTTCGCCTCGACGGCACTCAAGATTCGCGGCCCGCTATCCTGCGATGCATCGATGCAGTGGTCGTCTCGCAGGGATCGGCGTTCTTGACGGAGTCTGGGCTCCCTCAGGCGGAGTTCTCGAACACACTGCGACTCGGCCCCGGCCCGTTGCTGGAGACCGTTCGTGTGTCATCAGACGAAGTGCAGAATTTGAGCCTGTCGCAATTCACGGCTCGGCAATCGGGTCCACTCTGGCGCATGCCGGATGAGGCATGCCATCTGCGAATGCAGGTGGACAACTCGATTCTGGAGTTCGCCGATGATACCGCGTGGCTCGAATTCGTCGGCGTCGGGTCGCCGCAGGATTGGCCGGCCGTGATTGAGATCACCGGCGAAGGGACCGTCGCCACGCCCGGGATGATAGTCGGCACCAGGTTCACTCTCGAGATGCCCGTCGCGGACGTTGATGAATCAACATTCCTGATCGACGGCGCATTTGGGGGCGAATTCGAGTTCCGTCAATCGGCTTCACTGAGTCCGAATGACTCGGCTCTCGCAACCTGGGCGGCGGATGCTCCCCGGCAGAGTACGTCGAATCCAGGAATCGACGCCGCCCGATTGATGGACGCCACTCAAAGCCCGCTTAGAACGGGCGCACTTGAATGAGCGGCTCCCGCAGCGCCTCTGGTTCCGGGATCGAAGTCCGAGCGGGAATCGAAGTCGCAGGAATCGCTGCGTGAGTTGCGCCGCCCGATGTGTAAGTCGATTCGAGTCCGAGTTCCAACGTCGATGGTCCGGCTGATCCGTGCATCGTCTCGCTATCGCGGGCGATCAAACTGGAAAACAATCCCGGCAGCCACGCTTCACCATCCGTCGCAATGTCTGAGCCAGTCGCTTCGACTTCGAACGAGGCGGGAATCGAGGTCAGCAATTCCTCCGCGTCTCCGTTTTCGACGACCTGGCCCAACTCGCGCAACCAGGGATCGCGCGATCGCAATGCCACGGCATCTGAGGCGCCAGCCTCCTGTTCATCAGCGCCGACGGTTGGTGAACCAGTGCGGCGAGG
>JANNSB010000618.1:0-4493 GCA_031402175.1 Planctomycetaceae bacterium
CACATTGCCGAAGCCCGCCCTTCGATGGGAGCCTGGATCAGTTACGGGCTCGGCACGGAAAACAGCAACCTGCCGAGTTTCATCACGATTCATCCCGGCGAAGATCCTAGAACCTACGGAGCCTCGTTCCTGCCGGCAATCCATCAGGGCACACCGTTGCGGGTTCCGAACAACCCGAACGATCTGGCAATCAGCAATTTGCAGGATCTCGCAGCCGACCCGCTCGCGCAGCGTCATCGACTCGACTATCTGCAGGAGATGAATCGTGATCTGCTCGCGCGGTTCAACGCCGACCAGCAGATGGAAGGTATAATCGAATCGTTCGAACTTGCCTTCCGCATGCAGGCCGCGGCACCGGCAGTGGTCGATCTGAGCGGCGAATCGCAAGAGACTCAGGCGCTGTATGGCATCGACAATGGCGCTGCCGACCGACATGGCCGGGCCTGTCTGATGGCCCGCCGACTGAGTGAGGCGGGTGTCCGCTATGTGCAGGTGACGATGGATGGATGGGACCATCATGGCGACATCCATAATGCCTTGCGCGGTTCGTGCGCTGCGGCCGATCAGCCGATCGCCGGACTCATCACCGATCTCAATCAGCGGGGCCTGCTGGATGAAACACTGGTGATGATTTCGGGCGAATTCGGGAGAACCTACTGGAGCCAGGATCTCACCGGTACCAGCCCAATCATCACACATGGTCGCGAGCACCAGCAGGAGAGCTTCTGCACACTTCTCTGTGGCGGCGGCATCAAGCGGGGTTTCGTCCATGGCGAGACCGACGACTTCGGCTATCAACCGGTCTCCGGTCGGGTACATCTGCACGATCTCCACGCGACATTGCTGCATCTGATGGGGATCGACCACACACGACTGACGTACCCTCATCACGGCCGCGATTATCGGCTGACCGACGTTGCCGGAGAGGTCGTGATGGAGATCATCGCGTGAAGCGCTCGCTCGCGGTAACGGCAGACAAGAGGATCGCTTTCGCCTGTCTTGTTTGCATGTGTTACGGCGTTATTCCTGACAGCATACGGGCAGAGACCTGGTCCCTCTCGCAGGATTTCTCGGTCACCGAGAATGATTTGGACAGCACCTGGTCGTACCGGCTGGATGATGGCGACGGCGAGACTCCGAACTTCCCGTTGCTCGCGACAAGTGACCGCGATGCAAACGAGCTTTGGGGTTCGGACTTCGCGACTCCACCAATGATGTGGAGCGGACCATCTGGTTATTGGGGAATCGGCAGAAACTCGACTGCGGGAACACTGTTCTCAAGTCGCAACGATACGAATTGGCCTGCCGGCGAAATTCTGCTGCATCCGGGGGCTGGTTCGACTCCCAATGGCCTGGTGATCTGCTGGAAAGCGCCGGGCGAAATGGTCGTCGATGTGCGATTCATAATCGCCACTGCCTCTCCTCACAGCAACGGAGTCGGATACTCAATCTTCCATCGCGGCCCAGACGGCGATACGGAAATCGTGGCTCTTGAGAAAGTCGGCGAATCGATTACCAATGAGTTGAACGGTATTCGCGTTGAAATGGAGGACCGAGTCTTTTTTCCGTTTTCACACAAGCGGCGATCCCACTGGCGACATCACGCTCGCGCAGATCAACATTACCAGCCGCGATTCGGTCACTCCCCAGTCGGTCGCGCTTCTCCCCGCTGGTGCGACCATTGCCGAAGGAAGCAGGTTCTCGTTCAACGCAACGTTGCCTGACGATCAACCTGTTCAGTGGCAGAAAAATGGCCACTCAATCCCTGGCGCGACGGGTAGGCGCTACCAGATTGCGAACGCGAAGCCAGCCGACGCAGGGACGTATTCCGTACATTTCGGCGAACGCGAATCGCAAACTGCGACGCTCGCGATCACGCCAATGCCAGTTCCATGGGAATCACCAGTTCCAAGGCAGGTATTTTCCGAGACTCTGGCGGAACAGGAAGCGGAACTCGAGACGAATGAACTGATGCTTCGCTTTGCCGATTCGCGCCGACATCTCGCAGCGCTGCCTCATCGGCCGGCCTACCACTTCGTCAGTCCGGAAAACATGCTGAACGATCCCAACGGCCTTTGCTTTTGGCAGGGTCGTTGGCACCTGTTTTATCAAGCCTATCCGGCGGACGAGTTTCCTGACCCGCAGGACATCAAGAGACGCCGTCAGCACTGGGGACACGCCGTGAGCGACGATCTGGTGCATTGGCGAGATCTGCCGTACGCGATCTATCCCGGTCCAGAACGAATGTGCTTCTCTGGTAGCACCCTCGTCGAGGATCACCGCGTGATTGCGTTTTACCCCGGTATCGCGGCCGGACAGATGGTTGCCATTGCCGATGATCCGTTGCTACTCAATTGGGACAAGAACGGACCGGTCAACAGCGGCCACGGCGATGCAGACATCTGGCGAGAGGACGATACCTACTATGGGCTGGTCGGCAGGTCGCTATGGACCTCACAAGACCTTGAAGAGTGGGAGTCCCGCGGCGATTTTCTGACAGATCTTCCGTTCATTCGCCCCGATGATGACGGCGCTTGCCCGAACTTCGAGCCGATTGGCGACAAGCACATCCTGCTGTTCTTCAGCCACAGCAATGGAGGCCAGTACTATCTCGGTGATTACGAGAACCAGCGATTCACACCCTTCGCGCATGGACGTTTTAACCACGGACGCGTGGCTCCCGGTGGGGTTCATGCGCCGTCTTCCGCCACCGATGGGAACGGTGGCGTCATAAACATTTTGAACATCAACGACGGCCGCTACAGCGAGCACTGGGATCAGATTATGTCTGTCCCACAGCGATTAACTTTGGGAGATGACCAACGGCTCCGTATCAGTCCGGTCGAGTCGCTCGCCAGCCTGCGACACGAGCATCAGCAAGTCACTCGAACAGTGCTTCGCGCCAATCAGGAGATTGTCCTGAACGAGATTCGCGGAAACACGATGGAACTGGAATTGGAGATCGATCCACAGGAAGCGCGCTGGGTCCAACTGAATGTCCTGCGGTCCCCGGAAGGAGAGGAACAGACCTCGATCACGTTCTTCAATTTCGATCGCGAGTTGGCTTACTGGTACCAGACGCCGGCCGAAGTGGTTCTAGATGGATCTCGATCCAGCACATTGGACGACGTGTGGCTGCGTCCGCCCGAACGGGCGACTGTCGAACGCGATGGGCAGCCACTCAGGTTGCGTGTCTTCATCGACCGCAGCGTGGTCGAAGTCTTCGTGAACGAACGCCAGTACTTGGCAATGCGTGTGTATCCCGGCCACGACGATAGTCTGGGCGTCTCTCTTCGTGCGCAAGGGCAGGATGCGGTCCTCAATAGACTGGATGCCTGGCAGATGAAAACGATCTGGGAAAGTAGGGATTGGGACGACTCCGTACTGCCAGAATAGAAACCTCAAAATCGAGCCGTTATCAGGAAGTGCTCGCAGTCCGCCACAGCGTCGACTCAGCGTTCTCAGGCTGCAGACGCAGCGCATCCCCTCGCCGCGGTGCTGTAGAGCACTCTGGAAAGTGAGAGATACAAACCACGATTCGGAGCCAAAAGAGTGCTGCCGTGTAAGCGCTTCGGAGCGACACGCCGACGCCGACGTGATCCGAGAGAGAATTCCCGCATTAGATTCTCGCCGCACGCGGCAATTCGATTGCGTCTCTCCATGCGGGCAGCCACACTTTGTTTGGCTTGGCAGTGTACGGTACGGAGTCAAATCTCATGCTCTCGTTTTTGGATCGTGGCACAGGCATCCAGGGTGACGTCACGCGCCGGGAGTGGTTGCGTGTCGGGGGGCTGTCGGTCCTGGGATTGTCGCTGACGGATCTGATCGCGCCGCCGACATCCTTGTACGCATCACCACCTGCCAATTCTTTGACGGCAGAACTGTCCGGCGCAATGTTTGGCCGGGCGAAGAATGTGATCTTTCTCTGGCTGCAAGGTGGGCCGCCGCAGCATGAGACGTTTGATCCCAAGCCGGACGCACCCGTGGAGATTCGCGGTCCCTTTCAGCCGATTCAGACCAACGTGCCGGGGATTCAGTTTTGTGAGCTTCTGCCACGGACGGCGCAGCGCGCGGACAAGTTGGCGGTGATTCGTTCACTGGCGACGGACGACAACAATCACGATGTCAGTGGTTACTGGGTGCTAACCGGTTATCCCTACGGGCCGGGAAGCGCCCGGCAGATCAAACCGTCCGACTGGCCCTATTTCGGCTCGGTGCTGAAGTTGCTCAGGCCCAGCGAGGAAGTGCCGGCGCTGACAAGTGTCTGGCTGCCTGACAGGATGCGGCTAAATGACAACGTCACGCCGGCTGGTCAAACCGGTGGTTTTCTTGGATCGCTGTGGGATCCGGAACGGTTCATCGGTGATCCCGCTGGCGGCGATTACCGGATCGAAGGACTGACGTTGCCCGTCGAAGTGCCTGCCTCGCGGATGGCGAGCCGCACCGGATTGCTCAATGCATTGAACGGTAGCCTGCCATCTATCGATCAACGA
>JANNSB010000619.1:0-4045 GCA_031402175.1 Planctomycetaceae bacterium
CGCGGCGTCAAGTTCGTCAAGGCCCTGCAGTGCCTCAACATTCCGACGCCGCTCGGGCAAGGACTGTGGGAAGGTGTGCCGCTGCGGGATGTGCTCGCACTCTGCGGTCGGATGAGCAGCGTGCGACGTGTATATTTTCGAGGCTTCCACAACCACGACCCAGAGCAGATCTTTCAGGCATCCCTCAGCTATACACAGGTGATGGAAACGCCGCCGGGCGAGTTCCCGGTGTTCGTTGCCTATCGCTTGAACGGCGAGCCGATCCCGCCTGTTCGCGGCGGGCCAGTGCGGATGATCGTGCCGTGGACGCACGGCTTCAAGAACATCAAATGGCTGCAGCAGATCTTCGTGACGAACGACTATCGCCCCAACGACACCTACGCGCTGCAGAACAATGACCCTGAGTCGGCTCTCAAGACGGCGGCATACATCGATGAGGTTCCAGCAACGATCGAGTCGGGGCAGCAAGTCGTCGTGACGGGTCAGGTGATCTCCGGTCTGTCGGGCGTGGACCATGTCGAATACTGGTTGCGGTCCGTCCGGGCCGATGCGCCCGTTCTGGATGATGATGATCCCGAACTGTTAAGCGCCCCCTGGGAGCGATGCGAACTCTTTACCCCTCCTGACTGGAGCACGGTGCTACCAAGCGGAACGACGACCCGCGATCTGCTCGGCTTCGATGCAACGACCGGCGAGCCGAGAACGTGGCCGACGCGATTCGGCATGGCGTCGTGGGTGGCGACGCTGTCGGACCTGCAGCCGGGCAAGTACGAGTTCCGCGCCCGCGCGGTCGACCAGAACGGCTACGCGCAACCGGAACCCCGCCCCGCGCAGAAGAGCGGCAGGAATGCGATCCAGGTGCGCGCGTTTGAGGTGACGTGATCCCCCGAGCGGCGGGGTTCAACCCCGCCGACAAGCCGCCATTAGCCCGCAGCGCAAGCAAGGGAGTCGTGAGAATCGACATCAATCGATTGGCCGCGCCCCTTGCGGAAGTGAGGGCCGGGGTGAGGGGCGCAAGACCACGCGGCCGCGCTCCAAGTTCCAGCCTCTCTGCTCCACGCTCTCACGGCGTGTGTGCCACCGTTGGCTTGCCCAACAGTGAATGCGGGCGGCGACTTCATCACGGCTGACCCCACCGCGCCACTCGTCCCCCCACTCCGCGCTCGCACTGGCGGCCAAGCCGTCCAGTGCCACACATCTGACGCGATCGCCCGTGGCACCTGGCGGCTTCGCCAGCATGCGGCGGGGTGGCGGGGGCGCATCGTGAAACGGAAGCCCCCGAACCGCGCCGGACGGGGCTTCTGCTACGCAGTGCGCCCCCGATACCCTTGCCGCCATGATCATGGCAGCGGTGTCAGTTCGAGTTTGCGGAACTTGACCTCGGTCCCCTCGGCCTGGATGGCGATCTGCCCTTCCGACACGGTGCAGTTGGAGCCGTGGTTCACGAGGTCGCCGTTGATGTGGACCGTGACTTCCTCTCCCACGCACTCGATCACCACTGTGTTCCATTCACCCGCGGGGTTTTCGGAGTCATCGGTCAGGTTGAGAATGCGTCGCGCATCTCCCTCCTGGCCGCCCCATTCCTGTCCCTCTTCGCGGGGACGGCGGGTTTCCATGTCGGGAACCTCGATGTTCTCGGCGATGCACCAGAAATCCCCCGCGTTGCCGGAAAACATCTGCACTTCGATCGAAGCGGGAAACATCTCGTAGAGGGCTCGCGGCGTCGAACAATGGACCAGGATTCCGCAGTTGCCCGGTTCCCCAGGGAAGCGGTACTCGGCTTCAAGCCGGTAGTCGGCGAACTCCGCATCGGTGATCAAATGCCCGTTCGGGGTGCCAAGACTGACGAGCAGCCCGTCCCGCACGATGAAGCTCGGCTCGATCTGGGGGTTTGCATCCGCTTCGGGGACATCGACATGCCAGCCGGTGAGGTCGTTGCCGTTGAAGAGTGAGATCACCTCTTCGTCAGGTTTTTGGTCATCCTTGGTATCGGAGTCTGGACATCGATCGTCTGCCCACAGATTGCTGACGGTGCAGCCGATGAACAGCAGACTCAGCAGGCGTTTTCGGGTCGGATTGCTCATGGTGCAGTCAACGAGATGAATGAGGTTGCGGACGAGGGATTGTGGCATGATTGATTCCGGGATGCGTCGCCCATTCAGGGCTGTTGTGGTTCATGGGGTCTGGGAACCCAGGGCGGCGCTGCGCTCTGCCCTTGTATGTTGAATAAAGCTCTTATTGAAGCTGAAGTATACACGGTCGTAGCGAAGCAGGCTTCCCCACGAGTCCTCGGAGCTCGTTGCTCGATTCGACCGTCCCTCAGAGCGTCGGCCATCCACTCGAAGGTGCGCGATGCAGCCGGCTCAATATTTCCTCATCCGTCGGATATCGGCTGGGGCGAAGTTGCCTCAAAGGGAGCGGGGTTTCGTCCATCCGGTAGATCGTTCCCGGGGCATCAAGTCCATACACGGCTGAGGTGAACTGCACTCGGGGAGTGAATGGGGGCTGCGTGCCCGGATAGTCGATGCTGATGACGGGCAGCGACTGCAGGTTGTCGATCGCACGTCGCGAGAAGGCGCTCAAACTTTCGCTGCCGACAAGCAGGCAGCAATCCACATCTCCCCGCGAGAGGAGGTCGTTCGCGGTGAACTCGCCCGGATTGTAGCGAGGATATCCCCGTGAGAAATCGACGCCGAACGGGAAACCGGTCTGCCAGCACAGCACGCTGTCGGCCCCTGTCACATCGCCGGGGATACGCAGCCGTCGTGCGGAGAATCGCGTGTGCGAATTGAGGTCGGCCACCAGCCGCAACAAGCCGTCGACGATGATGTGTCCCTGATTCGCCTGAGCCAGCCCCAGTCCGAAGAACACGACGCCGTACCTGCATTGCCGCATCTGATCGGCCAGACCCCGCAGTTCATCGAGCGAGACGCCGCACTGGGGAACTTGTTCCGGTTCGACTCCGCGAACGAGCAGACGCAGTGCCCAGATCATTTCGAAGTCGCGGCCAGGTGCGACCTGAATGAACTGGTCCGCGATCTCGGAGCTGGCCGTGCGTTTGATGTCGATGACGATCACGGTGCGATCCTCGCGTCCGCGCGGCAGGAACTCACTTACGGGATCCATCGAATACCGCTCGCCGTGCCGGGGATGGCTCTTCACCGGGTCGGCTCCCCAGAAGATCACGAGGTCGGAGCGCTGCTTCACTTCACCCAGCGAACAGGTCGATTCACCCACTTCCTGAATGGCCATGATCGACGGCCCGTGGCAGACCGACGCCGTCGTGTCGATCGTGCCTCCAAGCGATTCCGCCAGCTCGATCGCCGCCCGCTGTCCACCGGTGCTGCTGCGCGAGAGACCGTAGATGAGCGGCGCTCGGCTAGCCCGCAGGATCTTCGCGGCCTCGTTGATCGCGTCATCCACAGCGACGGGGGAGCCGTCGATTAGAGCGGGAGGTGACGAAGCGTCGTTGACGGCCGCGAACCATGGGAGGGCGAGATCGCAGGCCCGTTCCATCCCGACGATTCTGCCGCCTTCATCCAGGCGCAGCGTCAGGTCGTCGCAAGTGCAGCCGCATGCGGGGCAGACAACGTCCGTGTAAGTGGCTTCCATTGACGAGGTCGTTACGCGCCGAACTCTCGCCCGAGTTCAACGCTGGCGTGGATTGGCGCGCCTCGTCGCGGCACAACATCAGGCGGCCGGGCGCTGGTGCCATTCCTCGATGGCCTTACGCAGGCTGAAGACCTGCAGGCCCAATGCGAATACGGAAATGGCGACAGCAATAATGGCGATGGTGATGCCGAGCATGATAACGAACCTCTAGACGGTTGGCAGTGGCGGCGACGTTCGCGGCCTGGGGTTGATCTCGAAGGTGCATGAAACCTAGTTCACGCTTGCTCGAAAAGAACCGCCGGGATGCCGTCATATACGGAATCACTCGCCAGGATAGCGCTCGTGCGGATTCTGACGGGTCGAAGACGGAAGCCGTGCCGACATCAGGATGAGCGTCGCTCTTTCATCCGGCTCGGCGGGAGCCTCGCCCTCC
>JANNSB010000620.1:0-1816 GCA_031402175.1 Planctomycetaceae bacterium
GGTGTCGCTTCTGCGGAGGCTTCGGATTCCCGGCAGGCGTCGCTTTGAACGGAATCACCTGGAAAGGGACGCCGAACACTTTGGCCACTTCCTCCGTCATCAGTCCGTTGTCGGCCAGCTCGTAGGTGCGCCGGCGCAGACCGCGGCCGACCACCTGCTCGCAGAGAAGCTGAGACATGAACGGCCGCAGCCCGACGATATGGGTCACGGTATTGCAGTCCCAACCCTCGGTGAGCATGCCGACCGACACGATGCAACGAATGTCCCGGCCGGGTGGGTGGAGCGGCTGCCCTCGCTTCTTCGTTAGCTCTTCGAATCCCTCCGGATAGATCGGTCGGCCCTGCAGATCGCGCGGCCACGCCGTTTTGCCGACGCTGTCCAGAGTGAAGCGCATCCACTGAACTTCGTCGCTCTTCGCGTGACCTGTGTCGGTCTCGCGCACCACTTTGGAGTCCACGCGAATGGTGTTGATGCGATCCGCGGTATTCAAGAAACCCGGGATCTTCGCGGGCGGAACCCCCATCGGCGGCTTGTTCTCGCCCAGCCACTCGTAGGCGACCTTGGCGATCGCGGTGTTCTTGCACACCAGAATGAAGACCGGAGGACGCGGGTCATCGATCGACTTCGCCCAGTCCGCCAGATCCTGCTCCCACAGGCCTCCGAGCATCGAAATGGGGGTGTTGGCCCATTTCAGAATCGCCTCCGGCTTCGGCGACCCCTTCTTGCCACCGCGCTCGGCCGGAGTGAGCAGCGGGAGAATCCAGCGCCAGATGTTGAAGTAGCCGGGAATCTGGGCGCCGGTCGTGTCCCGAACCGCAAGCTGCGGAATCTTGACCAGCCCTGATTCAATTGCATCGGTCAGCGAGAAGTCACTCACCACCCAGGGAAAGGGACGATTCGCGTTCTGACCGACACGGCCAAGAAAGTATGGCGTCGCCGACAAGTCCACGCAGAAGTTGATCCCACGCTGTTTGTTGATGCGGTCGAGCCCCTCGATCCAGACCGTCGCCTCCTTGTAGAACTCGTCGACATCGTCTTCGTCGCCAAGGAGATCGACCTCGTCGGGATCCGGCTCGTCCTTCCGGATGCGATACGCGTGATGCGCCTCGTCGTTGAGGACGAGAATATTGCGCTTCCCCCCGATGTCACGGCCGAGAATCCTGTTCAGGAGCGCCGTGTCGCTCTCGACGTACCGCTCGCGGGAGACGAATGCCCGAACGAGATTCCCGTCCTTGTCACGCTCCTCGTCCTTCACGTCGATCATGCCCGCCGACACTTGCCGCGCAAACTCGTCCGGCGTCAGATACCGCCGCCCACGGGCCGTAGTGGTTTTGTGGGCGATGGTGATTAGTTCGGGGACGACTTCGCGCCGCCCGGCTTTGGACACCCGCGCGCTGACGCCGCCGGTCTGCATGCCATGGGGTTCGAATACATGCCAGTTGGTGACGAGAACGCGACCTCGCGTCAGGTCCGCCATGAGGTGCGACGGCACCAGGTCAGACTTCCGGTACAGGCTCGCGTCGGCCAGATTCGGATCGAGCTCGGCGAGCCGGCTTCGAATCGTCACGTTGGGACACACGACGAGGACCACATCCGAGTAGCGGGCGTTGGAATGGTCGTGAACCTAGTTGAGGATGCTCCAGGCTGACAGCATCCCCATGACCGTGGTCTTCCCCGAGCCCGTGGCCATCTTGCAGGCGTAGCGCTGAAAGGCCTTGTAGCCGAGGTCGGTCTTTTGCTTCTCGCTGGGCTCGTCGCGAGGGACGTCAATGCCCTGAAGGTAGTCGCGCCGGGATTCGTTGAGGAAGATGATGGT
>JANNSB010000621.1:0-21902 GCA_031402175.1 Planctomycetaceae bacterium
TCTTGTTGATCGCGCCGAAACCCAGCATCCGCAACATCCAGTTGCTCGACGAGTTCAAGAACCAGATAAACGGCCGGAAGACGTAATAGAACACGAGCAGCGGAGGCGAAATGAAGAGGCTCGTTGCCGTCGCCTTGCGGATCGCCAGAATTTTCGGCACTTGTTCACCGACCGTGATGTGCAGAAAGGTGATCGTGATGAACCCCAGCGGCAATGCGATCGTGTGCACGTGCTCCCCCAGGCCCATTCGGTTGAGAAACGGCGAGATGATCCCCGCCACGAAAGGCTCACCGACCCACCCGAGCGCGAGGCTGGCAATCGTGATGCCGAGCTGACAAGCCGACAGGTAGGCGTCCAGATTGGTGACGACCCCCTTGGCGACGCGTGCCGACCAACGACGCTCGCTGGCGAGAACTTCCAACTGGCTCAGGCGGACCTTGACGAGAGCAAACTCGGCGGCGACGAAAAAGCCGTTTGCCAGGATGAGAAAGACGACGAGAAAGAGTTGTCCGGCCGTGGTCACCAGGTTTTACTCAGGAAGGGTTCGTGACCCGGAATGGCAGCGATGTGACGCAGCATCTCGGGATGACTCAAGCTGGGGATCGATGGAAATATCGTGAAGTCCGTTAGCGGTTGTCACGAAGGCTCAGTGTGGGCATTCACCCGGCGTGGTTCAACCGTTGTGCCGCGTGCCATGAACATTCTGGGAAGACTACGGGGGTAGGATCGCGCGGATTCGAGGGATTTCAGGGACACAGACGCCAACTTTCGCGGGTTCTGCCGTTGCCGAAGCTTCAAAGCCGTATAACCTATGAGTTATCAAGCATACCACCGCGTAACGGGTTGCGCTTCGTGCCGACTCGATCACCGGTGTTCCACTTTCATTTCGTACCGACTTCGCAGTCACGACTGATGAGCAAGCAACCGACCACGCCTACGACGGCCACACCGAACGAACTCCCCTGCCCGGAATGTGGTGAGCTGGTCCGCAAACAACTGATTCGCTGCTGGAATTGCGGCGCCTTCATGCACAAGAAGCTGGAGGCCAAGTATCAGGCGATGCAGGCCAATCCCGCTCCGATCATCTTCAGTCTGCCGGAAGGGGAAGCCGTCTCCGCCGACGACGACGGCATGGGTTTCCAATTGCAGGAGCCCTCGCGACCGGCGTCGGCCGACAGCGCGCCCCTGGAGAAACGAAAGACGGCCACGGAACGTCACGATTCCGCTCAAATCAGAACAACAGCCGATGTGCCAGCCACGCCGCACTCTGTTGCCACCGGCGGTGACGCGCTGCTCGACATCGCCATGCAGGAAGAGGCGGAGTCGCAAAAACGCCGCAAGAAAAAGCGCACCTTCGCCGGCGGCGCGAAGACGCCCGGCGGATTCATCATCTTTTGCCCGTATGGCTGCCACATCGAGGTGAAGGACGCCCATCGCGGCATGACCGGGCGCTGCCCCAAGTGCAAGGCGCCCTTTATCGTTCCTGTTGATCCGCCGGACTACGCGAAGAAAGAGTCCGACGAGAGTGAAGACGAACGGCCTGCGACGCTCATCCATTGGATGGACAATCTCCATCTGCATGTCGTCAGTCCCGAGAAACTCAAGCTCAAGGCCGACAGCCTGCTGAAGGAATTCGTCGAAGCCGACGTGGCCTGCACGATCGACGGCCTGGTCGTCGTCACGCTACAGAAGAAAGCCGGGGGCAGTCTGTTCGGCGGCGGGGGCGACGCCAAGAAGAAGCCCGATGCCAGGGAGGCCGTCCGTCAGCACTTCGCGGATGGCAAGCCCGCCGGCGAACTCACAACGGGTGAGGCCACGCTCTACAAGCCGGAAGTTCTCAATCAGTTGCGAGTCGCGCAGCCTGTGGCCAGCCGCGCCGCCTCGATGTTCGCCGGTGTGCCGGTGTTCGGAGAGAACCGCATTGCAATCCAGTTGCCGAGTCTCGATGACAAGGCTGATTCGCGCTACCTGTCACTGGGAGTGCTGCAATATCGGCAGTTCGCGAAGCATCTCGCGGAACATTTCCTCATCACGGGATTGGAAAAGGACACCCAAATCCCGATGACGGACTCCTACCAGGATTACAAATGCCACTACATGGAAGTGCCGATCAAGGCCCTCAAGAATCTCGACTGGTACAAGGCCGACCCGACCGCCGGACTGACGGTCGCGGGCTATCGCTGCGGATCGTGCGGCATGGCCGTGTGCGAGGCCGCCCGCAACAAGGAAAAGCTCGGCGGCAAGGGGGGCAAGGGCATCGCCAAGGTGAAGTGTCCCAAGTGCTCGCAGAAGATGGGCGAGAACCCGCTCTATTCGCTGGCCGCCGCCGTCACACAACCCGCCATGTCGGGTGAACAGACGGAGTCCGCTGGCGGCACGGGTGATACGGAGTAACGCGAGTCGTATGCTTCCCCTTCAATCCGCGGTCCCGGTGCGACATGTGGCGGAAAGTACGAGTCTACTCGACCATCTTTCGCATCTGCGTGGAGGAACGGCTGGTCTATCGCGCCGACTTCATGCTGTCGACGTTGTTTCGCTTCTTGCCCATCGTGACGCAGATCTTGGTGTGGGGGGCGATCTTCGCCGCCGGCACTGCCGGCGCGGAACAGGAGATCGTTGGGTACTCCTATGGGGACATGGTTTCCTACTTTCTGCTCGCCATGGTCGCGCGGGCGTTCTCCAGCATGCCGGGACTGGCCAGCGGCATCGCCGGCGACGTGCGTGACGGCAACATCAAGAAGTACATTACCCAGCCGATCGACATGCTCGGCTATCTGCTGTGGCATCGCATCGCGCACAAGCTGGTCTACTACGCGATCGCAACGATCCCGTTTGCGATCGTGTTCTATTTCTGCCGCGACTTTCTGCCCGGGTGGCCCGACGCCTGGCGGATGGGAGCTTTCTGCCTGTCGCTGATCATGGCGTTTCTGATCGGCTTCCTGCTGGAGTCCCTCATCGGGCTGATTTCGTTCTGGTTTCTCGAGGTCAGTTCGCTGCTCTTCATCTACATGATGATCAACTATTTCCTGTCGGGTCACATGATCCCGCTGGAAGTGCTCCGATCGGTCGACAATCCGATCGCCAGCGCGGTGTTGACTGTCGGCATCGACTACATGCCGTTCAAGTTTCTGGCGTATACTCCCGCGGCAATCTTTCTGGAAAAGCTGCCGACACAGGCCGCCGTGGTGCGAGAGTTGTCCATTGGTCTAGGCTGGGTGGTGGGCCTGTTCGTGGCGAACCGCATCGCATTTCGGCAGGGATTGAAGCGCTACGGAGCCTACGGGGGGTGAGTGATTAGGGACTCTGGGTTGGTCAATTGTGATTTTTCACTGCTGCCTACTGCCAATTCCCAATTGCCTTCCCCACTCTTCTTGAATTCGCCGGGCCGGTTGCAAACAATGAAGCTCCCCTGATGGTTCCCGCCGTACTTGCAGTCCCCGCCCGATACCTCACTTCTGATGCCGCCGTGACTGAATGAATCCAGTCCCCGACATACCCAACATCGACTACGACCCGCGCACGCGCCTGGTCTTTGGCGCTGGCGTGTTAACGCGGTTGGGAGAATTCGCAAGAAAGCTGCGTGGCACTCATGCACTGCTGGTGACGGACCACGGTCTCGAAGAGGCGGGCCATGTCCAGGTCGCCCTTGATTCGCTGGGGAGCGCGGGCATCGAGGTCGAGTTGTACGATCGCGTGCGCCCGAATCCCACGACCGACGACGTGGAGGAATGCTTGGCCTTCGCCAAGTCCCGCTCGATCGACTTGCTGGTCGGACTGGGCGGCGGCAGCAGCATCGATTGCGCCAAGGGGGTGAATTTTCTGCTCACCAATGGCGGTAGGATGGAGGACTATTGGGGCATCGGTAAGGCGACGAAGCCGATGCTGCCTCTCATCGCGGTCCCGACCACCGCGGGCACGGGGAGCGAGGCGCAATCCTACGCCGTGATCGCCCATCCCAAGACCCATATCAAGATGGCGTGCGGCGACAAGAAAGCCGCCGCGAAGGTGGCGCTGTTGGATCCGATGGTCACACTCACCATGCCCGTCCGTGTGGCGGCTGTGACGGGCATCGACGCCATCAGCCATGCCATCGAGTCCTATGTGACGACGCGACGCAATCCAGTGTCGCAACTGTTCAGCCGCCAAAGCTGGCAACTGCTGTGCCGCGCTTTTCCCGCCGTCGTCAACGATCCCAGCGACCTCAAGGCCCGTAGCGCGATGCTGCTCGGATCGCATCTCGCGGGCGCTGCTATCGAGAACTCGATGCTCGGCGCAACACATGCCATGGCCAACCCGTTGACGGCTCATTTCGACACAGTGCATGGCGTTGCGATCGGCGTGATGCTTCCGCATATCGTGCGGCACAATTCAGCGATCGTCGGCCGGCTGTACGGGGAGCTAGCCGAGGACGCACGTTTGTGCGACGCGGGCGATCCCAACGCCGGCGCGCTGTTGGCCGACTTTCTGACGCTGATTGTCTCGCGTGCCGGGCTGCCGACGAACTTGTCCGAGGTCGAACAGTTCGATCCGAGAATGATCCCGATCATGGCTGAGGAAGCCGACAAACAGTGGACGGGCAAATTCAATCCCCGTCCGATGACGGAATCCGACTTCACGGAGATTTACCGATGCGCGTGCGACTCGATCACGTCTGCGGTGTGACTGGAATTCTGGTGCTGCTGTTCGTGCTGTGTGCCGACCCTCGAATCCCAATGAGGTTCGCGCAGGCCGACGACTCGGCAGGCGAACAGGATCCCGGCGAAACTGAACCGGCATCTGCAGCGCCGATCGCTGAACCCGAAACAGTCGGACCGGACTGGCCTGATTTTCGCAACGGCCTGCAAATGACCGGCTTGGCCGGCTCTGAACTTCCTGCCGACCCGCAGCTCGTCTGGGAGAAGTCCGTCACCGACGGCGTAACGTCCACTCCCGCGATCGTGGGGGACCGCGTCTATGTCGCGACCTTGGGGGGACTCGTGCTGTGCATGAATCTGGCGGATGGGGAAGTCGTCTGGGAGTATTCCTCCGTCGATCCCGATGATCCATCGAACTTTCCGCCAGCGTTCATCGCGCCGCTCTCCGTCTCGAGTGACACGGCGTACATCGGCGATGACACGGGAGTTCTGCATGCCATCAACATCGCGAATGGCGAGAGGAGTTGGGTGGCGAAACTGCAGTCCGACATTGTCGGGGCCGCGAATGTCGTCGGCGACCGCGTCATCTGCGGCTGCTCAGCCGGCTATCTTTATGGTTTCGCTGTCGCGGACGGCAGCGAGCTGTGGAAGTTCGCCGCCCAGGGGCCGATCAACGGCACGCAGGCGTTCGATGGCGAGTTCACGTTTGTGACTGGATGCGATCAACCGATCTTGCGAGTCGTCAACATCGAAACCGGACTGCAGGATCGTGAAGTGATCCTGGAAGGACTGATGATCGCCTCGCCGGCCTTGGTCAACGGCGTTCTGTACTACGGCGACGATAGCGGTCGCGTGCTTGCGATCGACTGGAATGCAGGCGTCAACATCTGGACCTACGAACCCGACAGCAGAGCCGAGATTCATTCGTCGCCAGCGGTCAAGGACGATTACGTCGTCATCGGCAGCCGCGATCGCAGCGTGCATTGCGTCAACCGCCGGACGGGAGAACCGATTTGGGTGTTTCCCGCGCGGGGTCCGATCGACTGCTCGCCCGTCATCGTCGGGGATCGCGTCTTCATCGCGTCGGCGGACAAGAACATCTACGGCATCAGGCTTTCGGACGGAGCAGAAGTTTGGAAGTACAACACGGGCGAACGCATCACCGGTTCACCGGCTGTCGGCAGAGGTCGACTGGTGATCGGCACCGAAGGGACCGAAGGGCGTATTTTGTGCTTCGGCGAGCAATGATCTTCACACGCCGGCGTTGGGCGCAAGTTGCGCCTTCGACCGCGATACATATCGCTGTTGACCATACAGCCACGCCGCCAGGGCGAACGTGAATATCGCCACGCTGTAGATCTGCGAGATGGTCAAAGCGGTGGCAATCTGCCCCATTTCGTCCCAGCGCAGAAATTCGATCAGAAAGCGTGAGAGCGAGTAGCACATGGCCGAAATGGCGAGCAGTTCGCCGTTCCAGCGCCTGAGCGGGAAGTAAAGGCTTGTCACCCCCGCCATGATGAAGCCGTCGATCGCCATATAGATCTGCGTCGGGTGCAGCGGCATCGTCCAGGGTGCATTTTCGGACAGAAATCCTCGTTCGACGATTTCCTTGAACGGCACGGTGTCGGCGGCAAATGAAATGCCCCAGGGGAGAGTGCAGGGATCACCGAAACAACAGCCATTCAACAGACACCCGAGTCGGCCGAAACCAATGGCGAGGAAGGCCGACGGCATCACAATGTCCAGCAGGAGCCAGGGGTTCAGCTTGCGGATGCGGGCGAATACGATGACGCCAATGGTACCCCCGACCAGCGCGCCGACCAGCACCAAGCCCCCTTCACGGAGATTGATGACCCGTATCAGGGCGTCACCCAGCTTTTGCCCTTCGGGAAATACTTCGTTGCTGTATTGCCTGAGGTATTCGAATCGACCGCCTGCGACAGCACTGACCAGCAACCAGAACCCGGTATCGGTGATCAACTCAGGGTCGATGCCGACCGTCCTGGCACGTCGTTTCGCCCACCACAGTCCCATCAGAAATGCAATCAGAACAGCAACGCCGTAGCCGAACAACGGCAGCGTGGGCCAATTGCGAGGCTGCCCGGCGTTGGCAACCAGTCCCACTACGGTGAGAACGATCGCGACGACCGCATAGAGGACTGCCAGCCAGAGCCAAGGCTGCTTACTTGTCTGGCGAGTGATCGCAAAGTGCGCCGCGTAGCAAAGCGCGATCACCGAAGCGACGACCGCGGCACCGACGATGCTCTGATTGTTCGCGGGATCGAAGCCCCAAAACATCCAGGGGGTCTCGAACGAAATCCGAAACAGAATCTGCCGCATGTCGTTGCCAATCCGTTGTTGACAGCCGCTGAGCTTCAGCCCGATGGAACTCAGGGCTGTAAGTTAGATTGTGGCACAAAAAAACTTGCCCGTGAAGACGGGCAAGTTCAGAGACTTTCAAAACGTCGTCCGTGCCAAATCAGGCCGGCGGCGCTTCGTGGTTGGCGTCGGTCGGTCCGGGAGGAGCGTCTTCCGCACCGGGGCTATAGATGTCTCCCGAGTGCGAGTGACCGGTGGGAGCACAACCGTCGCAGCAACCGCTATTGCAGCCGTCACAGCAACCGCTGGTCGGGCAGCAGCAGGTCGGCGCACAGCAATTGCCGTGACCACCGTGACCGTGACCGCAGCCGTCGCAACAGCCATTTCCACAGCCGCCATGGCCGCAGCCGCCATGGCCGCAGCAGTCAGACGGACATGCACAACTGGTGTCGCAGCAGTCAGTCGGGGCGCAGCACGACGGAGCGCAGCAACCATGGTGTTGATGGTGGCCGTGTTGTTGACGGCAGCAGCGCAGCCGATAACGGCAGCGAGCCTCAGCGTCGTCGGCCGACAGCAGCACAAATCCAACAGCAAGCAAACTCAGGACCAACAATTTCCGATACATGCGATACTCCTCGGTAGAGCTCGGGTTCCTGTGACTTCCGTTCATCGCTCCGAGCAAGCCGATGAGGAAGAGACGCCTGACGCCATTAACCCCTCTGCCGATTCCCTGGACCAACCATGGACTCCCTGAGGGCGGCACACCAACAACTTTTGGGGCTGCTGGTATGTGCAATAGGTAGCGATCAGAGACACTTTGAGCGTGAGCTTAATAAATCGAGTTGGCGCGTCAATTCCGTTTTCAAGTTTTTTCGGCCAGGATTGAAACTCCGTGAGATTCTCAAATTCGATCGAAACAGCGTCATTGCTGCTCCAGAGCGGCGCGGATTCGGTGCAGCGCCGCATCGAGTTCGTTGGGATCAGGGTGCTGATCCTGCCGCGCGAAGTCCAAATCTCCGATCTGCCAGATTGGCACGAGATGCAGATGGACGTGTCGTACCTCCAGTCCCGCAATCATCAAGCCGACCTTTTCCGGCTGGAACACTGACTGAATCGCCCGGCCTATTTTGGTCGCAGTCGCGAACAGATGTGTCGCGAGATCGGGAGGCAGATCGAGCCAATGGTCCACCTCTTCGATGGGGATCACCAAGGTATGTCCCGGCTTGAGAGGCGAGATCGTCAGGATCGCGAAGCAGCAATCATCGCGATAAACGAAGCGACCTGGGATTTCCCCCTGGAGGATGCGAGTAAAAATACTGGGCATGTCGGGTACTCAGGTTCGCGTTGCTCCGATTACAGGATCCGACCGAATTACTCTGGGACCGCGAACTCGAATTGCACGGGCCGCAAGTCGACAGCGGCGGGCGACCAGTCGCGCACGACCTTAACGACTTCCGGAGCGGCCGGCGACTCGCTATCTGAAATGAGGGCGAGATCGACCGGTAACATCGAGTCGCGAATAGCATTCAAATCGGCATCGCTGATTCTGGCGCGACCGTCCGCATCGACCTTCGTGATGTAGATCGCTGTTTCATGACCATCGCGATCTCCGTGCATCCGAAAAACTTTGTCCTCTGGCACTGCACGCAGGTTGGTGTAACCCAGTTCTCCCAGTTTGACCAGCACCGCGGCGTCGGCCGATGTGTCGTCATCGTCGGCTGTCACGCTCTCCACCGGCAGCACCGACAATCCTGGGTCGAGATCAATGGCCTTGCGGATGTCTTCATCACCTGCTTCAGTCTGCCCAAGTTCGCGGCGAGCCAGGCCGCGACCATAGTAGGCGTGGGGATAGCGGTCATCGAGATCGATCGCCATTGAATAGTCCTCAACAGCGGACTCAAATCGCCCCAATTCGCGGAGGACGTCGGCTCGCTTGACGAAGTTCGTGGGATCGTCGGATTGCAGCTCGATGGCGCGATTCATGTCCGTCAAGGCCAGCTCCAGGTCGTTGGCCCCTACATGTACAATGGCTCGATTGATAATGGGAAACACGAACTCAGGATCGAGTCTGATGGCCTCATCGAAATCGCCCAACGCGGATTCACTGTCCTTCAGCAGCGTCAGGTAGCACCACCCTCGATCATTGAATGCAATGGCGTTCTCGGGGTCATACCGCAGCGCGTTGTTATACGCTTCAATGGCCTCGTCGGCCCTTCCGGCTCGAAAATGCAAATCGCCAATCCGATACCACACAAACGGACTCTCAGCATACTCCGCGCTTAGCTGCATCGACTTCTGATACGCCTCGATGGAGCGGGCGTCGTCGTCCAGCCAGTGGTACAAGCCACCAAGCTCGAACCATGCGTAGCCATCATCAGGATCGTCTTCCACGTAGCCCAGGAATCCCTTGACCGCCTCGCGGTAGACGACAGCCGCCTCGTCGATTCTCCCCTCATCTCGCAGCAGGTTGCCGCGCTCAACGAGCACTTCGGGGGAGTCCTCCGATTCCGGACAGCCGGCGAACATCGCCAGCAGTCCGAGCGTGGCAGCATGCAGAATGACTCGATTGGGTCGGAGTCGCGGAATTCCACGCATGGCAGGCATTACGGTGATGAATCAGTTCGATTTCGTGAATTCGTAGCATCGCGAGAATCGCGACGTGCGCGAAGAGGGAATCAGGATTCCCATTTGTTCGAGTCCGGCAGTGGGGCGTTCGAGTACTGGGACAGATTCGACAACCGGGAATCGACGGGATAACCTGTGCAGATCGCGTTACATCCCGATGCTGACGACGCCTCATTGTCATCCGCTGGACGCAGATTCGGGCCCAGAGAGCCGGTTTTCATGCTTTTGAATCGCATTCGTCGCGCCTGTTTCAACCTGATTCACGGGCGCAACCTCGTCTATAACTCGTGCTGGGAAGACCCGCGCCTCGATCGGGTCGCTTTGAAGCTGACCCCCGATGACAATGTGCTGGTCATCACGTCGGCCGGTTGCAACGCCCTCGACTATGCCTTGGCTGGCGCCGGCCATGTCTACACCGTCGATATGAATCGCCGGCAGAACGCCCTGCTGGAACTGAAGCTCGCCGGGGCGCGCGGCCTCGATCACGAGACCTTCTTCACGATCTTCGGCAAGGGGAGCCACCCCAGCTTTGAAGGCGTTTATCGCGAGGCGATGCGCGAGCATCTTTCGCCGAGCGCTCAGAAGTACTGGGACCGCAAGGGGAAGTTCTTTTCACCCAAGGGTCGAAGAAAGAGCTTCTACTTTCGCGGGTCGTCGGGATTCTTTGCCTACCTGGCCAATGTCTACATCAAACGGGGGGTCAAACTGCGAAAGGGAATCGATGAATTGCTCGCCGCGGAGACTCTCGATCAACAGCAAGAAATCTATGCCCGCTACCAGATGCGGGACAAGCTCTGGAAGCCGATGGTCAACTGGATGCTTCGCCGTGATGTCACGCTGGCTCTGCTGGGCGTCCCGCGCAGCCAGCGCGAGCAGATCGATCGCGGGTATCCCGGCGGCATCGTGCGGTTCATCGTTGACCGCGTGGAGACCGTCTTCACCAAGATTCCGATTCAGGACAACTACTTCTGGCGGGTCTACCTCACCGGGCAGTACACGCCCGACTGTTGTCCCGAGTATCTGAAACTCGCCAACTTCGACCGTTTGAAGCACGATGTTGTGAATCGCGTGACGTGCGAAACCAACTCGCTGCTGGGATTCCTGGAGAAACACGACAAACCGATCTCGCGGTTCGTTTTGCTGGATCACATGGATTGGCTCTACAGCAATGCGCCCGAAGTGCTGGCGGGAGAATGGCAGTGCATTCTCGATCGCGCTGCCCCGAAGTCACGCATTCTGTGGAGAAGCGCTGGTCTGTCGGTCGACTTCGTCGATCCGCTGCAGGTTCAACATCAGGGCCGCAAGACGCAGGTAGGCGAACTGCTGCGTTACGAACGCGATCTCGCGGCGGAACTGCACGCCGTCGACCGCGTGCACACATACGGCAGCTTCTACATCGCCGAAACGAACACGTAAGGCTTTTGAATCGACCGCCGACATATGAGCGATACCGCCACGACCCGCCGCGGCTCTTTCTTCGGTGATTTGAAGATCATCTGGCATCTCGCGGTAAAACGCGCTCGCGGCAAGACGCATCAGGAACGGCTGGAGAGTTTTTATCACGGCCAAGCCTCGGGATACGACAGCTTTCGTTCGCGGATGCTGCACGGCCGGCAGGAACTGTTTTCCGCGTTGGAGGTCGCGCCGGACTCCGTCTGGATCGACTTCGGAGCCGGCACGGGTGAAAACGCGGAACGCCTGGGCGACAAGCTGACGAGCCTCAAGAAGGGTTATCTGGTCGACCTGTGTCCGTCGCTGCTGGAGGTGGCGAAGCAGCGAACTCAAGAGCGAGGTTGGCACAACATCGAAGCCGTCTGCGGTGATGCAACCGCTTTCGTCCCGTCCGAGGGACAGGTTGATCTCATTACGTTTTCCTATTCGCTGACGATGATCCCCGACTGGTATCTCGCGATCGATCATGCACAACGGCTGCTCAAACCCGGCGGCCAGATCGCGGTCGTCGACTTCTACGTCTCGCGAAAGTACCCGGCGGATGGGCTGAAACGGCACGGCTGGTTTTCACGAACCGTCTGGCCGACGTGGTTCGCGTCGGACAACGTGCACCTGAGCGGCGATCACATCCCCTACCTGCAATCACGGTTCGAGACCGTGTTGCTCAAGGAGAATCGCGGCAAACTCCCCTACGTGCCGTTTCTGCGCGTGCCTCACTACAACTTCATCGGCCGAAAGCGCCAAGAAGCGGTCGACGAGTCACCGAGTTGATCGCGACGGGCGTCGTCTGTCACGTCGTTTCGCGTGGGACGCGCTTGCGGTCGCCTGTTTCTTGCGTCGGTGAATGTTGCTCTGCTCCAGGCAGGACTGGCGCGGGTTGATGATCCGCATCGTAGCGGGCGAGATTCAATGTGCTGACGGTATCCGGCAACTGGGGCGGGTCCGACTTGGCATCGTCAAAACGAAACGCCGATGTCAGATCACCGAAGGTCGCTCGTCGCCATTCGGAAATGTTCGGCTCCGCGACGCCGGTGAGTTTCTCCAGAAACTGGAGCATCGACGTATGGTCGAACGTCTCGCTGCAGACCCAGCCGCCTGCCGTCCAGGGGGAGATGATCATGCACGGCACGCGGAATCCGCCACCGATCGGCAAGCCGTCGACGAACTCGTTCGCGGTGCCAGGGGGCGGGACGGGAGGCGGCACATGATCAAACAGTCCGTCGTTCTCGTCATAATTGATGATGAAGGCCGTCTTCGCCCAGACATCGGGATTCGAGGCGATCGCGTTGAGCTTACTCGCGATAAAGGCCGCTCCCGCCGCCGGCATGTATTCGGGATGCTCGGACTCAATGGCCGTCGGGATGATCCACGACACCGTCGGCAGATTGTCGTTCATCGCATCATGCTCGAATTTGCCTTCAGGCTCGCGCACCATGCCCTTTTCATACAACGGTGAACCCGGCCGGGCGTCCTTGAACGCCTTGAAGTACTCGAGTTCATTGCAGCCGTAGTTGTCTGCCTGCTGATAGACCTTCCAGGAGATCCCTGCTTCCTCGAGCCGTTCGGCATAGGTCTTCCAGCGGTAGCCGCCGGGGATTTCGTCGTTGTTCGTGGCGGGACCGCCGCCCGTACCGTCGGCGTCGATGGTGCCGGTCATCCAATACATGCGGTTGGGACAGGTCGGGCCAAAGACCGAACAGAAATACGAATCGCAAAGCGTGAACGACTCGGCGAGCGCGAAATGGAACGGGATGTCGGCCCGCGTGTGATAACCCATCACGTAGGGTGCGATGTCCCCCTCGGCCGCGCGATGAGCCGGCAACCAGTTGTCCATCTGGCCCCCATTCCAGGAATCGTGCTGTACATCCCAGGCATGGCTGGTCGAGGGAATCTTCTGAGCACTCGTCCGGCGGGTATCAAGATGGAAGGGCAACAAATAACCGTTCGGATTGACCGGATCCGTCTGGTAGAAAATGGAACGCCCATTGGGCTGTTGCAGGGCATCGCGATCGCCGAAGCCGCGGACGCCCGCCAGTGTGCCGAAATAGTGATCGAATGAGCGGTTTTCCTGCATGAGGAGCACCACATGCTTGATATCGCTCAATGACCCCGGCCTTGTCGGCGGTTGCGCCAACACTCGCCGTAAATTGGGAGGCAGCAATGTTGCCGCCAGCGCCGCGGCGGCGGACCCTATGAACAGGCGTCGCGTCGTGGCAGACGACTTCGGCAAGTGGAGCTTGTGGCTCATGAGCGAGTATCCTTCGTCAGCAGGAAGTCGGGGCGTGAAGTCGACATCACTTCAGGTTCTGGGCAGGGTATCAGCGAGGCATCCCATGTCTCAACGCTGCTACGTTTCGGAGCCATGTTCGTCGGCGCATTCTCACGCGTCGCCGGTCCGGCTGTTGATTGACGAACGGCATCGGGCGCATACACTGCGAACCTCCGTCTGCATTACTCCCTGACCATCGCCATCGCCGCGAGAATCGCACCACATGAGCAAGTCGCTGCCCGACGTTCTGGCCAGCCTGCTGAACTCGGCCAAGCGTGTGGCAGGCGAAATTAAGGCCACGTCGGTGATCCTGCTGGCCGACCTCCCGTATGATTTCGAGGAGGCCAAGAAGGTTCTCAAACCCCTCACGCTGATGGTGGCTTCACACCGCCAGGATCTGAGCGAGGATCTGAAGAAAAACGGAATCCCGTTCATCGAACTATCGGACGAGCCGCAAACCCGGCAGGTGCAGATCACGCAGGCGTTCGTCGAGGCGATTGCCGACGGCCTGCTGAAGACGGGCGATCGGGTCATTACGTTGTATGCCAGTTTCGATCGAGAAGGGATCGACTCGCTCAGCGTGGTCAACTTGTCGGAGCATTTGGCCCGCCTGACGTCACGCGACCTGCAAAGGTTGGAAACGACCGTCCCGCTGAGCACGCTCAAGCGAGTCGTCGACATCGCCGTTGAGATCGGCCGGGAAGGCCGCGAAGGCAAGGCTGTGGGAACGCTGTTCGTCGTGGGCAGCCACCGCAAGGTGCTCGACATGTCGCACGAACTGGTGCATGACCCGTTCAAGGGCTACAGCCGCAAGGATCGCTTGATTACCAGTCACCGGGTGCGGGAAAGCGTGAAAGAACTCGCACAGTTGGATGGGGCCTTCATCATCTCGGCGGACGGACTGGTGATGGCCGCCTGCCGCAACATCAATGCCCCCCAAGAGGGATTGACGCTCAGCAAGGGTCTCGGGACGCGGCATTGGGCCGCAGCCGCCATTTCCAAGTCGGCGAACGCAATCGCGATCGCGGTGTCGCAATCGACAGGCACGGTGCGGATCTTCCAGAACGGGATCGTCGTGCTGCGGATCGAGCCGATGGACCAGGCAATGAAATGGGCCGATGTCGATACCGAGCCTCCCACGATGCGGGAGGATCGCTTGCGGAGCGATCCCCCGAGTGGACGCGAACCAATCGTGTGATTTGATCGATTGGGGAAAATCGCTTCCCGGCCACTCGGTTCGCCTGCGACTTACGGGGCTTCGAACGATTCGGTTTCGAGAATCTGAGCCACCTGAATCGCCCACGTTTCTGCGTCCGGGCCGTCGACCCGCACCACGAGTTCTCGCCCCTGGAGGGCTTGTAGTCGGACCAAATCAAACACCGACTTGGCGTCGGCATCGTATCCTTCGTGCCGAATGCGAACCAATCCGGCATACGCTCGCAGCAATTGGGCGATCTTCGAACAAGGCACGAGATGCAATCCGTTCGCGATCCCCAACTTCACGTTTCGCTCGATGGGAGCTGATTCGTTCATACCCGGATGTGCGCCGACTCGACGTGAACACGAACGTGTCGCGAGGCCGTGGATTAGATTGGAGAATACAGAGATGGAATGGATGAAACGCGCGGATCAGCCCAGACGGGCGTCCATCTCGCGCAGAATCTCCCAGATGTCGTCGATGGTCCGGGATTGCCGGAGGAATCGGCGGAAGTCGTCATCATTGAGATGACGAGTAATTGTTTCCAGGAGCCTCAAGTGATCTCCCGGCTGCTCAGGCGGTGAAACGAGCAAGACCAGCACATGTACCGGGTCGCCGTCGAGACTGGCAAAGTCGATGCCTTGCGGAGCGACGGCGAGCATGAGCGTCGAACGGGAGACGCTGCCATGCTTGGTGTGTGGAATGGCGACTCCTCTGCCAATTCCCGTCGATCCCAATTCCTCGCGACGCAAGATGGCGGCAATGATCCCATCCTGGTCGGCCGGAGTGATGCAGCCCGACTTATGAAGACTTCCAATCATTTCGCGAATGACCCCCTCCTTGTCGGTGGCCGACAACGAGGGAATGATCGCTTCCTTCACCGCGAACTCACACAGATTCATAGTGCTTGTCCTACCAGTCACAAACTCGGGCCTTTATGGCGAGGAATTGATGCCGCAACATCCCGCGCGGCTCAAGTCCCGCAGCGCGCCCCGCAAGGCGAATCGCGCTTCGAAAGGTTCACTCGCCTTCCTGATCTTCCTCGGTCTTGATTTCGTCTCCCACCAGCTTGTTCAGAGGCTGATCGCGGCGGTGGTCCTGAACCTTTTCCTTGTATTTGCGAATCTGCTGTTCCATCTTCTGCAGGGCCTGGTCAAAGGCACCGCCGGCGTCTGTCCCCTGAGCATGGGCCACGAAGTTGTGCTTGTGTTCGGCGTCGACAAGAATCTCCACTCCGACTCGTTCTTCCGAGAAGTCCACGGTAATCGAAATGGAAGTGACGCGATCAAAGTACGTCAGCAGCTTCTCGGCCTTGCGAGAAATGTAATCCTGCGCCTCCGGCTTCAATTCACCGTGACGGGCAGCGATCGCAACCTGCACAGGTATGCTCCTTGGTGGCTATCGGGGAAATATGGCGTCTATTCGGACCAGGGTCGCATCCCGCACGAGACTTCAACTCCGTTCGTCCGCGATTCGACAACACATTCGACTGGCATGATTCTATTGCCGATCGGCGATGCGTCAATTGACACTGCGGATCTCAGGGCGGTCATTCACCGATGTGCTCACAGCGTGCGGCCTGGCGCTCGTGAATCCACCGTCGGTCATTCCGAGATCGAACATCTCGATTGGCCGAACATGCGGGCGAAAACGATTTCCATGATGCTTCTCGACGATGAATCCGATGAACTGAACAAGTCTATCGGCCACCCGACGGCATCTTGACGGAATCCGCTGGCATCAACACAGGCTGATCCCTATTCTATTCTGAGACGAGTGACATCGTTCCCGCCCGTAATTCCCGCCATTCCACCATGCGGTTCCAGCCATCTCGCCCTTGTCCCGGACCAGTCTCCCGGCGGCATTTCCTGAAAGTCGGCTCCCTGGGAGTCGGAGGGCTCGCGCTTTCCGATGTGATGCAGTTGCGGGCCAATGCAGGGTTCGAGTCCAGCGTCCCCGACACGTCGATCATCTTCATCTGGCTGCCCGGAGGGCCGCCGCACATGGAGATGTACGACATGAAGCCCGATGCTCCGTCGGACTATCGCGGCGACTTTCATCCGATCCCGACGAATGTGCCCGGCCTTGATGTCTGCGAGTTGATGCCGCTGCACACGACCTGCGCGGATCGGTACACGATTATTCGCTCGATCGCTCACGATTTTGCAGATCATGGAGGAGGGCACAAGCGTTTTCTGACGGGCCGCGATCCCAAGGAACCAACCGGGTTCGTGAATGACTATCCCATGGTTGGCTCAGTCGTCGCTAAGTGTCGCGAGCACGTTCAGGCCGGGTTGCCCAACTACGTTTCGGGGGCCGATGGAGGTCGAGACGCGGTCGATGTGTACAGTTTCGGCTCCGCGTATCTTGGCCCATCGTACGTTCCCTTCTCGGTTCCCGGAGATCCCAGCGCGCCCGAGTTCAAGGTGCCGAACATCTCGCTGGAAGAGAACCTGACCGACCGGCTCGATGACCGCATGGCGCTGCTGAACGGATTCGACAACTTGCGCCGCACTATCGACCAGTCGGGAATGATGTCGTCGATGGACGAGTTTCAACAGCAGGCCGTCTCGATGATGACGAGCGACCGAGCTCGCCAGGCGTTCGACCTTTCGCAGGAATCCGACGAGTTGCGCGATCGGTATGGCCGGCATTCCTGGGGTCATCGCGCGTTGCTGGCACGCAGGCTGGTTGAAGCCGGCTGCAGCTTTGTCACGATGGTGATGGAAAACCCCTACGTCTCAGGCGTCGAGTTCCTCAAGCAAGGCACATACAACTGGGACTCACATGCAGTCAACTGTCACCTCTTCGACGATGCACTGGTTCGCTTCCCGATTTATGATCAGGCAGTGACCGCGCTGATTGAAGACCTCTACAACCGGGGACTCGACCGCAGGGTGCTGCTGGTGGTGACGGGCGAATTCGGACGCACCCCACGACTCAACTCGCAGGTCGGCACGCAGACAGGCATCATGCAGCCGGGCCGCGACCATTGGCCGGGTTCGATGTCGTTGCTGGTTTCTGGCGGTGGCTTGAAGATGGGGCAGATCATCGGGTCGACCAATTCCAAGGGAGAATACCCGCAAGAGCGACCGCTTACGCCCAACGACTTGTGGGCCACGGTCTATCGCCATCTGGGAATCGATCCGGAGTGGACGTTTCCCGATTATTCGGGACGCCCGATGCCGATTCTGCCCAGCGGACAACCGATCGACTTTTGATCGTGAAAAGTCATCGGATGCGTGTAGGATGTGTGCTGATGCCGTCGCACTGAGCAACGTCCGTCCGGCGTGGCCTGCGTCCCATCCGAAGGCACCCGATCAGAATTCATGCGTTGCTGGCTGCTAGTCACCTGCTGTGTGTCGGCAATGGCGCTGCCGGTTCGCGCGGATGACGCCGAAACTCCCCCCACGGCACCGCTTCGCGCGCTGATCGTGCCTGCGGATCAGCCCGAATCCTGGCCTCAGGGCGACTGGCTCAGCGTCTCGGCAGATGACTACGAGGAATTCGTCGACTGGTTGAACCGCGCCGGTACACTCCCCGCGTCTTCCAGCGTTGTTGGCGTCGCGGAGTACTCAGGTGAGTTCGACGGACTCGATCGGATCGAAGGTGACTTGACGATCGAGATCGAATCGCCGGCCGGTGAATTCGGGCTGGTCCAGTTGGGAGAGTTTTCGCCAAGGATTCAGAACCTGCAATGGGATGATGGAACTCCGGCCATCTGGGGAGCGGCATCTGATCAAGGATCGTATTTGTGGACTGACCGTGGAAGTGGCAATCTGACCGCGGAGTGGTTTCAACAGGGAGTGCGGTTCATTCCCGATGGCGAAGCGGAGTCAGTGAAGGCCGAGGGATCGGACTTTGTGCGTTTCGACCTGGTGCTGCCCACTGCGGTTTCATCACGTCTCAAACTGCGAATCCCCGCGACGCAAAATCTCACTCCGACTGCCGGCATCGTCTCCGGCACTCCGGCCGTTGCAGGCACTGAGTTCAAAGAGTGGACGATCGAATGCGGGCCGAGCGGCCGATTGACGTTTGTCATTTCCGACGCGACATCCACCGCTCAACCTCGCTGGCTCGCCGACCTGACGACGTTGGCGACCGCGAAGTCCGACGGGCTGCACTTCGACGCCGAGTTGACGGTGGAATCAAGTGGCGTATTCCCGGAGGAATTGAGCCTGCGAATTCCGCATGACCTTAATATCTCTTCAGTGCGCACAGCGTCGGACGCCACCGTCGACTATCAGGTTTCCGAAGATGGTCCACGCAGCTTGCTGAAGATCGTCGTACCGAATGCGGTCACGCGCCGCAGCGTGTTCCGCATTCGCGGCCTCATGCCTCTCAGCCTGCGGCGGCCAATGGTGTACCCGTTCATCGCCATACCAGGCGCGGCCGCTGTGACGGCAGCGTGGACCTTGAAGGTCGATCGGCCATTGGAGGTTAAGGACATCGAACCCCAAGGACTGCGGCAAACGGGTCTCACCGTGGGGAGCCAGGGGGAAAACTGGCATTTCATTCCGCTGAATGAAGAACCAAGGCTGGCCTTCGAAGTGGGGCTTCCGGAAACGCTCGTCAGTCAGCAAACCTGGAGTCTGGTTGATCTGGCGAAGCCGGTTCCCGAGCTGAACGCCGTCACATCGCTGCAATGCTTGCGCGGGACGATGTATGCCAGTGAATGGCAGTTGCCGGCCGATTGGTCAATCGCATCAGTCCGCTCACCGGACGTGGCGATTTCCTCCTGGACCTGCGACCCTGATCCTGAGTCGGGAAGTCAGACGTTGCGAGTCGAGTATCGAGACCCGGTCGCGGCAAGTGATCGAGTTACGGTGGAAATCACGGCGAAGTCCCGGCCCTGGCATATCGACGAGACTCACCCCCTGCCGCTGATCGAGTGCCTCGACGGCGAAGCACGCGCTTCGAGCTTTGCCCTGCGATATCCGCCGGGTCTGCAATGGCTGCACAATGCCACAAGTCTGTCCGGACCATTCCCGATCTTCGATTCCGGCGAGGATGTTCCCAGCTCCATGCGGGACTGGCTGGAGGCGGAGTCACGCGAAAAGTACGAACTTTGGGGATCCAGCGGCGAAGACGAATCCGCCCTGTGCAGGCTCACGCGAGAAGCAGCCGTCGACGACGCAGAAACGCTGCTGGAGTTTGGCCCAACCTCAGATATGGCGGCCGCAGCGTCGACCGCGGATGGGGCATCACTTCGCTGCGAGCTTCGCGTTGAGACACATGTCGCTGGAGCGAATCGGTCGCATCATCGGCATCAATGCATCTTCGAACTGCTGCCCCACCAGCAAGACCGGTTTCAGTTTAGACTAGAGCGTTCGGCCGAAGTGCTGCGGATCTACCGCGATGGCCAACAAACCGAACCTCGCATTCAGGATGATGTGTTTCATGTCGCGATTTCGCCTCAGACGAAAGAGATCCAGATTGACTACTTGACACCCGCGGCATCGGGGATCATGTCGAGGGACTTGATCCCGCTCCCCGAGTCGAACTTTGGGCGCGGCACGATTGAATGGAGATTCCTCCTGCCTGCCGATCGTGGAATCACTTCTTACCCGGCAGGCGTGGTCGTTGTGCACGAATCGGGTAAACTCAGTCTTGCGCAACGCCTGTTGGGACCGCTGGCACGATCCGAGTCTGAATCGATCTTCTGGCCCGCAGGTCTGCCGGGCAGCGAGAGCGAGATGACCGGCAGCAATGTCGTCGCCGATTCGCATCCGACACTGATGCTTGTCGCCACCGGTGAATTGCCGCGGCTGCGTCTTGACCTGTGGGATGTCAAAACCGTGCGATCGGTTACTTGGACCAGCCTGTTGGGTGCTTTCTTACTGATGCTCACGCTGCGCAGGTTGTCGCCCAAGACCTGGAAGTATGCGTGTCTGGTGGGGATCGCGTTGGCATTCACGACCGCGTGGTTCGGTTCGCCGCCCATTGCAATCACCGCGGGCGGAGTGCTGATGGGAGCTTTGCTGGCCGCCGCAATTCCCAGGCGCATTGTCCATCGTTCAACTGCCGACAGTGAGACAGTGAGTCCGACGGCTGAGCAAAGGTCCTCATTGGCTGCCTCCGGAACCATGGGAATCCTGTTGGTATGTTTGTCCTTCTTTGGGATGGACCGGTTCGTCGCAGCGCAGTCCGATCCGGAAAACCCCCTGTCAGACGCGACTCGTGTTCTCGAAGTCGACACTGAACCAGGCACACGCGCCGGCTCCGGGCCGACCACAGTCACCGGCGTCGGGTATGACCTGTTGATCCCCACCAATAGCGATGCCACGCCGGCGACAACCGTCATGCTGGGAGACCGGCTGCAACGGTGGCATGCGGCATGGCGGGCGGCTCGACAGCCACTGCCGACTTGTTTGATAAGCGCCGCGCGATACCAGGTCTCATTCACCCCGGACAGTTTGCCTCTGGTGGCGGCGACACTTGAAGTCTTCATCCAACCGAACGGCAATCACGAAATCTTGCTGCCGTTTCGAAATATCGTAATCGTCGGCAGCACCGAGGCGACGATCGATGGTCTTCCGGTCTCCCTGATTCCTGAATCCGGCGGCAACGGGTTTTTGCTGTCATTGCCGGACGGAATTGCATTCTCTGCAACCGAGTCGACGGGCATCGAGGCGGCGCGGGAATCTCCTCTCTATCGGTCGGCAACGATTGAACTGAGTTTTCGTGTCCGGTCGAGCGACATCAACGGCATGCGTCCCAGCCAGTGGTCCGCGGGAGTGCCGCGCGTCGCCCATACCGACGTGGTGTTCGCCCCGGAACACGCGGCGGAATACTCGGTAGCGGGAGCGACACACCTGTTGGAATCGGACGGCGAGATCGTCGCACCATTGCCTCCGTCATTGCTGCTCTCTTTCCGCGAACGACAAGACCCGCCGTCAGCGGTTAGTCGCACGTCGAACGCAAGTTCCACCATTGAACTGGGACCAGGAGTCTCCACCGTGCATGCGGAGTTCATGCTCGACAAGTCGGAGACCGACGGCGGTCCCTTCGTGCTCCCGATCAGTTTGCCGCCGCAATCGATCGTTCGCGATGTGCAGCCCGCCGGACAGATCGAATACTTTGTCGATGTTCGTCCCGATGAGCTGATCGTGTGGCTGGTGCTGCCGCAACCGGCGGCCGCAGGGGAGCCGATCACTCTGGAGTACGTGCTGGTGAGCCGGCCATCTTCCTCAGGTGAATGGCTGCTCCCGCCGCTCGATTATCATTCGCAACTCAGCCGACATCGTTTGGAGATCACTCCTCGCCCCGGGTATCAATGGAGCCGTAGACCGCAATCGTCCGGCGAGATCGAGATTCTGGGCTCGGACGAAGTTGCCGAAGATGCCATTGCGATTTCCACCCCCGAAACGGTCGTGGCACTGCTGCGACAACCGGCCGAGACCAG
>JANNSB010000622.1:0-7366 GCA_031402175.1 Planctomycetaceae bacterium
GTTAGCGGCGGACGATGCGAGTTCGACCTTGATCGCGTTCTGACAGTTCGGGCACTTCACCGACTTGCCGACGAACTTGACGGGCACGGCCAGCGACTTGCCGCAACTCGCGCAGTTCACGCGAACTCGTTCGGGCTGCGCTGCCGCCTGCGGTGCGACAGACTGTTCGACCGGCGTCTGTCGCGACGCGGGGGGCGGCGAGAAGCTGTCAGGGATGTCGAAGTCGATGTCCTGGCCGGGGGCGGTCGACGCGGCCACCGGCGCGGGGATCGTCACGCTCCCGTTACAAGCGGGACAGCGGGCACCGCGACCGGCTGCGTTGTCGGGCGCCAGGATCGTCTTGCCGCAGTGAGGACAGGAAACGCGAATCGACACTCGGCGACCCCCAGGCAGTCACATGCTCAAAGTCGCCTTTCGCTCCGCGAAAGTAAGCGTAGAGGCGGCTGTCCCCAGCCGCCGAGACCAACGCGGACGGTTCTCCCGCTGTTGTCGCTCAACGGCTGAGTGACGTCCTCCTTCGTCGCCCCGTGTCTGGGGACAGACACGGCTACGAAAACGGTCAGCCTCGGAGCGAAAGGCGCGAAGCATCAGCGACGTGCCGACATGGGAATGAACTCCCGTTTTCTCGGTCCGAGATAGACCTGTCGGGGCCGCTGAATCTTCAGTTCTTCGTCTTCCCTCATTTCGTTCCACTGCGCGAGCCAGCCGACGGTGCGCGGAATGGCGAACAACACGGGGAAAGTGTTCACGGGCAAACCCATGGCGCGGTAGATCAGGCCGGAATAGAAATCGACGTTCGGATAAAGCTTGCGCTTGATGAAATACTCATCCTCGAGCGCGATCCGTTCCAGTTCGAGGGCGATGTCGAGCATCGGGTCGGGCTTCGTCACTCCGAACACTTCGTCGGCTGTCTGCTTGATGATTGTGGCGCGCGGGTCGTAATTCTTGTAGACGCGATGTCCGAAGCCCATCAATCGCAGATCCCCGCTCTTACAGCGTTCGATGTAGCTGGGGACGTTCTTCACGTCGCCGATCTCGCTGAGCATGCGCAAGACCGCTTCGTTCGCGCCCCCGTGCAGCGGGCCGTACAGCGCGGCAGCGGCTCCCGCGAGCGCCGAGTAAGGGTCGGCATCGGCGGAACCGATGGCCCGCATCACACTTGTCGAGCAGTTCTGTTCGTGGTCGGCATGCAGAATGAACAACACATCGAGCGCTCGCGCCAGCACGGGGTTGGGCTCGTAGAAATTGGTCCCCATCTTGAACATCATCGTCAGAAAGTTCTCGGTGTAGCCGAGCTCGTTGTTCGGGTAGCAATACGGGTGCCCCTGCGAATGCCGGTAGCTGAAGGCCGCGATGGTCGGCACCTTGGCGATCAGTCGCGTCATCTGCAGCCAGCGGTTGTCGCGGTCGTGCACCTTCTTC
The DNA here is from genome assembly GCA_031402175.1 of Planctomycetaceae bacterium. Taxonomy (GTDB): domain Bacteria; phylum Planctomycetota; class Planctomycetia; order Planctomycetales; family Planctomycetaceae; genus JANNSB01. Next base: position 1,423 of record JANNSB010000622.1, read on the forward strand.
GCGTCCGGATAGAACGTCGAAAGAGCCGCGACCGTGCTGATGAGCATGCCCATCGGGTGCGCGTCATACCGAAACGACTGCATCTGCCGTTTGATGTTCTCGTGCACCACCGTGTGATGACTGACCGTTCGCTCCCAGCGTTCCAATTGATCGGAAGTGGGCAATTCCCCGTTCAACAGCAGGTAAGCCACCTCGAGGAACGTGCTCTTTTCGGCCAGTTCCTCGATCGGGTAGCCGCGGTATTCGAGGATGCCTTCGTCGCCGTCGATAAAGGTGATGCGGCTCTTGCAGGAGGCGGTGTTGAGATACCCCGGATCGTACGACATCAGGCCGAAATCGGCCTCCCCCGCCTTGATTTGCCGCAGCGCCATGGCCGAGACCGTGCCGTCGGAAATCGGAATCTCGTACGATTTTCCGGTGCGATTATCAGTAACCGTCAGTGTATCGGGCATTGGGCTTCCGCGCTCGGCAGGTGGGATCTCGGCAATCTTGAGGCGTCCCATACGTTAGCGAACTGCAAGGGGGGGTTGAAGCGTTCGGTCGGACGCGAGAGCTTCAGCTTTTCCTGCCCACTACTGCCTCAATCCAGCGGTCGGCCCAGGCGTCGAGGGAATAACTTTCAACCGCTCTCAGACGGCCGGCGGCTCCCATCGCGGCCCGCAGGTCGCGACTGCTGACGAGCCTGATGATGGCCTCCTCCCATTCCGCCTGCGAGCCGGCCCAGAGGCCGTCGACTTCATTCCGGGCGATCTCGAGATTCGCGCCGACGGGTGAGGCGATGACGGGCCTGCCGCACGCCATCGAGAGCAACAATTTGAACCCGCACTTCTGCCGCGCCCACGAAGTGTCGGGCAAGGGCATCAGTCCGATGTCGCACTCCTGCACGAAGGTGAGTTCCTGTTCCGGCGACCAGGCATGGCACGTCACCGGCAGCGGCCAGTTGCGCAGTTCGTCCCAGCGCGGTGAGGGGTCGGTCATCACATGCAGCTCGAACCGGCACGCGGCAGTCGCTTTGATGAATGCCGGCTGAAGCTCCAGCAGAAAGGGAATGTTCGACGAGGTCGCGATCCAACCGACCTTGCAGATGCCTCCGGTGTTCTGCCGCGGTGCGGGAACGTACTTCGCCGTGTCGATGCAAGTCGGAATGATGGAAGTGCGGCGTGGATGAAACTGCTCCATCGATGCCCGCAACAGTTCGTTCCCGCAGATCACTTCGTCCATGAGGGGCACGATCTCGCGATACTTGTCGGGATACGTCTCGTGGACGGCGTCATCGATGTCGAGCACCAGTCGCCGCGCCACTTTGCGGAACAGATGCTCGAAGCGGGAATCGGCATCACCCTGCACTTGGCGCTCGATCAGCACGGCAGCGAAGTCTCCGCGCCGGGCGCGATTCACATCGAGCGTGCGTCTGGTGCGCCGCAGCCAGTCACTCAGCCTCCAGCCGATGAGCGGGTACGAGCGATACAGCGGCGGCGTGGCATAGGCGAAGTCGAGTACCACTCCGCGCTGTGCCGCGTGGGTTTGCCAGTTCGCGATGCGAAACCGGCTGCTGGGATTGTGTCGGCCCGAGGTGATGCAGAGAACTCGATTCATGCGTGCATCACGATCTTTTTGTCTTGGTAACGCTAACGACGGTGCGGGCGGCCGATCACATCTTGACCCGTCATGCATCAAACGGTAGAGACTCGACCCGCCAGTCTCAATACAGTTCACTATTGCGTTCGCCGATTCTTCCGCTGCCGCGCTGCCTCCATGTTCGAACCGTCACCGTTGCCTCCCGAACAACGCTCGTGGCTGCGGCGAACGCTCAACCGCTGGGAAGTCGATCAGGCGGTGTTCTATGCGGTGGCCTATCGCGCGTGGCAGTTCCTGGCGGGACCGATCACGCTGATCCTCATCGTCGAGTTCTTCACCGAAGAAGTTCAGGGATACTTTTACGCCTTCTGGAGCTTGATCGGGCTGCAACTGCTGCTGGAGTTGTCGCTCCCCGCCGTGATCCTCACCGTCGCAAGCCACGAATGGAGCCGGTTGACTCTCGGCCCGGGTCGTACAATCGCGGGTGATGCCCAGGCCCTGTCGCGATTGAGCAGCCTCACTCGCACGGCCCTCGTCTGGTACGGCGTGAGCGCGGTGTTGTTTGTTGCGATCGTCAGCGTCGGCGGCCTTTACTTCTTCGGTCGCAAGACATCGACGGAAGTCGATTGGCAGTTGCCGTGGCTCGCACTCACGATGTTATCGGGCGTCGTCTTCGCGCTGACTCCGCTGCTGACGATCCTCGAAGGCTGCAATCAGGTGAAGGAAGTGCAACGCTTTCAATTCCTGCGGGCCGTCATTGGAAACATCGTGGTCTGGTGCTGCATCCCGTTGGGAGCGGGGCTCTGGATACCCGCGATCGCCACGCTGGTACGGCTGGTTTGCGAACTGAGTCTAGTCTTCGGCGGCTATCGAACATTTTTTCTGGCGCTCTTTCGCCGGCCGACCAGCGGGACGATTCACTGGATGAACGAGGTGTGGCCCTTTCAATGGAAGACAGGTCTCAAGAGCATCGTCGTCTATGTGAACGGTTTTTTCGTCATTCCGGTGATCTTCGACACGCAGGGGCAAGCGGCCGCGGGAAGAATCGGCTTCACCTGGAACATCTTGACCACGCTGCAGGCAGCGTGTGGCGCGTGGGTGAAGACCCGCGCCGCGCTGCTGGGAATGCTGATCGTGCGGAAAGACTACACGGAACTCAATCGCGTGTTCGCGCGACTCTTGCGAATCGCGTTCGCCGTGTTCTGTCTGTTGTCGATCTCATTCCTGGGCTGCGTTGTATTGCTCGGAGTCTGGCTGCCCGCATACGCCGCCCGCATGGCCGGGCCGCTGCCAACGGCCCTGTTGTGCCTAGCGTTCGCCTGCATGCTCTACAATGAAATGGTGTGGACCTACATTCACGCGCATCGACAGACACCATTCCTGGCATGGACGGTGTGCACCGCGCTGCTCAATGGCGCGCTCTGCTGGTGGGCGGGCCAGGAGCACGGCATCGACGGAGTGGCGGTCGCGACGCTGGCTATCAACGCACTGCTTGTCGCGCCGCTCGCGGGATACGCATTTCGGTACGCCAGGCGGTGGCACGAATAGTCGCCTTTCGCTCCGCGAAAGTTGCGTAGCGGCGGCTGTCCCCAGCCGCCGAGACCGAAGGAGACGACGCGCCCTCTGTTGTGACTCAACGACCGGATGATGTCCACCTGCGTCGCCCCGCGTCTGGGGACAGACACGGCTACGAAAGGCGACTATCGCTTCGCCGACTCCGCATCTTTCAGCACCCGTTCCAACTGCACCACCACGCTCGGCAGATCGTGTCGCGCGATCACTTCATCGCGCGCCCTCTGCAATGCTTCGGTTGTGGGAGGAGCGGCCCAGACGCCGCAGACGGACTGTACGAAGCGGGACCAGTCTCCGTCGCAGGCTGTGCCGATGCCGGTCTCCGACAGGAACTCGCCGCCAACTCGTATCGAAACAACCGGCACTTGGCTGAGTCCCGCCTGCAGGAACACATTGGGAAACCCTTCGAGGGACGATGTGCTCACGAGTGCCGTCGCCTTCGCGAACAGTTTCGGCATCTGCGGGAACGGCACATGGGGCACGATTCGCAGATTCGCGGGGGCCGATCGGCGGATTTCGTCTTCGAGGTCTCCTTCGCGCGGATTGAGAATCATCACGCACGGGACATCGGGCAGTTCGCGGGCCAACTGCGCGAACAACTGCGGCCGCTTGTGCACACGTTCGGCTCGACCCACCCACAGCAGGTAGCGATCTAAATCAGCGATGTCAGGTGGTAATGAACTGAGATCTGAGTGATTCAAATTGTCGTCCCATTCCTGCACATCGATCGGATTGGGAATGATCTGCCCGTCGCGTCCGAAATGACTTTTCAGTCGCTGCTGTTGCCAGTCCGTCTGACAGACGATGATGTCGGCCTCCCGCAAGATACGCCAGCAGTCGTGCCCGGTGTCTTCATACGGGCTGACGAACGTCGAGCCTTCCGTGTAGCGCTCATCGAGGTCGCTGTCTGATCCAAGCAGCAGCACGGCCGGTTTGCCAATGGCATGGGCCGACGCGATCACCGTGGCCGAGTTCGACTGGACGCCGAACGTGCAGTAGATGTCCGCTGGTGGAGTCGTGAAGACAGATTGGGGTCGCCAGGGATCATGCGAACCACGAAACGGACGACAGGCTGCCAGAAACGGAATCTGCCACAACAGCGCCGGCGTGAAGCTGCGGAACTTGAGGAAAGGGAATGTTTGCAGCTTCTCCACCCGCGTCGAGACCGATTCGCGCATGCGATAGAGGCGATCGACGATTGGACGCAGATGCACGCCCTCGTAGTCAAGGTGACGCAGTGGAGCCGTGTGACGCACGACGAAGTCGACCTTGTATCTTCCCGTCGCGGAAAGGGCGCGGGCCAGCATCCAGGCGCGGGTTTCGACGCCGCCGATCGCGCCCGGCACCTCGGGGTCGATCGCCGGGTAGGCGTTCAACGCGGCGAAGCACAGGGAAAGTTGAGTCGAACTCACGCGGGTTGAACCTTGGCTGGCGGACGACTGTGGCCTTTCGCTCGCGAACACAGGGTTTGAAGTTACTCTGTGTTGACATGTGGCGACCAGTCGACGCGTCAATTGGTCGCCCGGCGTCTGGGGACAGACGCCGCTACGACGCGACTAAGCCGCCCTTTGGCTCATCGACTGGGCCTTCTTCGGCAGTCGCAGCCGGAACGTGCTCCCCATGCCCGGGCCTTCGCTCTCGGCTTCGAGCGTGCCGCCGTGATCCCGCACGATGCGATGGCTGATCGATAACCCCAGCCCGGTTCCCTTGCCGACTTCCTTCGTGGTGAAGAACGGCTCGAAGATATGGGCGATCACTTCCTGAGTCATCCCGCAACCGGTGTCGACGAAGTCGATCTCGATTTGATCGGGCGATTCCAGGAGTTGCACATGCAGTTCTCCGCCGGGCTCCATCGCCTCCAGACCGTTCGCGACCAGATTCAGTACGACCTGTTTGATCTCGGGGCCGTTGGTCCAGGCATACACCGGTTCGTCGGTGTTGATGACGACCTGGCGGTCGCGGAACTTTCCCAGATGCCGAATGACGGATGCCACTTCTTGAATGATGGCCGTCACATCGTAGGTGTTGCGTTCGCCGGTATCGGCTCGTGAGAAGTCGAGCAGCTTTTCGGTAATGCGACCGCAGCGGGCGGCTTCATCCTGCATCAGTTGCAAGTCTTCGCGAATCTCCTTGCGGTCGGCCTCGGACAAGTTGTCGAGCAACATCTCCAGTCGCATCTGCAGCGAACCCGCCGTGAGCGAGAGGGCGTTGAGCGGATTATTGATTTCATGCGCGACGCCGGCCGCCAGGAATCCCACTCCCGCCAGTCGCTCGGACTGCACCAGTTGCCGGCTGCGTTCGCGGACCTGCTGGTCGAGTTGCTCTTTCTGCATCTGGAACCGCGCGAGCATCTGATTGAAGGCGGCCGCCAGTTCCGACATTTCATCCGACGACTTCACGCGAATGCGTACATCGTAGTTCCCTTGAGCCACCTGCCTCGCGCCGGCGTGCAACTGGCAGATCGGCGTGAAGATCCAGCGATGGGCGCAGATTCCCAAACTGATCAGCAGCACCAGACAGGTGATACCGGTCGCAGACACGATCCACAGATGGAGCCGGTAGTCGCTACGTGCGTCTTCGAGCATTTCCAGCAAGTCGAACGAAGGATCTGGCACGGTCTGAATGATGTCCAGCAGTTCGGCCACCTTGCGAAACGTGTAGTCGATCTGGGCCTGTCGCTTCTGCGGGTCGGCCAAAGCCGGCGCGCCACTTCGCAAATCGGCAAGGTGATCAGCAATCGTGTTGAACAACGCCCGGTGGACGGTGTCCTGATGATGTTCCCGATGGCTGTAAT
>JANNSB010000623.1:0-4464 GCA_031402175.1 Planctomycetaceae bacterium
GGCTGAAGAACAACCGCCGCCTCGTCACCCGTTGGGAATACTACCCCCATCTCTTCGAAGGCTTCTTCCACCTGGCCTGCCTCATGCTGCTGTTAAAATGGTTTTGAAACTTCCTCTGGTCAAATCTAGCTCTAGCTTGTGTAGTCGGGCCTGGAGCACAATCCCAACGTCCGGCCGGCATCGGCGGCGGAACATCTACCGGGAGCGGGGGAGGTGGTGGATCTTCCGGTCCCTCGGAAAATGGCTGCTCGCCTGCCGGGTCAACAAAATGAAGAGGCCGGTTTTGAGCGTATGAATACGGCAATCTCGAGTGAAGCACCATTGGTGCATTCGCCGTGACTGGATCACGAGCGGTAAACCGTGCAAGCGTGGGAACGTACATCGTTCGACTCCTAAGAAGGGAATTCGGAGGGCCACCGGGGGTTGGTCCAGGACTGTGATTCGGTTGGCATCATGCGCCGTTGCAGGCACATCGCACATTCACAAAAAGGGTTGTGGCCCGGCGTGCCATTGGGAATGGGTCGCTTCGATCGCACTTCCTGGCAATTGAAGCACTGACAGTAATCGCCATGTGGCGGACCCTGATTTGCCTCCGCCTCTCGCCGCGCTTCTCGGCAGTGAGCAAACGCCTAGTCAATGCTTGCATTGGGCATACTATCGCGAAGCTCTTGCCGCTTCTCAGGCGTAATCTGTGGGCAGCCGGTAAAGTTTACCCTCCGCAGATTCTGCATTGTTGAGATTTCTCGGATCAGAGCCTCACTCACATCCATGTCGTCCAGTTCTAGTTCTTCGAGTTGCGTTAGCGATGCCAGTTCAATGGGCTCGACATCAGACATTGTAACTGATAACAGGCGAAGGTGTCGCAAGTCACGGTTATCTCGAAGTAATGACCAACAGTTCGATTCGAGATTGCAATTCCAAAACTCCAGTCGCTCCAGTCCGTGAACTTCCGATAAGCATGAAAAAGCAAAATCATCGATCGCAACCGTATCGGCACAGAAATACGGCAGCGTTGGAATGTGTGTGAGCATCTCAAAGTGCTGCGAATTGAATTCCTCCCCTAGAAATGCCACAAGCAAGGGCTCAGAACTCCCCTGCCAATCCCCCCCTAGCTGAATAATCTCGCGACGGATGAGTTCCTCCGTTACGGTCAAGGCGATGGCGGGCTGCGCTGGAGGAGAAGTCTCATTCGAGTAGCTGTTTGCTCCCGACTCTGGCTCAGGCGCGTCCGATAAACAAAGCATCGCGCTCAGCGCCAAAGCTAGCGTCAACGATGTCGAATAGGCCATGAGAATTCCTTTAAGATCTGTTGGGCTCAGTATTGCGGACCGCTTCGCAGGCCGCTTCAGCGATACCTTCGAGGTTTAGGTCGTCATGTTCGGTAACATCGTCAGGTGGCCATACCGTAATCGGTGGGATATGATTCTGTAAACGAGAAATAAACCGACCGGGAAAAATGCGACAGACGATGGCAGCGGTCCAATAGGCATCGGGACAGGCTCCGAATACCGGTTCGACGCGCGTTCTGATCACAACTTCCGTATAGAAGTTCGCTCCGGCCTCTTTGTCATCGTCGGTCTCGACGAATCCAGGACGAAAGCATCGACGTCCCAGGACATCGACTTCAACATTTGCTTGACAGCATGTGTCGATCATCACTGTATATGTGCGCTCACGGTACAACGGATATCCACCGCGCCCCCCTCTGCCTCTTGGAGGCTTGCATTCCCACGTCTCATGGCCTGCAGGAAGCGGATCGACAGGGTAGACTGGATGGACTGGGGTGGCGTCTTCAGGTAAAGGCGGGGGTGGAGGATCTAATGGACCAAACTCGTCCTCCTCTTGAAGTCCACTTGGATCAACAAATCGCAAGGGTTGATTCATTGCGTACACGTACGGCGACTGTGAGTAAAGCACCATTGGTGCGTTCGCCGCGACTGGATCACGAGCGGTAAACCGTGCAAGCGTAGGAACGTACATCGTTCGACTCCTAAAAAGGGAATTCGGGCCACCGGGGGTTGGTCCAGGACTGTGGTTCGGTCGGCATCATGCGCCGTTGCAGGCACATTTCACATTCACAAAAAGGGTTGTGGCCCAGCATGCCGCTGGGATTGGGTTGTTTCGATCGCACTTCCCGGCAATTGAAACACTGACAGTAATCGCCATGTGGCGGACTTTGATTTGTTTCCGCCTCCCGCCTTGCTTCTCGGCAGTGAGTGCAGGTGCACGTCTCAGAGTGACTCTTCAATGCGATTTGCAGGGGATCACGCTGGCGTGGCGATTCGAGACGTCGGTGGTCGGCATCGACGATCTGTTGCAGCCATCGCTGCCATTCCATCAGCCGCTTCGCATGAAGCCATTCGTATCGTGGATCGTCGGGGGTGAGCTTGCGAGCCATCTCAATCGACTGAACGCATTGCTGCCATTTACCGGCTTCGTAGAAGCACTCGGCGCGCTGCACGAGGAAGTTCGCGAACGCCTCGACGTTCGTCAGCGACTTGAGGTAGCGGCCATGCGCGGCGTCGTTCTCGTTCCACAGTTCCGGCCACTGCACGTAGAACGAGTCCGGATAGTACGCGATCCCTTCGCCTGAACCTTCGACGTTGACCCGATCGGGCGGCACCCAAAGGGCCAGTTTGGGATGCTCCCAGTTGAGCAGCGTTCCCTTGTCGTCCTCCCAGCGAAAGAACAGATGCCCCTTCGTCTCGACGAGTGAGACCGGGAACCCGAGGCGCTTGGCGACAGCGACGTAGACGACCGGCATCGAAGCGCAGGTGCCGCCCTGGCCGTTTTCGTCAACAATGCCGTGAATGAAAAGGTCTTCGGGATGACAGAAATCGGGATTGAACTTGCGGTCCGGATGGTAGGCCACGCCGCAGTCCTCTTGCAGCACCTGCAGCAGGTGCCAGCACATGAACCTCGCCAACGAGTTGCCGTACGAAAACTCAGTCGGTGGGGCAGTTGATCTCGGGTCGAGGCGATAGATGTGCCGGCAAATCTCAACGCGGACCTGGTAAGCCCACTCATCCAGGCGATTCAGCAGCTTGTCGGCATCAACGCCGTCAATTCCGGGCAGGCTGTGAGCGGCACAGAGATTGAGTTCGGCGATGTCGCAGTTTGCAATCTCAGCCAGTGACAGCTCAATCGCGTCAGTTGGTGCCAGATTTCGTAGCACCATGTTTCTGCTCCAGGGGGAGCCCCGCGTCGTTCCGAACCACGTTCATGCTACCGCCGACATTCTGTTTCCACAAGTCCCCAGTTATCGCTCGCAGGGCCGGCCAGTTCTTGGGAATGGGCAACATCAAGTCGGTTCGGGACTGCGTCGAATGAGTTGTTTTGCAAGATTTCACGATTGCAGGCACACAGTAGGAATGCACCCAGATTCTCGAACTGGCCAACCCTGTTATCGCTCGCGCGCCGCAACGCGCTTCCGGCAGGGCGATCCATTACGCTGCTGATACTGCCACCCGTCGCGGAGATAGCCGTCCCGTTTACTGGTGACTGCACTTACGTGATTTGGAGACGCCGCATGCCCGATCTTTGCCCAAATTGTCTGACGGTGATGACGCCCGATCCGTCAAATCCCGTGCTCCTGCACTGCGAATCCTGTACCGCAAAGGCGACTCCTCCGTCAACGGAATCGACGCAACTGGATGCCTCGGGCGCATCCCCCATCCTCAAACAACTGCTCTTCGGACTTTCGCTGCCCGAGAGGGTCGTGCGCAGCGGCGTGGGGCTGACGGCGGGGATCGTGCAGGAGGCGGCCGCGCTGCTGGTGCCTCAGGCGTTTCAGAGTTCGAAGTCGTATGAGATCTCAATCACGAACTCGCTCAGTTTTCTCACCGAGACCGTCGGCGGCGTGAAGCGTGTTGGTGAGAATGCTCCCGAAGCCGACGAGGCAGCCGACTTCGTGGCCCGCAAGGCGGTCGGCAACTTCGTGGACCTGGCCTCGCTGGCGACGCTGCACATGTCGCCGATGTGGATATTGGCGATCGCCAGCGATGTCGCGTATGGAACCAAGACTTACGTGAAGGAACTGGCTGCCGAACTGAAGCAGCAGGGACTAATCGACGACAGCTCGACGATCAACAATATCGACGACATCCTCGGTTCGTTGCAGAATGTGGCGGGCAAGGCGGCGAACAGTCTCGACACGCCTCCCTTCTCGATCGAGGGGTTGAAGTCGGTGGTGGCGGAAACGCGAGATTCGATCACGCAGACCGACCTGCGAAAACTGATTCCGCAGAGCGAAGTGCAGCGCTACTGGGAAGAAATGCGGGAGATCGCCACGAAGGAGAACGTCAGCCTCCTGCAGGTCTCGGGAGCGATCACCATGCAGACGCTGGGACCGTGAAGACCGTCTCGCAGGGGGCTCTCACCGGCGTGCGGGTCGCAGGTGGACTGCTCAATCGCAATGTCATTCAGCACTACGTCAGCAGTCTCCAACAGGTGCGCACGCAGGGG
>JANNSB010000624.1:0-7103 GCA_031402175.1 Planctomycetaceae bacterium
CCGGATGGAGATCATCCGTATCGCCGGCTACACCGAGGACGAGAAGGTGCAGATCGCGCGGCGCCATCTGATCCCGGAGCCTCCGCGACAAGGCCTTCCGGGTCAGCCCGCTGGCGACTCTCGACGGCAAGTAGTCGTCTCGCTCCAGCCGTCGGCACGCCCACAGAACGCGCCCGATTCAGCGCGGCGCGGTGGCTTCTTCGACGATGCGGATTTCGTCGTCAGTCAGGCCATAGAGTTCGTAGACGAGTTGATCGATCTCGCGATCGGTCGCCTCAATCTGCCGCTGCAGGGCCTTGCGCTCGTGGTCCGTCTTCGTGCTCTCAAACTGTTCATGCCATTTCAACAATTGGCTGACGCAACTTAGCAGCGTACCGTGTTGTTTCTTTGAGAGTGCAGCGATCGCCACGGGAAAGTCTTCGAGGTATTGTCCGAAGAATCGCAGATAGATCTCGCCGCCGCCTTCGAGTCCAGCGCATTTCTGCCTGAAATAGAAAAACGCGAGTCGTGAGTTCAATAGACCCAACAGCACCAGATCGTCGGTCGGCAGGAAGTAGACGGTGTTGGCGCCGAAGAACGACTCTCGGTCCAACGCGAAACGGCACGTTTTCGCCATGTCGGGGAATACGATCTTCGGACGCTGCAACAGTTCGAAGTACGCATATTGTGGCTGCTGAAGTTCGTACCAGGCCTGTTGCGTCGCGCGCGATTCGAGGCGATCTCGAAACGGTTTCAAATGCTGGATGACCGCGGAGTACCGCTTCATGTCGATGCCGTGATGCGTATAAATCAAGTGTTGGTCGACATCGTCGACGCGGTATCGACGGATGTTGCGCCCTTGCAAGAAGGGAAAGATGATCGACTTTGCGGCTGCGTTCGCTTTGACGATTGCGTTACGCTGACTGGTCGAGATGACAAATGCCTCGATCAACCCGGACTTGATCCCCATACAAATGCCGCCGTCGACGGCTGCATTTAGAGGGACACCTTGTAGGTGGAGATGTTCCATGACCTCAACTCGGCCGGCGGGACTCAGATCCCAACGAGCCGCAGTGACATTCCGTGGATTGACTGTGTAAGAATGCCCTCTAATTGCGTCGGTAAATGACCGGCTACCGGTTTGGACCGCGCGAAACTCGTCCAAAGGCAGCGGTGGGCAATAAGTAACCTTCGCGCGACGACCACCTTTACACGAAATGAGCACGATGGTGCGGACCGTGGCACCGCTGAACACTCGCAGACCGGCAAGATCAATGATGGATCGAATGACGGAGACTGAGCTAATCTTTTCGCGAACCTTGTCGCCATACCTCGCACGCAGGAACTTGTTCGACACGATCATCCCGAACAGGCCGCCGTCACGAAGGAGCTCATGCTCGCGCTCGATGAAGTAAACGTAGAGATCGCTGCGCTCCGCATGCGTGTCATAGTGTTGACGTAGATAGTCCTTCAGCTCCTTAAACGCCTCCATCCGAATGTACGGCGGGTTTCCAATCACCGTGTCGAAACCGCCGGACTTCATGATCTCGCGGAACTCGGCGTGCCAGTCGAACACGTTGATCCGCAGGCGGTCCTCTTCATCGAACAGTGAGAGTTGCTGTTCCTTGTAAAAGTCGGGGCCGATCAGGCTGTTGCCGCATTTGATGTTATCTCCCAGGTCCGGCAGCGCGCGCTGCTTGTGGAACAGCTTGAGCTGCCGCGACAGCGATTCATCACTCTCCCCTTCCAGCACCTTGAGCAGCAGCGACAATTTCGTCACCTCGACCGCCTGCGGGTCGATATCGACGCCGTAGATGTGATCGAGCACGATTCGCTTGCGCTCGGTCGATGTCAGCCGCCACAGATCCTTGCGAACCTGATAGACGCGATCCTTGTGCTGCTTGGGATCGTTGGCCACGTACCAGTCGCGGTACCAGTCGAGCAGATACTGATACGCGCCGATCAGAAACGAGCCGCTGCCGCAGGCAGGATCGAGCACCGACAATCGCCGCGCCCCCTTGGCAGGCTTCCAGGTGCCCTTCGTGCGCCCGGCGACTTCGTAAGGCTCTTTCCCCTCCAGCAGCTTGCCGACCGTGTTCTGCACGATGTAGTCGACGATGTAGGTCGGCGTGTAGTAGACGCCGCCCGCCTTCTTGACCTCGGGCTTGTCTTCGACCCTGGCCTGATGCCCCTTGGTCAGGCGAATGACCTTGCCCAGGAACTGCTCGTAGACCTGTCCCAGGATGTCGGCCCCGAGCACCGAGAACTCGTAAGGGCTTTCGGGGTAGTAGAGGCTGCGAATGATCTCCTTAAGAACCTTGTCGTCGACCGCCAGGGATAGTGTCCATTCATCGGGATCCTCGTGGCGCTCCTTCTCTTTCGTGAAGTGGAACAGGCCCGAGTTGTAGCGGTCGTCGGCACTGCGGAAGAGTTCGCACAACCGTGCGTAAATCTTCGGCCCGCCGATCAGTGCCAGCAACGTGCCGTAGATCTCGATGCCACGGTCTTCGCAGATGCGGAGAAAAATGATGCGGTCGATCGTCTTCTGAACGGCGAAGTTGAGTTCGCGCTGCGTGAGGTCGGCATTCTGTTTCGCCAGCGTCTTGGCCAGTTCGCTGCGCCATTCCTCGATGTCGGCCAGGAAGGCATCATCCACCTCGGCGGTGCCGCGCTTCTTCTTCGTCGAGTCGGCATACCGGTCGAATGCCCCCTTGAGAATCGCCTCCCGCGAGAAGACTTCGGCGATCTTGTCCCACTGGTCGTCGTATTGCTCGTAGGTGAGATACAGCACGCGGGCGGTCGACGGCTTGTCTTCTTTGTCCGGTCGAATGCGGCAGTCGTAAACCGCGAACTCCTCGAAGTCAGTCAGAATCGAGAGGGGAAGTTTCGCCGACCAGCCGTACCTGCGAAGCTGAAACGCCGGACTGACATCGTCGGCGATGTTGACCGAGGGCTTCTTCGTCTCGACGAAGAACTTGCGGATGCCGCCAATGCGAAACGAGTAGTCGGGAGCCTTCTTCGTGCCGCCGATGCGGATCGCATCTTCGTGGATGACCTCTTTGTAGGCTTCGGCGTGTCCCTGAAGATTGTCGATATCCCAGCCGAGTGCCTTGAAGAACGGATCGACGAACTCCCGGCGAAGCTGCGTTTCGTTGTAACTGGGCGAGCGGTAGCTCTCGTACTGCTCGTGAAAGCGGTTCATCAACTCGATGACGGCAGCGGGAGCGCCCACGGCTTACCCTATTGGTGTCGGAATCAGTCGCGGTCAATGTCGTCGAGAGCGTCTACGAGGTCAATCCCGCCGTCGAGATCGAGCTGAGGCCGTGCGGACAGATACTGGTATCGCCTCACTGCACGAACTTCTCGTATAGCCCGGCGTACACGCCTGATTGAGCGAGCAATTGCTCGTGCTGGCCGCGCTCGACGATTCGGCCGTGATCCAGCACGAGGATGAGGTCGGCTCTGCGAATCGTGCTCAGGCGATGGGCGACAACGAAACTCGTGCGGTTCTGCAGCAGTACTTCCAGGGCCGACTGCAGTCGGGCCTCAGTCCGGCTGTCGATGCTGCTGGTCGCTTCGTCAAGAATGAGCAGGCTGGGATTCGCCAGCAAGGCTCGCGCAAAGCAGATGAGCTGTCTTTGTCCCGCTGACAGATTTCCGCCGCGTTCGCCCACCGGCGTCGCCAGTCCGTTGGGCAAACTCTCCAGCAGGTCTTCGCAATCGAGTTGCACCAGCACGTTGTGAATCTCCACGTCCGTCGCCGTTGGTTTCCCCACGCGGATGTTGTCGGCCACGCTGCCGTAGAACAAAAAGTTATGCTGCAGCACAATGCCCATGTGTCGATGCAGCTCGTCACTGCTGATCGTGGCAAGTTCGCGCCCGTCGATCAGAATGCGCCCCTGTTGCGGCAGATAGAATTTGGAGACGAGATTGATGATCGACGTCTTGCCGCTGCCGGTATGGCCGACGAGCGCGACGGTTTGGCCGGGCGTCACCTGAAAAGTGATGTCGTGCAGCACGGGCCGAGCGGGGTCGTAGCCGAACGTCACTTGCTCGAATTCCACGCTCCCTTTCACCTCGCTCAGAGGTTCGGCGTCCACGGGATCCGCCCATTCCGGCGGCGTATCCAGCAGGCCGAACAATCGCTCGGCTCCCGCCATCGCCGTCATCGACTGATTGAACTGATTCCCCAGGACCGAGATCGGCGAGAAGAACAGGTTCGCCATGAAGAAGAACCCCACGAGATCGCCCACGTCAGTCGTTGCATCGGGCTGCAAGGCCCGATAACCGCCGATGAGCAGCAGCAGTGCGATGAAGATCTGGCTGTTGAGGTCCAGGAGCGGAATGAACAATCCGTGCGTGCGCAACACCTCGGTGTTGTAGCGCGAATGATCCTCGGCCAGTTCCTCGAAGATGCGGGAGTTCTCTTTCTGCCGGACGAATGCCTGCGTGACGCGAATGCCCACCACCGACTCGGCCAGTGTCGCCGTCACGCGGCTGAACGACTCCCGCATGTTTCGGAGGGCTTTGCTCAGGCGAATGCGAAAGTAGCGATTGATGGACCAGAGGATCGGAGCCAGACCGAGTACCAACAGAAACAGAGTAGCGTCGTACCAGAGCATCGCGGTCGCCGCGACGATCATTTGACCGACTTGCACCAGACTCACGAACAACACTTCCTGCACGCCGACACGAACGTCCTCGATGTCGGATGTCATGCGGCTGATGATCCGACCTACCTTGTTGTTGTGAAACCAGCGCATCCGCAGCGACTGGATATGTCGAAAGAGCGCTATACGCAGGTCGCCGACGACGGCTTCACCCAGTTCGAGAGCCCAGATCTGGCGGTAGTGCATGACGATCTGCGTCGACAACACCAGAACTGCGAACCAGACCGCTCCCCAGACGACGCCGGTCGTGTCGCGAGCGGCGACTGGCCCCTTGATGACCGAGGCCACGATCCAGGTGAGGGCCGGCAGTTGGATTGAGCGGATCACGACCATCACCAAGAGCCAGTTGCGCATGGCGGCGTATGGTCGCGTGTAACCCAAGATTCGCATGATGAGCCGAAAGTCGAGCGGCCTCTGCCGGGGCTCGGTTTCCTTCTCGACATGCGTGGTGATCGATCGCCGCAGGACGGTCACTTGCGACATGATTCGGCCCTCCTGTCCGCATCGGCTTCTTCATTCGATGCAGTCGATCTTGGCAGCATTTCCGCGACCTGCAGTTCGGCGAGGTGCCGGTAGTAGTCCGATTCCGAAAGCAGCGTCTCGTGCGTTCCCACTTCAGTGATACGGCCCTGCTGCAGGACCACGATGCGATCGCAGTCCCGCAAGGTCGAGATACGGTTGGAGACGATCAGCGTCGTGCGTCCGCGCTTGGCGGATTCCAGCGCCGCTTGAATCTCGTGTTCCGTTTCGGAATCGACGGAAGCCGTGGCGTCATCGAGCAGCAGGATGGCGGGGTCGGTGAGCAATGCCCGCGCGAGAGCGAGTCGTTGCCTTTGTCCTCCAGATAAATTGGCCCCGTACTCGCCGACGACGGTGTCGTAACCAGCGGGCATGTCGGCGATGAAGTCGTCCGCCGATGCCACCTCTGCCGCCTTGTGGATCATCTCCCGACTGGCGGCGGGAGAACCGAAAGCAATGTTGGCGGCCACAGTATTGCTGAACAGAAAACTCTCCTGAAACACGATGCCGATGTTGCGTCGCAAGTCTTCGAGATCGATCCCGCGGACATCGATGCCGTCGATCCGCAGCGCGCCGTCGGTCACGTCGTAGAACCGCATCACCAGGCTGAGCAGCGTGCTCTTGCCGGCTCCGGTTTCACCGGTGATACCCAGCGTCTCACCAGGAGCGATGCTCAATGTGATGCCTCGCAACACAGGCGTGGCGGGGTTGTAGCCAAAGGTGACGTTCTGAAACTCGACCTCTCCACTGGCTTTTTCGAGAGACACGGCATCGGGCGAGTTGCTGATCTCCTCCTTGGCGTCGAGCACTTCGAACACGCGGCGCGCACTGACCAGGCTGGACTGGATCGTGTTCATCACATTCGTGATGTGCCCAATCTGATTGGCGAATTCATGCAGCAGGTTGGCGAAGACGAACATGCCGGCCCCGAGAGCGAGTTCGCCGCGAATGACCAGCGCGCCCCCGTACACGATGA
This sequence comes from Planctomycetaceae bacterium, assembly GCA_031402175.1. Lineage (GTDB taxonomy): Bacteria > Planctomycetota > Planctomycetia > Planctomycetales > Planctomycetaceae > JANNSB01. The sequence goes on from JANNSB010000624.1 coordinate 6,145, forward strand.
GAATCAGCATGTTGCATTGCGTGATGGCGCCGAGCCAAGGCTGCACGTTGCTGACGGTCCGGAAGATCCATTGCTTCTGGTCCCGCATGCGGTGCGTCGCGCTGGTGAACTTGTCGATCTCTTCCGGCTCGCGGGCGAAGCCTTTCACGACATGCACGCCCTGGGAGTTTTCGACGACGACACGAATCAGATCGTCCCCGAGTTCGCTCGCCACGCGATAGGCCGGCTGCACCTTGCGGGAAAACCAGACGCTCAAAACAATCAAGAGCGGCGTCGTTACGAGGCACGCCAGCGTCAACCAGGCATGCACTCGCAGCATGTAGAGCAGATAGACCGCGAGCGTCAGGATCACCGTGAGCAGCTTGATCATCACTCCGTCGACGAAATTGCGGACGGCGTTTGCATCCCCCGCCGCCCGATTGATGATCGAACTGCTCTCGCCCGCGTCGTAGAAGCGAAAGCTCAATCGCTGCAGTTTCTCATACACGCCGGATCGCAGGCGGATCAGCACCCGTTGCGTCAACGCAGCCGAGGCGATGGCGGCCGCATATTTCAGTCCCGCTGCGGCGACAGCTAGAAGGAGAATGCCTGCCGCAGCCGCCGAGACGACAGCGAAAGGCTCCCACGACGCCGGCGGTTGCCAACTGAAGGGCCAGCGGGGTGTCGTACTGCTGGGATCGACCTCATGCCGAATATAGTCGATGGCCACGCCCGTCAGCCCAAGGCCCGACAGGGTCAGCCCCACCAGCAGCACATGCAGGGCCACCATCGCCAGTGCGGCGGTTTTGTACTCGAAGCTCAGTCCGACAAGCCGCCATAGCAGGTACTTCGTCGACATTCCATGTTGAGCAGTTCCATCAGGGCCAGTCATGGATGGAATTGTAGAGAAGGCAATTGGGAGTAGGGAGTAGCCAATAGTGAAATGTTCATTGCCGTCAGTTTACTGCCTACTGCCTACT
>JANNSB010000625.1:0-5632 GCA_031402175.1 Planctomycetaceae bacterium
TCCATGAACCGCTCAAGTTGCCGGCGGCGCATGGGATTCTTGCCCTTGATGAAGTCATCATGCAGGTCATTGATGAAGCCCCGCCACGCGCCGCCGTGCTTCCAGATGCCGCCGCGATGACGCCAGGCGAACGTGATGTGCCGACCGCCAGTGCCATACAGAAACTGTTGCTGAGCCTGGAGAGGCACATCTTTCCACGGGGTCTTGAGCAGACTGCCTTCGATCAGTTCGCAGTCCTGTTCGATCGCGCGAGCCGCACCTTCAAACAGATGCCTGCGCCAGCGGCCCACCTTCTTGAACGGGCCGAGCAACTGAAACGCCCCTTGTGCGATCGACTTGTTCTCGTCGTCCAGAATGCGCTCGAGCAGGAACTCGTGACGGTGTCCCAGCCCCGTGCAGTCGGGACACATGCCTAGCGGACTGTTGAAGCTGAAGAGTTGCGGAGACGGCGGCTCGTACGAGATGCCGCACTCCGCACAAGCGTACTTGGCGGAGAAGAGTTGAGACAACCCTGAGTTGTCGACGGGCTGATCGTCAATCTCCGGCCCAAGCGACGATTCCTGTGCGGGCTGGGAAGCCCGCACTACCAGGAGCGCGCCGCCGCTCAAGCGGATGGCCGACTCGATCGCTTCGGCCAGTCGCGTGCGGTGCCCTTTGCCCGCGGTCAGCCGGTCGACGACGACTTCGATCGTGTGCTTGAAATGTTTCTTAAGTCCCAGGTCGTCAGTCAGGCTGACGATCTCGCCATCCACTCGGGCGCGGACGAAACCCTGCCTCAGCAGATCGGCGAAGAGATCGCGGAACTCTCCCTTCTGATTCTGCACGATGGGCGCGAGGATCTGGAACTTCGTTCCTTCCGGGATCGCGCTGATCGATTCCAGAATCTGATCGACCGACTGAGCCGTGATCGGCTTGCCGCATTTCTCGCAATGCCCATGCCCCACGCGGGCGAACAACACGCGCAAGTAATCATAGATTTCGGTGATCGTTCCGACCGTGCTGCGCGGGTTGCGCGAGGTCGCCTTCTGCTGGATCGAGATCGACGGGGACAGTCCCGAGATGGCGTCCACCTCGGGCTTGGGCATCTGACCCAGGAACTGCCGGGCGTAGGTCGAGAGCGATTCGACGTATCGGCGTTGCCCCTCGGCGTACAGAGTGTCGAATGCCAGCGAACTCTTGCCGGAACCGCTGACTCCCGACATGACGATCAATTCCCCTCGGGGGAGCGTCACATCGACGTTCCGCAGGTTGTGCTCACGGGCGCCACGGATCACAATGTCGGAAGCAGTCATTTCAACGCAGAGAGTGTGTTTCAGTCCAATTCCGGGGGAGGGCGAGTCTGCTTCTGAAGTCACAGTGTGTCAAATGAGGAGTCAGGATTCAGGGGTCGGGGCCAGGGATTGCAGCAACGCGGCAATAGGCGCTGGCGTTCGACTTCAGACCCCTGAATCCAGAGTCCTGGTTCCTGACTCCTCCTCCCGCCACTTGACAATCGCCCCGGCATGTGGGAATAACGCGACCGATCGGCGTCGGCCACGTTGTGTGCACCGAGTCGGGTACTGGATTCTATACGGGTAGTAAACACGATGGGTGGTCCAATTGTTCGTACCGGCACCACGCCGGCCTTCTGGCGGAACTGGGAAAAGGCGTTCGCCAAGGGAGCGAAATCGAAATCCGCGGCGACATCGGCGAAAGCCGATGAGAAGAAGACTAAGGCCGGCTCGACCGCCAAAGCCGCTGCAAAGAAGGCGAAGGCACCTGCCAAGAAGACGACGAAGGCCAAAGGGAAGAAGTGACATCGTCGTCCGCCTGATCGACCCAGGGACTTCCTGAAGGGGTTCCAGCGCATGGACAAGGAGTCCCCGGACAATCGCTCGGCTCCTTCGCCGCCACTATTGCAGGCGCTGATCACGGTCGGGGTGTTGTGGGTTTTGTGTCTTGGCTACTCGTTGCTGCGTGCGCCGATACCGGGACCGAATGAGCCTCACTATCTAACCAAGGCTCGACACTTCTGGGATCCGACGTGGTGCCAGCGAGACTTCTTTCTCGAGTCGAGCAACCCACACGCAGTCTTTTATTCCTTGATCGGCTGGTTGCCTGAGCTGGTCGGATTCGAGACGACTGCCCTTATCGGGCGTGCGGCGGCGGCGCTGTTTCTGGCCATCGGTTGGTATGCACTGGTGACTGCGGTGCGCTCCGACTGGTTGTCGCCGATCGTGTCGTTCGGGCTGCTGCTTGTGTTTCAAGCAATGGGCAACCTGTCGGGCGAGTGGATCGTCGGCGGGGTCGAGGCGAAGACGTTCAGCTACGGTCTCGCATTTTTCGGCTGGGGGCTGGCGATGCGCGGCCGGCTCATCACAGGCGGGCTGTGTCTGGGTCTCTGTTTCAGCTTTCATCCGGTCATTGGCGCCTGGATTCTGCTGGCGACGTTGCTCGCGTGGATCTGGGGTTCGCTGCGGCCTGTCACAACGGCTGCGAATGGCGCTGCGACAATTCGGTCCACGCTTCCTCATCGTCTGGCGGCATGCGGAGTCGCCGCCGTCGGCATGCTGCCGGGCATCTGGGCGTCGCTGCCGATCATTGCCGAAGGGAATTCACCGGAAGTCGACCTGATACAGGTGGGACGCCGGCTCGCGCATCACCTCGATCCGTTCACGTTTCCGATGGAGTCCTGGCGCTATTACGCCCTCTTGCTCGTGATGTGGGCGTTGGCGGCGTGGATCGGACGACTGCAACGGTTTGCAACGGTTGGGACATCATCGCCGGTTCAAGAGCGCGGGGTGATGTACTTCCGATTCATCGTCGCGGCCAGCATCTTGTTCGCGGTGGCCGGCGTTGCGATTGCGTGGGGAGACCGCCCCTTTGCTGAGTTGCCTGGAGCCGAATGGAGGGCGGCACTGCTCAAGTTCTACCCGTTTCGCCTCGTGGACGTTCTGCTCCCGGCGATCGTGGCGATCGAGCTTGGACGTGCGGTGGCCGCGGGAGTGCTGCATGCCGGCGGCTCGGCCTCCGTACGCCGCGGGAAGACCCTTCGTGCTGCGTTGACGTTGGCGGTGATTGCCGTCGCCCTTCCGCTGCTGCTCACCTGGAGGATGTCGTACGCCGACCGACCCGCCTCCCGCATGACGGCCGAACGCGAGGCGCACTGGCGCGAGATCTGCCAGTGGATGGATCAGAAACTTCCCAACGAAGCGCTGCTCTGGGCCGCCAACGAAAACTGGGCGGTCAAATGGTACGCCGAACGCGCGGAATACGTGAACTACAAAGACTGCCCACAGGATGCGGAGAATCTGCTCGAGTGGCAGCGCCGGCAGAATGTGCTCTCCCGCTGGACACGCGAGGCCGCGGCGGATCGCCGGTTTACGATTGAAGACTTTAATCGCCTCTATAACGAGACCGGCATCACGCACATCCTGTGCAGCCGGTTTGGTCCAATGCCAAGCGAACTGCGGCTGTTGTACGAAGTCGGGGACTTCAAGGTGTATGCGATCGTCGAGTAGGCGCTGCGATCGTTTCTGTCGCCAAGTCTAGAACGGAAGTACGCGAACGCGCGAAGCCTTCACGTCGACGACGACCAGCGCGCCTGTGGCAAGGTCATTTTCATGCCGGCGCAAGCCAGCGATAACCACCGCGCTTACGTCCTCGGGCAACACATTCTGGCCCCGGATGAGTAGTACGCTTGGCCCGCTGGCATGCGTCAAGGCCAGTGCGGTGCCAAAATCCAAATCGTGCGTGAATATGACATGGTCGTTCTCAAGCGCCCACTCCATAATCACTTCGTCGTCGGCATTTGCATCACCCACCGCAGACCAATGGACCGCAGACCACCCATGTTTGGCGAGTTCCGTAACCCACTCCGCCGAAAGATTCATATCAACGACGAACTGTACGCTCATGGGACGACCAACGATTCCTCGCGTTCTTCGAGTCGCCAAGCGGCATAGGCCAATGCGGCATCAATATCTTCCGGCTCCAAATAGGGATATGCCTCGAGAATTCTCTCTCGCGACTTACCACTCGCAAGAAGTCCCAGAATCGTCCCAACGGTGACGCGCATGCCTCGGATGCAGGGCTTGCCTCCCATGACGGCGGGATCGTGTGTGATGCGTTCAATCTGCACTTAACGACTCCTCAATTTGCGATCCGGCATTCACGCCAAGTAGCACTCAAACACGACATTCGATGTTAACGACGCATCGTCCAGGCTTTCCACCTGATGTGGGCATATCCTCAGCCACTTCCGGTCACTTGAAGCTCACACGATCAGCGCCTGCTCCTCCGGATAACCGCACATTAGATTGAAGTTCTGCACCGCCACCCCGGCGGCTCCCTTGATGAGATTGTCGAGCGTTGCCAGCAGCAGCACTTTGCCGCGCACAACGCGGACGGTCACGTCGAAATAGTTCGTGCCCGCGACGTCTTTCGTGCGCGGCAGATGCTCGACGACTCGCACGAACGGCATCCCCTCGTAGTAGCCGCGAATCGCGCTCAGCAGGTCTGCTTCACTTAACTGCATCTCCGGCTCGGCATAGATCGTCGCATGAATGCCGCGATCCATCGGGATGAGGTGCGGCGTGAAGATCACCTCCACCGGCTCGCCTGCCACATCACTGAGAGCCTGTTCGATCTCCGGCGTGTGACGATGACTGCCGACGGAATAGGCCTGCACGCTTTCGTTGCACTCGGGGAAGAGCGTCATCAGCTTGGGCGCCCGTCCCGCCCCCGACACGCCCGACAGGCCATTGATGATGATGCCTGTCGGTCGAATCAGCCTTTTCGCCAGCAGCGGCGCGAGAGCCAGAATCGCGGTGCTCGTGTAGCAACCGGGATTGGCGATCAAACGCTGACCGGGGATCTTGTCGCCGAAGATTTCCGGCAGGCCGTAGACGCTGGTCGCCAATCGCTCGGCATCGGTATGGGCGTGGCCGTACCATTGCTCGTAGACTGCGGGGTCGCGCAGCCGATAGTCGGCGGAAAGGTCGATCACCTTCAAGCCGGCATCGAGCAGACTGGGGATCATCTCCATACTCGCGACATGCGGCAGGCAGCAGAACGCGACGTCGGCCCGTTTCGCGACCTCGGCGGGACTGAGGTTCTCCAATCGCAGGTCGAGCCGGCCCGTCAACGCCGGATGCACATCCCGCACATGCCCCGTCTCCGACCGGCTGGTGAGCGCAACGACCTCGGTCTCAGGATGCCTGAGCAGAATCCTCAATAGCTCCAGGGCCGTGTAGCCCGTGGCGCCGATGATGGCAACGCGTGTCATGGTTGGTGGGCGACTTGAGGTACTATTCCAACGAGACGTATCGTAGCGTTGGGCGTTACCGGCTGAAATTGGGTTGTTTCACCTCAGCTTCGGCTTGATCCAGTCAAACTGACGGAATTCTCCATCGGGAGGGCTGTCGCCTTCCGTATGTGGTCTTCAGAAACAAGAATTCACCTCTCGGCTGGCGCTCCTGGAGACTTCCATGACGGACAAGATGACTCGTGTCGTTGTTCACGCCCTGAATGCTGCTTTCTTGTTATTGTGTTTGCCGAAGGTCTTCGCGGACGATTTGACTCTGGAACAGTTGGTCGCCGAGATCGAGCGACAGGAGGCGCACTATGCCGAGCTTGAGTACGTCGCGACGAT
>JANNSB010000626.1:0-4546 GCA_031402175.1 Planctomycetaceae bacterium
GTTACCGTTGGCCATCAGGCCCCGATACTTCGCACGGCGGGATGAATCAACCGTTCATCGATGCGGTTGCGCTCGATCTGCTCCATGATTTCTTCCGTGTGATCGCTGAAGTAGCTCAGCGCGTCGAACACCTGACCGATCTTCAAGTGCGGCAACCGAATTGGAATATCCTCAATAGCAACCCCCAAATCGGCTTGAACTTCCGCGGCTTGATCGACGAGTTGCGTGTGTCGAAGAAGCCGCGGTACACGAGCGACTTCACTCCCCCCGTACGGCACGCGCCCGACGCCGACACCCTCGCCCTCTATCACTTCGACGAAGGCCAGGGCGAGACGCTGATCGACGCCTCCGGCAACGAGAATCACGGCACGATCCACGGAGCGACGTGGGTGAAGGAAACCGCGCCGGGGACGTGGGAACCGTACGACGCCGACCGGCAGGCGATCGAGTGGGCGTTCGCCATCGGCGCGCCGGTGAATCAATACCTCAGTTGGGGAGCCGCGCTTAACGTCGCATCGGCCGATGCCATGCCGAGCGATGCGTTGTGGACCCTTGATCTGACGCGCGTTTCCAACCTGACCGATGCCGACATCGCACGGCTGAACGGTTGTGGGCGATTGCGATCGTTGTCGCTGTTGAATGCCCCGGTCACCGATGAATGGCTCAGGCAACTGAGCACGCTCGACCAGCTCGAAATCCTGGCACTCTCTGCCTGCGAACCAATTACGAGCGACGGCCTGCAGTCTATCAGTCAAATGCACGGTCTGGTGATGTTGCAGTTCAACGGCAGCCTGCTGAGCGATGATGATCTGGCGCAGCTGGCAAGCCTCGTTCGCTTGTCGAGGCTAGGTATCGAAAAGATGCACATCTCCGAAAGGGGCGTTCACCACCTTTCGCAGTTGCCGAATCTGTACGCGATTGGCTTGCCGGATGCTCAACTCATGGGCGAGGCCGTCCAGGAACTCGCGGCCCGGACGCCCGGACTCACGCTCCTGGATTTCACGCGAACGAACATCACCGAAGGTGATCTCGCAACGCTGAGTCAAATGCCCGAACTGCAAATGCTGAATCTAACGGGAACAGCGCTGACCGATGCCGGCCTGGCCCAGTTCACGGGCAATACGAAATTCACTGGTTTTTTTCTCATCGGCACGCAGATCACCGATGCCGGAGTGAACACTCTGGCAACAATGCCGAATCTCTTGCATGTCCAATTACAAAGCAATCCGCGTCTTACTGCCGCGGCCGTCGCCAAGCTGCACGAAACGTTTCCCAATTGCATTATCGAATCTGATGTCGGCAATTTCGTGCCGGCCGGGCATCCGGACCACGAGGCCATCGAGTGGGCGCTTTCAATTAGCGCGCCGGTGTCTCAACACAATGGATCGGGACCAACAGACGCCGTCATCTCAGCCGATCACATTCCGAGCGATGCGTTGTGGACGCTCGATCTGACCAAGGTCGTCAATCTGACCGAGGCCGACATCGCCCGTTTGAATGGTTGCTCGCGATTGCGAACGCTCACGTTGTTAAGCGCCCCGGTCACCGATGAGTGGCTCAGGCACCTGAGTACGCTCGATCAGCTCGAGACTCTGGTACTCGCGAACTGTGCACCCGTCACGCGGGACGGGCTGGTATCGTTCAGCGAAATGCGCGGCCTGACGACATTGCAGTTCAACGGCAGCCTGCTGACCGATGATGACCTGTCGCAGCTCGCAGCACTCACGAACTTGTATGTCATTGGCATCGACGGCATGCGGATTTCTGACGTCGGATTGCGCCACCTCTCGCAACTGCCGCACTTGTCCAGCGTCTGGCTGCCAAAGTGTGAACTGATCGGCGACGCTGTTCAGGAACTCGCTGCATGGCCGGGAATGGCCACTCTGGATCTGACTCGAACCAATGTGACCGATGACGATCTCGCAATACTGTGCCAGATGCGTGAACTCACACAGCTGACTCTATCGGCAACGACCATTACCGACGCCGGCCTGGCTCATTTCGCGGGGAACACGAACCTGACCATGATGACCCTCATCGGCACGCCGATAACCGACGCTGGTGTCGCAACTCTGGCGACAATGCCCAACCTTATTTTTCTTCAACTGGAGACTAACCCGCGTCTTACCGCCGATGCCGTGGCCGAACTGCACCGCCGGATTCCCGCTAGCTACATCTCATGGGATGGCGGGCTGATTGAGCCAGCCACGATTGTTGCCGAGGCCTGGCAACCCACGCCCGAACAGCAGGCGTTCTTCGACCAAGTCGCGACGCTGCCTCCGGTGGAGCAGATGGAGGCGGTGCGGCAGGAACTGATGCGGGTGAATCCCGAGTACGATGGGATTCTCGAAACCGTCGGAGTCGTCGATGAATCTGTTCACACGCTCGTGATCCATGGAGATCACATTCTGGACATCTACCCCATTCGGGCGCTGGGGAACCTTAAGGTATTAGACCTGTCGGCGCACCGTCTGAATGATGCTCCGCTCAGCATAGCGCCGTTGAGCGGACTTGAGATCGAAGAACTGCGACTCTCGGGGACGGCCGTGGCTGATCTACGTCCTCTGACGGGTATGCCTCTCAAGACCCTGGCGGTCAACGTGACGCTCGTTTCCGACCTGTCGCCGCTACGCGGGATGCCGTTGGAAGTGCTGTCCATTGCGATTTCGCGCGTCACATCGATTGAGCCGCTCCGTGGAATGCCGCTCACCGTTCTGGCGTGCCACAGCGTTCTCATCGAGGACTTCTCCGCGCTCTCCGAGATCAAGACTCTTCGCATTCTTGAGATTGGGGGCACAGCCGTGACGGAATTGGAATTCCTTAGAGATCTGGATCTCGAAGACTTGTCGCTACCCAATACGAGAGTCGCCGACCTGTCGCCCATTGCTGAGATGCAGACGCTGACTCGCCTCGATATCAGCCTGACGCAAGTAACAGATCTGACGGCCGTAGGTCGACTAGCGCAGCTCAAGGTTCTTGTCTTGGACGGCACAATCATCGGCGACTCCGCGATGGAAGCGTTGAAGTCGCTGACGGGACTGGAAGAGCTTCAAGTCATGAACAATTCCCAAATTACTGCCGACGGTGTCGCCGCCCTGCACGCCGCGATCCCCGGCTGCCGCATTGAATGGGACGGCAGGGTGATTGAGCCGGTGGCGGTCGACTACGCCTACGAACGCGAAGTGGCGGAGTGGGTGCTGTCGATCGGCGGGCAGGTGGTGACTGATGAAACAGTGATTGCAACCACCAGCGACATTCCGGCGGGTCAATTCGTTGTCAGCGGAGTGCATATCGGCGAGATCCTCACGCTGACGGACGAAGATCTGCATCGACTGACCAGGCTTTCGGGTCTTCGAGTCGTGGCAATCCCGGGCACGCACATCACTGACGAGGGCTTTGCGACGATCACATCATTGAAGGGGCTCGAACGCATCTATGCCCACGGTGTCTCGATTTCCGACGCGGCGCTCATCGGAATTGAGACGATGCCTAATCTTCAATACGTGCAACTTGGCGGCAATTTCTTGACGGATGAATCGCTGAGACGCATCGCAAAACTGGAACACTTGGACGGGCTGTACATGTTTTCCGCGGCGTTTACCGACGACGGAGTCAAAGCCTTAGTGAATCTGGACGAAGTGACGCATTTCGAGATCGGATCTCCTGGAATCACAGATGAGGGTTGTCGGCACATTTTCGATCAACTGAATCCTGAATCCGTGACTGTCATCAACTTCGGTTCGACTTCGATAACGGACGCGGTGTTGCCGCAAATCGCAGCTTTCAAGAATCTGGGGAGCCTGCAGCTCCAAGGAACTGGCATTTCGGACGCCGGACTGGCGGAACTCTACGGCCTCCAGTTTTTGAACGATTTGAACCTCGTCGACACGGCGGTCACCGATGAAGGTGTCGCCGCCCTGCACACGGCGATCCCCAACTGCCGCATCGAGTGGGACGGCGGGGTGATCGAGCCGGATGTGCATCCCGACCGCGAGGCGATCGCGTGGGCGTTCTCGATCGGGGCGACGGTGATGCGGTTTGATGAGCACGGCACCCAGATTCCGGTTTCGTCGCTGGAGGAGATTTCCGCCGACGGGGCGTGGTCGATCAATTTGAGCGAGACGCCGAACTGGAACAGTGCCGACCTGGCGCGGTTGTCGAGCTGCCGGCGGCTGCTGGGCGTCAACCTGCTGCTAACGCCCGTAACCGACGAGGGGCTCGCGCATCTCGCGGGCCTCGAGCAGTTGCAGTATCTGCATCTCGAAAGGTGCACGGCCATTACCGATGCTGGTATTGCGCAGCTCTACGGCCTGCGCGAACTCGTGCAACTCAATCTGCAATACACGGCGGCGTCGGCCGACGCAATCGCGTGGGCGGCGCGGAATCCCAATCTGCAAGGCTTCTACATCGGCCCCACTGATGTGGATGATCTGTCCCCACTGGTCTCGCTGCCGCAACTTGCGTTTCTGATCATCGCCGGCAATTCGCCGTTGACACTCTCGCAAGTGGAGCAGGTTGTGGACATGCCACAGTTGAGGGAGTTAAC
>JANNSB010000627.1:0-9204 GCA_031402175.1 Planctomycetaceae bacterium
CCGTCATCCGGCTCTGGAACGACGATCACCATGTTGGCGAATGACACAAGAACACTGCGAATTCGCAAAAGGAAGAAAGAAGTGAAGGCCGCACACTATTGCTCAACCTGGGCCAGACAAACTGGCTCGACAATTGATCAGGAGTCAGATGGGTGATCCGCTTGTCCTAAGGATACCCACCGGAGCAAGTAGCTCACTTGTGCGAGTCGGACCGGATGTTCGTAGTTCAGCGCTGCCGACCACGCCACTCTGAAACAGTTCCGCGAGTCTGCTCCGGTCACATCGCCCGGCTTTCGTCACCAGACCACCATCACCGACCTGCACGGCCGCCCGCAGTACCTTGTCGAAGAGTATGCCGAACCGATACCCGAACTGGCATGAGTCATCGGCTGTTCTCGCGCGCCGCGACCGCATCAGCTCGGCTATTCTTCGAGTGGAATCAGGTAGATGTCGAAACGACCATTGCGCTCGGAGACAAAGGCCAGATCTCCATTGGGGCTCCAGGTCGCGAAGTCGTCGCGTTCGTCATGCTGGGTAATGCGCCGCAAACCGGTTCCGTCGATGCGCATGACGTAGATCTCGTAGTTGCCGTCGCGATTGCTCGTGAATGCGATTTGTTCCCCGTCCAATGACACCCGCGGCCGAATGTCCTGTTGAGGTTCGAACGTGAGTTGTTCGATACCAGAGCCGTCCGTATTCGCGCGGTAGATGTCGAAGTTCCCGTCACGCGTTGACCCAAACACGAAGTCGCCACCGGGAGTCGCATTGGGCCAGTTGTTGGTACCGCTGGAGTCGATCACTCTCTTTCGATCCTGACAGGCCAGGTCGCACGACCAGATGTGCTGCCGACCATCCTCGGGATATGCGTACAAGAGCCGGCTGCCGTCAGCAGTGAAACAAGGACTCCGCATGCCGGAGAAACCTCCTTCGCTGAATGCAGACTCTTCGCCGGTGTTGCGATTGCGAATGATCAAACGCAGATTGAGGTTGCCGATGTTTTGAAGGAAGGCATAGCGCTCTCCGTCCCTCGAAAACGCGGGTTCGAATTCGTTGTCGTCGAAATCGGGATGCAGCCGAGTTGCTGCGCCATTGGTCAGATCGAGCTGCATCAGGGCCAGTTGATTGGGCTCAATCTGCTCGCAATAGACGAGTGTGTTCTCGTCGACGAAGACCAGGTCTCTCTTCTCGGTGCCGCTATCGGTAAGCGGGATTTCGTCTGCACTGACCTCGCGGACCATCATGAGCGCGAAGAGCAGCGTGACCGCCAGCCGAGAAACTCGTACCGGATCGAAATGGGGTGCGGCAGCCGGCATGTTAGAACAATTCCATAATCACTTGCCCATCCGGGAGAACATCGAGTTCCGAACGAGCCTGCACATCGAGGCCGGCAAGTTCGCAGATCGTCGTGCCCGCCATTAAAGGGGTTACGGGCGAGCTCACAGGATCCTCGGCCAACGGGCTACTGGCGCCGATCACGCGTCCGCCGGCCACACCCGCGCCGGCCCAGATCGAAAAGTAACAACGCTCCCAATGGTCGCGGGCGGCGCGGTCATTGAGTTTCGGTGTGCGGCCGAATTCTCCCATCGCAACGACCAGTGTCGATTCCAGCAAACCGCGGTCCCGCAGGTCATCCAGCAATGCCGAAAAGGAACGGTCCAGGATCGGTCCATGCCGGTCCTGCAACAGTTCGAAGTTATAGATGTGAGTGTCCCAGCCAAAATCGCAACCGGGACTCATGGCCTCGACGTACTCGCTCCAGTTGACCTGGATGTACGGAACCTCGGCCTCGGCGAGTCGCCGGGCGAGAAGGCAGCTTTGCCCGAATGACGTGTAGCCATACCGTCCGCGCAGAGCGTCAGACTCTTGCGTGAGATCGAACGCCCGCCGCGCTTCGGGAGTCGAGAGAAGTCCATAAGCCGTCTGATAAGTGCGGGCCCAATCATTCACGCCGGCTGTGTCCAATCGCCTTACGGAAAGATCCAGCGTCGACATCAAAGCATGTCGATCAACCAACCGATGTGGAGAGAGACCATCCAGCAGATCAAGAGCGGGCAATTCAACCTGCCCGTCCGCCTTGCAGTTGACGAGGAATGGATCGTATTGGCGTCCCAGCCGTCCGCCGCCATAGCCTTTGATGCGTTGCGGCAGGTCGCGCGGGATGCCGCGACCGAGAAAAAAGAAAGGAGGCAATTCCGCAGGACCGCGGCGCTGCAAGGTGTGCTTCGCGACGATGGAGCCGAAGTTGGGTGCCACAGGATCGGGGTTATCACCAAAGCCGGTGAGTCCCCAGGTGCCAGCACCAGGGTGCGCGCCGTCGAAAGTTCGCATGCTGCGAATCAGGGCAAACTGATCGCTGCGCGCCGCCAACAGTGGAAACAGCTCGGTGAAATGAACCCCTGGCGTACGCGTTGCGATCGGAGCGAAAGGGCCGCGGTATTCGCGGGGGGCATCCGGCTTCGGATCGAACGTGTCGAGATGACTGGGCGCGCCCCACAGCCAGAGAAGGATCACCGACTTGGCGCGAGCACCTTCCGATGCCCGTCCCGCATTCGGCACTCCCGCCAGGCCCAGACCCGCCGCTGCGGACACCCCCATTTTCACAAATGCGCGCCGCGATGTCCCCTGACAGGATCGCGACGAAAAGCCACCGATGTTGAACATCCGTCAGGCCTGCGATGAGGATGAGGGAACGATGAAAACAGCATACACGGGTCGCCGAACGATCCCAAGCCGATTGCAAAACTTCGGCCATATTGCCGCGACTTCAGCAGAATGGCTCCAAATTTGCATCCGTGGAGGTTGCCCCCCGGCGGAGCCAGATTCCCGGACCAACGTCGTCGATCCAAGGATCGAGGAGCGGAATGGATGCCAATTCGCGGAACTTCCGTAACTCACGGACATCAGACAGCTCGGCGTCGTGGCGCAAGTGGTCGAAGTCCCGTCCTCACGACAAGGTGGACGACGACTGCGCCCCGCCCTGATTTGTACACAGCAATTCCCCAGGAATCACGTTCGGCCCGATAGCCGTGCGCGAAGCAGCCCCGGTCACATCGACCGCTTGGTGCCTTTTCGCTAACAGAGCGTGGTGGGTATTACCGCTATTGGCTATTACCGAACCAAACGCAATATCACTCCCCAGAGCGGTACGATCACCGACGCCGAAAGCCCGAGGGTAACGAGGCTGAGCAGGATCAAGCCACGTCGCAGATCGTCGAGTGGTTGGCCGATGGTCTGGTCGTAGCTTTCCTGCACAATGACATCCAGCCCGCTTTCGGTCCCGCCGATCTCCACCGGTAGGCGGATGGCTAACCAACGCTGATTCTTGGCGCCGAAAGGTTGCTGCTCCAAGGGATCGCGGTAGTCGTCGTGCCACGTCCAATCCCCCTGGACCCGCAACGCTTCATTCACGGAATGGGCGAGCAATTCCTGCCGCGCCGCCGGCTGTCTTTCCAATTCGCTGTAGAGCGGGTGCTGCAGAATCTGGCCCGCGTGGGTTGGGCGCGAATCGATCAGCACGGCGAAGCGATTGGCGGTGGCGGTGGCATCACTCCGCAGCGCGTTGCCGGGCAGTTCCACGAACGATCCCAGCCGCAGCATGAGTCCCAGCACACCCAGCGGCGGACCATCGGCTGATTCGGGATCGGGAATGGGCGTCGAAACGACCAGGACCCACTCGTAGGTGTGCTCGGTGAAGAATGGCGGCGAGAGTTGTGTACGCTGCAGGCGTTGCCCGGCATCGGCCCGCCAATCGTGCGGCTTGTCTTCTGGTCCGCCATGAAAATAAGCCCGCCACGAATAGTTCTCGCCGATGGTGTTCTCGCCGCCGGAGATCTCTGGATAACGGGCAATCTGCAAGCCGTCGGGCTGCATGACAAACCAGGAGAAGACCGAGGTCTCGCGCGGCAGACGCTCAGTCCACTGCTTAAGTGGTTGGCGGAGCGGCTCGGAGAGCATTTGCTCCTGGAGCGGCTCATGCATCGCAACGTCATTGAGAAGCGCATACTTGGGTTGGACAGCTTGCAGCGCCCGCAGGTGCTGGGCCAGCACGGGATCGCGGGCCGCGTCCTCGATCTGCTGGAAGTAGCGATCGAAATCGTCGCCAGCGGCCGTGGCGATTGCTTCGCCGGTGAAAATTAGGTTCTCGCGCGCTTGATCCTGCAGCGCTTGGCGCGTGCGGTCGATGTGATGCCCAAACCAGATCCAGGCCAGCCCGTAGGCCACGAGCGTCACCAGTAGCAGCGCCGCCGAGAGCGTGGGGATCCGCGGGTTCTTGCGGCACCAGCGCCAGAGCCGCTCGGGGCGCGAGATCGGCCGCGCGAGGATTTCGTCGCCTTCCAGAAAGCGGCGCAGCTCTGCGGCGAGGTCTGCGGCCGAGGCATAACGACGAGTCGGGTCTTTTTCCAAGCACTTCAGGCAGATCGTTTCCAAGTCGCGCGAGATGGTTGCATTGAGCCGGCGGGGACTGGGCGGCTCGGTGTGGATCGCATGCTGCGTGAGCGCCACCAGGTTGCCGCGGAAGGGAAGATGATCGGTGAGCAGTTCGAACAGCATCACCCCCACGGCGTAGACGTCACTGCGGCGGTCGGCGAGATGGCCGTCGCCGCGGGCTTGCTCGGGCGACATGTAGGCCGGCGTGCCGAGGATTTCGCCCTGCGACGTGATCTCGACCTCATCGAACCCTCGCTTGGCCAGGCCGAAGTCGGTGATGTGGGGCTGCGCTAGCGCGTCGATCAGGATGTTGCCAGGCTTGAGATCGCGATGCACAACGCCGAGCAGGTGGGCGAAATGGAGTGCGTCGCAGACCGTGACTAGTATCTGGGCCGTTTCGCGCTGCGTCAGCGGTCTGGCGGCTTTGTACTTTTCCAGCGAGACGCCATCGACCAGGTCACTGACGATATACACATCGTCCCCTTCGCGGCCGATCTCGTGGACGCTGACAATCTGCGGGTGCCGTAAACGTGCGGCGACGCGGGCTTCGTGCAAGAACTGTTCCACCTGGCCGGAGCTCAAGTTACCCTTCCGCGGAATTTTCAACGCGACGGTCCGATCGAGCTTCGTATCGTGTGCCTTCCAGACTGTGCCAAAGCTTCCCATCCCCAACCGCTGCAGCAGTTCGAAATGGGCGATCCGCGTCAGCGGCTGCTGCTTGAGGTCGGGGTCGTCGCCAGCCAGGTCGAAGCGGCCCTGGCATGCCTGGCAGGCCAGGTCGCCGAGCGATTGGTCGGCGGCAATTTCCAGCGGTTCATGGCACAACGGGCAGCGAATGTGCAGCGAGCGCGAGATACGGCCTCCGCGCCGCTGCGCTGGCTCGGAAGCGGCCATTGCATGCGTCGCTTCCACGTGCGGATCGCCGCCGGCATGCTGCGACAGCTCGCGGGCCCGCGCGATCACGCGCAGCTTACGCAGCTCGACGGCCAGCTCCGGCAGCAGGCTGGCATGCTGCTGACAGAGAACGTCGTCGGAAACATCTTCGCCGCTGGCTCGCTGCTCAAGGACGGCATCGACGACGCGGCGAAGCTGCTTGTTGCGGTCGATCTCGGCGAGATTCGGCTGCTTGTCGCTCATGAGGTTGTTATCTGGATTTGAGCCACTGCGAAGCGCGGCCCAAGGCGGCGACCAGCTCCAGCTTGCCGCGATGGACCAAGCCGCGAATCGCGCCCGGCGTGCGGCCCAGCGCCACAGCTGTTTCTTCCACCGACTTGCCTTCCAGTTGCTGCAACTGGATCGCCATGCGCTGGTCGTCGGGCAAGGCAGCCAGAGCGACTTGCAAAGCTTGCAGCGCTTCGCCCCGCACAGCGGCGCTGGGCGGCGACGTGTCGTCGGCGGCAATCCAGTCCCACAGCGACAAGATGCGGCTGTCGTCGCGCGGACTATCCCCGACGCACTGCAAATCGCCGCCGTGCTTGGGGCGATCGTGCTGCCGGATGGCGTCGCAGAGCCGGTTCTCGGCGATCCGCGCTAGCCAGTCCCCAAAGGTCGCGTCGGTCCGCTGTTGGAAGTGCGCGATATCGCGGAAGGCCTGCAGGAAAGTGAGTTGCAGGATGTCTTCCACCGCTTGGGTCGACTGCAGTCGCGGCGGCAGCTTAGCCTCGATGCGCCGCGCAAGCTCGTCGTAATGGGCCAACAGCAGCCGCTCAAAGGCGACGCGATCTCCGGTCACCGCCGCCGTAAGCGCCGATTCGGAAGGTAATTCGCGCTGGCCGACCTCGCCCGACGGATTCATAAAGCCAGTCTCGGTGGAGTGTTGCATCTTATCGTACCACCGGCGGCCGGTACAAGGAACGATTGCCGCGCGCGCTGTGATCGCATACGTCGCTGTTATGAGCAGAGAGTAATGAGTCGGTTTCCACTGTTACGGAGGTCCTCATGAACGCTGCCCAGCAAGCTCTGTTCGATCGGTTGAACGCGTTTGCGTTCGACGAGCCCGGTACGGAATTGACGTTTGCCCGGCGGCTGGCCCGCGAGAATGGCTGGAGCCTGGCGTATGCCGAGCGGGTAATCCAGGAGTACCAGCGGTTTCTCTTTCTGGCTTGTGCGGCCGGGCATGTGGTGACGCCGTCGGAGCAGGTGGACCAGGCCTGGCACTTGCATCTCACCTACACGCGCTCGTACTGGGACGACCTCTGCCGCAACGTGCTTTGCCAGCCGCTGCACCATGGTCCGACAAAGGGAGGCAACGCCGAGCAGGAAAAGTTCGTCGACCTCTACAAGCAAACGCTGGCGAGCTACCGCAAACTGTTTGGCCAGGAACCGCCCCGCGACATCTGGTCGCCTGCCGAGCAGCGGTTCGGCGAGGACTTGCGGCGCGTGAGCGTGAACACGCAGCGGTACTGGGTCATCCCCAAGCCGCGCTGGCCGCAGTCGCTATCGCGCACCACGCCAATGTTTGCGCTGGGCCTATTCGGCATACCAATGTCGGCAACAACCTGGAGCCCGCTGGACTGGAACGGGCCGGAGTTTCTGGTCGGGTACATCCTGGTGACGATCATCGCGGCGCTGGTCGCCGTTGTCGCGCGCTGCATGTTTGTGCCGGAGCACAGCGCCGAGGAGGCGAAGCTCGACAAGCCGCTCGACCCCTACCAGGCAGCCTGCCTCGCCGCGGGGCCGGCGCGATCCGTGCAGGCCGCATTTGCCGCCTTAGTGCAAGCCGGGACGCTGCAGATTGTTGCCGAGGAAAGCAAGGTCTGGGGACTCTTTACGACTAAGAAGAACCTCATCTGCCATGTCAAGCCGCTGCCGGCGGATGCACACCGACTCGAACGGACGTTGTTTCAGGCGACAGCCATACCGGCGAAAGACCTCACGCCGCTTACTGCGGCCGGCATGCCGGTCGCACAGGAGATCAACGACGAGCTGGTCAGGCGCGGCCTGCTGCAGGCTGGTCCTCCGCCGGTGTGCAATGTCGCGTCGAGCCTGATCATGGCCACGCCGCTGCTGTTAGGCGGAGCCAAGATTGCGGTCGGCCTGTCGCGCGGGCGGCCGGTGGAGATCCTGGTCGCACTCTGCGTGCTGACCTTCTTGGCGGCACTTGGTTTCCTGCTGGCTCGCTCGCGGCTGTCCGCCGCCGGCAAGGTGACCTTGGAGTCTCTCCAAGCTAAGCACTCCACGACCAGGCAAATCGCGACGTCTGCTGCCGGGACACTAGCGCCGCCGGACCTGGCCATGGCCATCGGCTTGTTTGGCGTCGAAATGCTGGCCGATGGTCCCTTGGCGGAGGTCCACGCCATGTTGCCACGAGCCAGCGGAGGCGGCGGCTGCTCGAGTAGCAGTGGAGGTTGTGGGGGTGGCTGCGGTGGGGGTGGTGGTGGCTGCGGAGGAGGGTGCGGGGGCTGCGGAGGAAGTTAGTCGAAGCAGTTCGATAACGAAGTTGGTTCTGCCATGTGCCAAGTTGACGTTTCCACAAGGTGTTCGATATCGCTCCGGTCACATCGTCCGGCGACACGTCAGTGGCGACCCCGGTGATCGACACCGGATCGCAATTGGAGTCATTCCCCATCGCGCATGAAGTGCTCGTCCAATTCGCGCTACGAATTCGTCTCAAGTCGTCCCGCCAACAGCGATTGACGCTGGGGTATCCGAGAGTATTCTCTACGCAGAATCGTGAGATAATCACAAGTTTGGCGAGCGAGGTCTCTCTCGTGGGTTGGCCGGGATCGAATTGGCGACGGGGGCTGGCGAATCTGATTGTGTACGGCCACAGGTTCGTCATGTGCGCCGTGTTCTTTGTCCCAATAGCGGTCATCTTTCGGCTGCTGGTCGACGAGAATCCCTGGGTGGCCCTGTTGACCGGCGGCCTGATGGTCGCGGGGTTCATCGGAGCCATTAAGTTCGTCCCCAGGATGCTCTCAGTGTCCGCACCTCCGGCCCGACGCGGGACGGCCTCGTGGGCGTTCCTCCGTTCCTACCGGATGTTCGTCGGCAACGGTGACGCGAGCCAGGCACTGGCCCGCCGAATCGACCCGCTGTGGCAGAATCCATACCCCTGCCGCACGCCCTATGAAACGGCGGTCTGGCTGGCGTCCGTCGAAGTGATTCACTGGGCGTTGTTCGCGGCATCTGCCGCACCCGTCACCGCCGCGCTCTGGTACGGACACTCCATCGTCGGCTTCGTGTGCCTTACCCTCAGCGTCTTATTCAACTTCCTCCCAAACCTTGTGATTCGGGACACCCGCCTTCGGCTGTACCGGCTTATTGGGCGAACTCGGGCGGCGGGGAGCAGCACCCCGGCGGCGGAAGTGTCCGATGCGGTCGTCCCCACCGGCGGGCCAGGCGCCGAACCAGGCGCTCCAGCATTTGGCGGCCGCGATGCTGGTTTCTCGGAATTCACTAGCTCAGAGCGCGGCCGCCGCTGCTGAGCTTGGGTCGTTAGCGAAAGCGCTTCGGTCACATCGACCTGCGGCCACGGCAACGGTGATGGCGACAGGGTGTCGGACCGGAGCAGGTTCGCGATGTATGCGAAACCCTTGAAATCGCTCAACGGGGGCGCTGCGGCGTGCGTGTTGGATGTGAGGGACTTGCCAGGTCGGCGGGGCTGACTTGCGGTCAGAACCCCGCCGGCGGTGTCGGCGTCGATCAATCGTCGTTCAGGATCGTGACCGTGGCGGTTCCGTCGCTGATGGTCGCGTTGACCGGGCTCGAGAGTTGCACGGTGAACGTCTCATTCGGTTCGCGTTTGCGGTCCGGCTTGATCTGCACGGTAATCGT
>JANNSB010000628.1:0-16223 GCA_031402175.1 Planctomycetaceae bacterium
TGGGGAGCCAGAGTTGGGCGAGCATGATGTGCCTTCTTTGAGATTCATGCCGAGTTCCAATTCACGGAAACTCGGGGAAACACTAGTTCGCTGTATCGCAGTTTATTGCGGAACGACGCCCCGTCTACGAATTCCGACGACTTAGCTCTCAAGGAACTTTTTTACATGCCCCCATTGATTCTGGTACTTCTCAATTTCCAGTAGCCTGTTCCGGACAATCTTACCCCATGTGTTTTTGGGATCTCGAACTCGTCGCACATACTTGATGGGCAGCACGAAGAACTCTGGTTCTCGAATACCAATGTCGCCATTCTTCTTTGTCTTTCCGAAGCCCCGGTTCAGAGCAACAAACACCACAAAATCGCAATCGAAGTTGTTGATAATGAATCCATCCCAGTCAGTTCGGTAGCGACTCTTTACCTGAATTCGCGCTGACGTGTTTCTATCTGGGTTGACCGCGACGAGATCATAGCCCGGATAGTTCACATAGGATTTGTAGGTTGGTACTCGCTCCAAGAGTAACCGTCCCAGAACAAGAAACTCAGCCGCGTCCGATTCAAGCTTTGTATCCTGGCGAGTTTTCTCTGACTTTATTTCCGGCACGACTAATTCTTCATCAGACTTCATCAGAATCGCCTTCGCCTAATTGATAAGTTCCAATTATCTCCCCGTCAGTCGATACGTATCGCCGTCCACGGGATCTCCGCCGCCGAAGATGGTTTCGGGTGACGTCGGCTCACCTGACGGCGCGACGGCTGCCTTCCGCTCGGCGGCCTCTTCTTCCGCCAGCGGCAGCAGTCCCGCCAGTTCGCGTACCTTGGGATGCACACACTTGCCACGATGTGTGACGAGCGTGCCGGCCACGACTTCGTCGGTGAGATCAATCGTCAACCGGCCGTCCTTGACGAGCGACTTGAGAAACGCCGTGACGTTGTTCGAGTACATCTGACTCGCGTGTTTCGGTACATCCGATGCCAGATTCGTCGGTCCCAGAATCGTAACGCCGTGGGCAACGACGTTCTCGCCGGGTTTCGTCAGTTCGCAGTTCCCGCCTCGCTCCGCCTCCAGGTCGACAATGACCGACCCGGCGGGCATCGCCTGCACCATCTCGGTCGTCATCAGAATCGGCGACTTCTTGCCGGGAATTGCGGCGGTGGTGATGACGACATCGCTCTCGGCCACGACCTTGAGCATCAGCTCGCGCTGCTTCTTGTAGAACGCCTCGTCCATCTCCTTCGCATAGCCGTCCTTGTCTTCTGCCCTCGACAATTCCATCTCGATGAACTTGCCGCCGAGGCTCTGCACCTGCTCCTTGACTTCGGGTCGCACGTCGTAAGCGCTGACGACGGCTCCCAGACGCCGGGCCGTCGCGATGGCCTGCAGTCCCGCGACGCCGGCTCCCATGATGAAGACCCTTGCCGGCGTCAAAGTGCCTGCAGCGGTCGTCATCATCGGAAACATCTGCGCAGAATGATTCGCGGCCAGCAGGACGGCCTTGTACCCGTAGATCGTCGCCATCGACGACAGGACATCCATCGATTGAGCGCGGGTGATGCGCGGCACGAGTTCCAGAGCAAAGATCAGGGCCTTGCGCTCGGCGAGCGCCACAATCGCAGCGGGATCCCAGAGTGGATCGCATTGCGCGATCAGGCATTGGCCTTCCCGCAATAACGCATTGTCGGCTGCTCCGTGCTGAGGATTGGCGGTCGCGGCGCGCACCATGGCGATGACATCCGACCGTGTGAAGACTTCTTCCCGCGTCGCGACGACTTCGGCGCCGGCATCACGATAAGCCTGATCGAGAAACCCCGCCGACTCACCGGCGCCGGCCTCGACAAGCAGTTCAACTTTCAACTTATTGAGAGCCCGCATCGAGTGCGGCACTAGCGCGACGCGACGTTCACCGGGAAACGACTCCTTCACAATGCCGATCTTCACGCATCAACCTCCGTTCAATGGGTTTACTTGGTGCGGTTCCAGCCGTCGACATACTCATCGGAAAACAGCAGCTGCACTCGTTCGGCCCGAACGGTGCCGCTAGTGAGCAGGAGTTCGATCCCTTGCCGGATGAGTGCTGTTCGCGAATCACTCAACTGCGCTGCAGCCGACGGCGATCTCTCGATCCGGTCGAGCATGGCGGCCAGATCGAGGATGCCGCAGCGCAGTTCCAGAAAGTGACGATCAAGAACGGTTTGAGCAGGAGCGTTCGCAGCCATGTTGCACCATTCACTATAGTCGGGAGGAATTCATTACTCGATCCGCAGACGTGGCATCATTGTGACGGAGAACTCCAGTCGTGAGAAGGAAAGCGTCGTGAAGGAAACGCATTCGCTGAGATTCGGCATCATCGGCTGCGGACGCATGGGCAGGCTGCATGCCGAGCGAGTCGTGCGTGACGGCCGGGGCTGCGTCGCGGCCTGCTGTGATTTGGATCGAAGCACTGCATCGCGTCTGGCATCCGAGGTGCGATCGACAGCGCGCGTCGCGGACCTCTGGGAAGATCTTGTGAAATCTGATGATGTCGATGCGGTCATCATTTGCACGCCGACGACGAAGCATCACGATCAGATTCTCGCCGCGCTGGAACACGGAAAACACGTCCTGTGCGAGAAACCTCTCGCGGACTCTCGCGAAAAGATCGAACGGCTCATTGCGGCAGCTCAACAGGCGCCCTCGAAGTCGATGCTGGCCTACCAGCGGCGGTTCTGGTCATCAGTCCGCACGCTGCGGCGCGAAGTGCAGAGCGGCGAGCATGGCGCGATCCGAGCGGTCACGTCACATAACACCGAACACTGGCAGCAGACGATCGCCGGCACCTGGCGGGACGATCCGGCCATCAACATCGGCGGCTTCATGGGTGATGCGGGCAGCCACAAGATGGACCTCATCTTTCATGTGACGGGACTGTGCCTGGAAGAGGTTTATGCCCGTTCGCGCCGCTGCGGCAGCCACGTGGAAGTGCTGACATCCGTGAGCGCGGTTCTTACTGGCGATGTGCCGTTGACGATGGACTTCATCGGCAACGCGCAGCATTTGGGCGAAGTCTTCAGCGTGCACTGCGAGCAGGCCGATCTCATGATTCGCGACGGCCAGGTCTGGATCGCGCGCGATAATCGTCTCGAACCGGTCGCGAAACTGGAGCCAGAGATCGACCCAGTCACCGGCTTCATCGACTATCTCGAAGGGCGCAGTGAGAACCCGGTTCCGTTCACGTCGGCGTTGTCGGTCTTCGACTTCATGAGCGCGGTGCAAGCATCGGCCCGCGAAGGCGAGAGCGTCCGGCTATGAGGTTGACAGCGTCAGCGCGCGGCGGCCGGGTGCTCCACAATCACCGTCGTGCGAATGCCGCCGCGAGGCGTGTAGGCGGCGATGATTTCCATCCAGCGCGGCTGCGTCACCGCCACCAGATCATCCAGGATCGTGTTCGTCACGCTTTCGTAAAACGCGCCGTGATTGCGGTACTGCTGCAGATAGAGCTTGAGGGACTTTAGTTCGTAACAAAGCTTATCGGGGATGTAGGTGATCGTTAGCGTGCCAAAATCGGGCTGGCCGGTCTTCGGACAAAGCGACGTGAATTCGGGGCAGACGGTCTCGATCTCGTAGTCCCGCAGAGGAAACGGGTTCTCGAACGTATCGAGCATATCACGGAACTGTGGAGCCATGAGAGCGTTCATTCCTTTCGCGGATATCCGGTCCAGGACAGCGGCTTGGCGACTTTGTCCTCTTTGCCGCCGGCAAGTGTTTTCAGGATCTCCTGAATGCCGCGGTTGGTGAGCATTTCGCGCTCCAGACCTTTCAGCGCTTCCGGCTGAACATGGTTCACTCCCGCGCCGGCACCACCTTCCAAAAGCTTACCTTTCTGGTCGTAAGCCCCCCAGTAGATCGTACGGGCGTGGTTCCTGGCGCCGTCGCGGGCTTTGTCGGCATCGCCCCCTTTCGCCCGCTGCCCGCTGATCTGATACAGGTCGGCCCGCTGAAACACGATTGCGATAATGTTCCAGTCTTTGCGGCTGAAGAGTCCCATATCCCCCTCGGATGAGCCGGGCGACTGGCGCGGGAACAGTCACTCTCCCACTGCAGTTGTCTCGGCGGCGGGATGATAGTCCCCCGCCAGCCAGCGGGCCAGCATCTCCAGTTGATGCTCAGAAAGCTGGTCCGCGAATGCGGGCATGGCGTTATTGCCCGACCCGCCGTAACAGGGGAACACATCATCCGCCGGATTACTGACGAACCGCTTGATCCAAGCCACCGAGCCGTAGCCGGTCAGGTTGGGAGCGTAGCCTCCTTCGCCAAGTTGCAATTCGTCGCCAACCGGCTGCATGGCGTGACAATCGATGCAGGCACCACTCAGTGCAACGGCCTCTGTGAGCTGAGCAGTCTCGAACACTTCCCGGCCATGCACCACCGAGGGATCGTCGGTAGGCTTGGCATCCGCACGGCCGGACTGAGAATACAGAAACTCGATCAGGTCGTTGACTCCCGCAGCATTCGCTTTATCGCTGAGGGCCATCTGATTGTCACTCGACCACGTCGCCATGTCGCCTCCCAGGATGCCGGCGCCTTCGCCGCCTTCGAAGTTTCCGACGGCTTCGAAGTGTCCGGCGAAGTCGGTCAGGACGGAGCGAATCCAATTGCGGCTGCCGAACTCCGCCAGTGATGGCGCCAGCGGCGGATGATCAAACTTCACTCCTTCGGGTTGATGACAGTCCGCGCAATACTGATTGAAGAGCCGCGGCCCTTGTGTCAACGGATCGTTTCGCAGCAGCGTTCGCGCGCCCTGCGGGGGGATGCCTTCCACTTTCGCCAATTGCACAACGCGTTCGGCGTCACTCCGCGTTTGCGCCGTGGCCGCCTGAAACTCCGCGGAGTCGTTGTCCTCGACAATGGCCATTGCCGTGAGGCCGATTGCTCCCGCGATCAGCAGCACGAGAAAGACCACGTTGAACGCATGGCCCCCGCGCACCTTTGCAATGAAGGGCATCAGCATGATCACCAGCATCAGCGCGCCGGGAACAAATATGGCCGCAGCCTGTTCGCCAATCTGATGCGCAAAGCCCGTCTTCAAGAACTGAAACAGGAAGAGGTAGTACCATTCGGGTCGCGCGGCGGGAAAGTCCTCAGCGGCGTTCGCGGGGGCTCCCAACTCCGCGCCGCGAAACCAGGCCAGCGCGAGTATGGCGGCGAGCACAGCAAGGCAGGCGACTCCGTCCTTCAAGACTTGATCGGGCCAGAACTTGGCTTCCGGTGCACGATCGGGATTCGGGACAGTGATGCCGTGCCTGCGAAAGACGTAGATATGCAACGCGAGAAATGCGACGAACAAAGCTGGAAGAATGCCGGCATGCAGGGCGAAGAACCGCGTCAGTGTGTGATGTCCGTACTCGACGCCCCCCTGCACGACCTGCTGCAGTTGCGGCCCGATGAAGGGAGTCTGTCCCATAATGTTGGTGGCCACTTTGGTCGCATAGAACCCCTTCTGGTCCCAGGGGAGGAGATACCCGGTCAGCCCCAGCGCCAGGACAAGCTGCATGAGGATGATGCCCAGCCAGAAGTTGACTTCCCGCGGGGCCTTGTACGCGCCATCGATCACCACCTGCATCAGATGCACGACCATGAGAACGACCATCGCCTGGGCGGCATAGTGATGCACGCCCCGGATCACATGGCCGAACGTCATCTGATGCTGGATGTAGTAGACGCTTTCCCACGCGGTATGGTCGCTGGGACTGTACGCCATCCACAGGCAGAAGCCGGTGATGACCTGCAGGAAGAACACAAAGACGAGCGTGCTGCCCCAGACATACCGCCAGCGGGCGCCGCCGGGAATGCGCTCGTACAGAGCTTCGTGCATCAGGTCGCGGTAACCGGTGCGATCGTCCAGCCAATCAAGCAGGCGTTTCATGGTGTAGTGATTTGAATGGAGCCTACGCGAGGTCGCTCACATGCATTCGATCGACTGCATGCAGCACATGGACAGGAGAATCAGACAGTGACCTGCTCTGGAAGTCCCGCGAGAAACGTCTGATACTTCACCAGCACGTCGTTGCCTTCCACTTTGCATTCCAGCGTATCCATCGGTCGCGGCGGAGTAGCGTTCGTGGTATTCCCGTCGATGTCGAACTGGCTGTTATGGCAGGGACAGTGGTAATGATCTCCCTTGAACTGCACAAAGCAGCCCAGATGCGGGCATACCGCGCTGAAGCAAATCAGGTTCTCGCCCACCTTGCGCAGGTAGACAGTGCCAATCTCCGCGTTCTTCTCGAGATTCCAGGCGTTCTGCCGATCGGCAATCACTTTCGCCTCCACCGGCGTGCCGTCCTCGTGAATCATGTCGAGAGTGGCGACCTTGATGAAACCGTCACCGTCACCTTCACCTCCGGTCTTCTTCCTGAGCAGCGGATCGAGCACGAACACGGCCGCCGCGCCCAAGGGGGCGAGGGTGCAGACGGCTCCGGTGACGACGGCCGATGCAGCCAGAAAGCCGCGCCGGTCCGAACTGGCCGGTTCCTCGATCTCGGAGGATTTGGGAAGCTTTGGTTTTGAGTCAGCCATGGATGCTCCTCAATGGGCAACGACGCGATCGGCGTCACCTGGGGGCGTGATGATTTTCGTAAGGAAGTCTATTGCGGAAGGCAGGAACGCGGGAGGGAACCGGAAAGAAGTTGCATCAACTTGCAGCCGTGAGAATCAGCTCTCAGGACAGGTGGGATTCAGGCAGGCGGGAGGCTGGTCATAGGTGGCAGGGCCAGGGTCAACGCTTCAATCACTTTCTGCTGGGCATTTGCGAGCGGGCCGGGCACCATCGCTCCCGACGCCTGCCGATGACCCCCGCCGCCAAATGACTCGGCGATTTTGGCGACATCGACATCAGACCGGCTGCGCAAACTGACTTTCATCATCCCGCTCAGTTGTTCGACGAGGGTGAACGCGCACTCGACACCTTCGATCGTCAGACTCACGTTGACCAGGTCTTCGGTGTCGGAGGGGTGCGTGCCGGTCTCCTCGAAGTCCTTTCGCAAGACATACGTATGAGCGATGCGGCCGCCGGCTTCCGCCTCCACGCGTCCCAGGACGCGGGAATGCAGTTTGATTCGAGCCAGCGACGAACGCTCGTACAGTTCACGATACAGTACGGCAGGCTGCACGCCCTGGTCAATCAGCGCTGCCGCCCGCTGATACGTCCTGCGGTCGGCATTGGGAAACCGGAACCAGCCCGTATCGGTGGCAATCGCGCAAAACAGGGCCGTCGCCGCCGACGGCGAGGGGACGACGCCCAGCGCATCGGCCAATTCCGCGATCAGCACGCCTGTCGCCGATGCGGAGGTGTCCTTGAACTCCAGCGCGCCGAGATCGTCGCTGCTGACATGATGATCGATAACGACCTTCCTGGCCTTGGTCGCCTCCAGCACGGACCGCAATCCATCGAGCTGCTGCCAACTACTCGTGTCGACCACGAGATGCACATCACATTCGAGAACTTCGGGCTTCGTGATGTGTTCGCCGATTTTCTGGACCCGCTTTTCGGGATCCAGGAAGGCAAGATGGTTGGGTGTCGCTGACGGGTTGACGATCTTCACCTGCTTGCCCAGCGCATCGAGGATCCGCGCCAGCCCGAGTTCCGAACCGAGCGCATCACCATCGGGGCGCACATGACTGGTCAGCACGAATCGATCCGCCGATCGAATGAGTTCACACAGCGGATGCCAGTTGAGCGTCACCGTCGGCCTGCCTTCTGATGTGAAATGGTGATCGATTCGTCTCGGTCAGGGTCAGGTACGGGCCGATGTGCTTGTCAGCGCGCCTTCCACCAGCCGGTGGCGCTGGCTGTCGGAGAGATTCTGCATCTCGCTCGCCTCCTTGAGAGCCAGTTGATACAGCTTGTCGCCGGCAGGCGTCGGATAGTGGCCGTTGATGCAGGCCTGGCAGAGCCTGTCCGAGGGGAGCCCGACACACCGCGCAATGGCGTCCCGCGGCAAGTAGCGCAAGCTGTCGGCTCCCAGGTCCGATGCCATCTGGGCCTCGATCTCCGGGCTGAGTTCGTCTCCCAGCGGATACCGCGACGCGAACAATTCCGTGACGTGGGACATGTCGATCCCGTAGAAACACGGCGCGATGATCGGCGGGCACGCCACGCGGACATGAATCTCCTTCGCGAAACCCCGGTCGCGCAACTGCGATATCAGCACCTTCATCGTCGTCGAGCGGACGATCGTGTCTTCGACGAGCAGCACTTTCTTGCCCTTGAGCACCTCCGGCAACGGCGTGTACTTCATGCGGGCCTTCTCGGCGCGCCCCGCGCCTTCGATGAAGGTGCGTCCCACATAGCGATTGCGCATCAGGCCTTCGAGGCAGGGAATATGCAGCACATAGGCCATCGCGTCGGCCGCCGCTTTCGCGGTGTCGGGCACCGGCACGACGATCGTGTCGTCATCGATTGGGAGCTGTTCCTGGGCCGCAAGCTCTTCACCGAGACGCTTCCGCGACAGGTAGACACTGTGGTTGTCGAGCGTGCTGCAAACGTTGGCGAAGTAAATCCATTCGAAAAAGCAATGCGACTTGCGGTCCGACTGTGCATATGGGATCGGCATCGGCTCGAATGATCCATTGGGAAGCAAACGTCCCTGCTCGATGACGATGGCATGTCCTGGAGGAACATCTCGCACCTGCGAGGCCGGGAATCCCAGATTCGTGAGCGCCACGCTTTCGCTCGCCGCGGCGAACAGGCTGCCGTCGAAGGCATAGCAGAGCGGCCGGATGCCCAGCGGGTCGCGGGCGACGAACATGTCCCCCTGAGCATTCAGAAAGACGATGTTGTACGCCCCATCCAGTCGCCGGGAGAGACTCGTGAGCATCTCGACGGCGTCGAAGCCCCGCGCCTGGCGGGAAATCTCCTGACTCATCAAATGCATCAACGTCTCGGTGTCGGTCTCACGCGAGAGATGAAAGTCTCCCTGGCTGAGAATGCGGTCCCGCAGATCGAGAAAGTTCGCCAGTTGTCCGTTGAACCCGAAGCTGAACCATTTGCGCTTTTCCAGGTGTCGCCGCTCGAACGGCTGCGCGTAGCTGCGATCATCCTTGCCACATGTGGCATAACGGACGTGGCCGATTGCCGCGGGGCCTTCGAATTCATCCATCAGCGCCGAATACCCATCGGGATGGCTCATCTCGAAGACTTCGGTGACTGAGCCGACTTCCTTATGCGTGTCGACCAGCACATTGTGCTGCGGACGATAGACCGACATGCCGGCCGCGAGTTGGCCGCGGTTCTGGATGTCGAGCAGCATTCGCGGCATCAGTCGCGAAGCAGCATTGCGGCGTCCATGAGGCACGAGCGGGCTGATCGGCGCATGGGGCAAATGGTAGACCGCAACGATACCGCACTCGTGATAGAGATCAGCCATGTTCTGTAGTGCTGGTGAAGGGGGCTGCCGAATGCCGTCCTGACATTTCGGCGTACCGCAACCACATCATAATGGACTTGGCACCCGAAGCGAATCAGGCGACTTGAGCCGGGCGCGAACCCTCCGCGATGGGTACGGACTTTGACCGCAAAAAGAGGCAGAAAATGGATTCTTCGCGGGCTGAATTTCAGCGGCTACGGAGAAATTGATTCCTCAGCGGCGGATTCGGTCTCCGACAGTCGCCGGAAATACTCGTCGACAGCGTCTGCATACTGCGGCGGAGCCGGATCGCGATCGATCGGCGTCGTGCGATCCTCGGGACTACGCCGGGCGATTTCGTCGGCGATTTCCTGCTGCAGGTCGAGCAACGGACCGTAGATCTCGGTCGACACAAGTTCCCAGTTCGGATCCTGCGAATGCCGGGCATAGTCGATGCGCACTTGCCGGGCGCGTTCGCGGATCTGCTGTACATCGCCTTGCCAGGGAGTGTCGGTGAGCATTTCTTCGATGTCGCGAAGCTGATCGGACCACTCGGCGAAGTCTTCACTGGTGAGAGGCATCAATTGCGACTGGTCTCCGTCATGACTGCCGGATGGACCCTGGAAGAAGTTGGACAACGCCGACAGTCCGTCGGAACCACTGGTGCGTCCGCCGCCTTCGGGCGAGCCGGAGGGCTGAGAGTTTTGTCCGCCTTGCGCGCCCTGTGACCCCGGTTGTGATCCGGGCATCGGACTGCCCGACATCGGCTGGCCCTCGCCGTTCTGTCCGGGAGTTTGGCCTTCGTCAGGCGTCTGACCCATTGGATTCTCGCCAGGCATCGGACTGCCTTCCATGGGCGATCCGCTCATCGGTGAACCTTCCATCGGCTCCCCACCTTGTCCCGGTTGCTGGCCAGGCTGTTGACCTTCGCCGAGTTGTTGTCCCGGTTGTTGTCCCTCCATCGGCTCGCCGGATTGTCCCGGTTGACCTTCACCCATCGGTGATTCACCCGGCTGCGACTCTTGTCCCGACTGATTGGCCTGCATCTCGTCATTGAGGGCCTCGGCCGCCAACGCCAGTTCATCACGCGCGCGTTCGAGCGCGGAGAGTTCGCTCCCCAGCACATCATCAGCCGCCTGCGTGATCGCTTCCTGCAGTTCCTCGATCCCTGCTTGAGCCGACTGCTCGGCCTGCAATGCCTGCTGCCGCAAGCCCTGTCGAACCAGGTTCGATGTCGCCTGTAGCGCTTCTTCGGGCGAGTGTTGATCCGACGACCGCATCCCCTCATAGAGCGTGCGAGAGAGCAGTGGCTCGCTCTCCTCGGAGCTTTCGACGACGTCCTGCATACGGTCGAGCAGAGAATTCAATCGCTGACTCTGATCGGCAAGATCCTGAGCCAGAGGTTGCAGGTTGTTGGTTTTCTCTTGTCGCAGAGTCGGAGGCGCCTGCTCCTCTTCGACTTCACCGTTTTGTCCCGCGATTTGGTTTCGCAGTTCATCCTCGCGGGTGGCGAGTTCATCAACCTCCTGCTGCAATCCGCGAACGGCATCGGCGAACTCTCCCTCGGCCTGTTGACGGACTTCATCTTCCAGTTCCCGAAGTTCGCGTTCGGCCCGCGTTCCCTCCGAGACCGCTCGCGAGAGTTGCCCCTGTTCCAATGCTTCTGATGACTGGTACATGCGTTCTCGCGTTTCGTCGAGCGCCTCGCGGGCTTCCTGCCTCTGTTCCGGATCGGCCTGCTGCTCGGTGCGCTCGCGCAGTTCATCGAGATCCTGCAACATCTCCTGCTGTTGTTCGCGCAGGCGGAGCAGTTCGCGCTCGATGCGTTCGCGTTCTTCTTCGTCCTGAGCGTCGCGTAACTCTTCTTCGAGTTCCTGCAGTCGGTCGTTGATGGCTTCCTGCCGTCGGGCCAGTTCCTTGAGCCGATTGAGGATCTGCCGTTGCTCTTCGCCCTCTTCGGGCGACTGCTGCCGTTCCTGCGTCTCGTAGCGATTGCGGTCGTTGCTGAGTTCCAGTTCCTCCAGTTGCTGCTGACGTGCCTGATTCTGAGATGATGAAGAGGACGAGGAACTCTCGCTCTGGCTGATGAGATGCTCCCGCGCCTGCAGCTTGAGCAGTTCGCGATACGCCGCCTGTGATTCATCGAGGGCGTTCGGCAACGGCGTAATCGTAGGCCCCCCGATGGCGTCCATGAGTTGCAGCTCGGTGTTCGACATGTGCGACAGGGCGCTGGCTGCATGCTGACGCATGAGTTCATCCGCATACTGGGCGGCTGCCTCTTCGAATGCAGTGCGCACTTCCTCCTGTCCGAGGCGAATGACTTCGATGTCATCGGCGAAGCCCGTGGCCGGCGGATCGACATCGTATTTGCGGATCATGTTCCAGATGGCGGAGACGATCTCCTTCTGTTCGCCGCTGGCCTGTTGTGCGCCGCCGGCCCCCTGTCCTTGCTGTTGTTGCTGCTGGCCCTGCTCACCGGCCATTTCTCGGAAGATCTCCTCGAAGGGACGGACTTCCGCGAAGAACAGATCGCTGAACGTCCGCCGCGTTTCTCCATCGGGGCCGATGTCGTCGGCGTAGAAGGAATACGCGATGAGATCATCCGGTTGCACGCCCCACTCTTCGAGCGCCAGCATGTGGGAGGCGATGATGCTTTCGGTTGCCGATTCGACATCGCCGGTCTCACTCGCGACGTCCGTCGGAGGTGCCGGTTCTGCGGGACCGTTTGTGCCGGCCAGCGGAATTGTCATTTCCTCCGCGAAACTCCCTTCGGCGGGCGGCAACTGGACCATCAGACCGAACTCGGCGACGCCGATATCGTCCCAGGCCTTGCCTTCGAGCAGCAGTTCTTCCAGCGGAGAGACGCGCACATCGCGCGAAGGAAACGCCACTTCCATTTCCGGCCGTTGATTCGGCACCACGGTGATGATGAACTTGATCTCATCCTGATTGACGCGACCGGCTTCGTCGACGAGACGAACCTGCCATTCGCCATCGGTTTCGGGGGTGAGTCCCGCCAGCCAGGTGGCCTCGGCGTCGGTGTTCGCCGCGAATTCCAGCACCTCGCCCAAGCTGTTTTCCCAGATGGCCGATGCGACCGGCTTGTTGAGTTGCATCTGCAACGATACTGCCGAACCTTCCAGGACCGACACGCGGCGTACATCGGGAAGGTGCTCATCCTCGTGACCGGCATACTCCGGAGGTGAAACGTCGGCATCAATCTGCTCGACTGTGGGATACTCGAACACGGTGAGTCGATAGGTCTCGGTACATTCTCCATCGAACTCGATCCGGTATGCGACGTCATCGGTGACTTCCGAGAGGTACATCCCCCACACTGGGTCCGAGAGACTGCGATTGAGCGGGATGCGAGATTCCTGTCCATCGGCCGTTGTCGTCACCAGTGAAACTTCGCGCGGCAAGCCGCCGGCGAAGCTCGCGGTGATCGACAACCCGTGATCCTTTTCGACCTCGGCATCACCCGGAACGACAGTCGCCTGAGGGTCATCGCCCACGAACTCATTGGAGGTATCAACGAGTTGCGGTGCATCGCCACCACTTGGGCTCGGCTGCAACCGCCAGAGACCGATCGCGAGAAAGAGTGCGAACCCGCACCACGATGCAACTCGCCAGCTTCGGATCAGTTTCTCCGAAACGGCTTCCGACCAGGGATGCTGCCGGCCGTGCTGCAAGACCTTGGAGAACAGTTCCTCCTGCAAGACGTGGAATTCGCCCGTCTCGACTTCCGGTTGCTGCTGAGCGGCTGTGACGAGCGCCGCCTTAAGATTTGGATACTTCGTCTCGACAGCCTCGATCGCCCGTTGGCTGTCGCCGCGCCGGGGCAGCAGCATCGAAAGGCCCAGCGTCGTCACGCCAGCCGCCAGAAACGCGAGCACTGCCACGCGGCCCATGATCGATGCCGGCAAGCCGGCGCCAACAGCGAGCACACACACGGCCGCCAGGCACCAGCCGATGCAACTCCACTGTTGGCTGCGAAGCTGCTGCACGTGGCGTTCGATCATCCCCAGCCGTTCCGTAAGCCGTGTCTGAGCCGATCGGCTCCAGGCGGCGACCTTGGCTTGCGGGGATTCTGACTTGCCGGCCATACACATTTCTCCCCTGCGGGCGAGTGGTGCGAGCATCGTGAGTCCGCATTATCGCATCAGAGGCGGCGAATGGGGAGTGCAAGGGAGGGAGAAATCATCTTTATGATAGTTGGTCGGCGATTGGGGGCCGATGAATCGCTTTCATGGCAGGAATGGCCATGGCTGCAATAATGGCCTACTGTGCTGTATCACAACATGGAGCCGAATGTCGTAATCTTCCTGGCGGTCGTTGTCAGCCTTTCACCGATCATCTACTGGTTGATGTGGCGGGAAGACTTCGAAGGCATGCGCTCTGAGTGGCAGTTCAATCGAGAGTGCAAGAGACGTGACCGCCTCACTTCCGGTGAATTCTTCGACCATTTTTACGGTGCGTCAGGCGTACCAAAGGACGTGATCGCTCGACTGCTGGAGCTTCATGCGAGAATTTGGGGAGTCGATTCCGAACTGATAAGACCACAAGACAATTACCCTCAGATCACAGGCCACTTCGTTGATGCTGAATCAACGTTCCTCGCATTTGAACTGGAGTTTGGTATCGAAATCCCTGGAACAGATGTCTCCAGAATCAGTGGCACGTTTGATTCATTTGCTAGGTATTTGAGCGAGCGATTGAAATCGACTGCTTGAAGCGAACACAATTCGCAAGACATGCTTGAAAATCGACACCAACATGGAATGCAGCCCATCGCCAACGTGGCCGATGCGTTGTTCGTGCAGGCGCAGACGCTGGATGACGAGCGCTGGATGATGCGTGCCATCGATCAGGCCCGCCGTGCCTTCGACGAGGATGAAGTCCCCGTCGGGGCTGTCGTCGTGCATGACGGTCAGATCATCGGCGAAGGCTACAACCAGCGCGAGTCGTTGCAGGATCCGACGGCTCATGCCGAAATGATCGCCATCACTCAGGCGGCCGCCGTACTGCAAAGCTGGCGGCTCATCGACTGCCTCCTCTACGTCACGCTCGAGCCGTGCCCGATGTGTGCCGGGGCCATCGTGCAAGCCCGATTACCGACGCTGGTCTATGGCACAACCGACCCGAAAGCCGGCGCGTGTGATTCGCTCTATCAGATCACGACGGATGCACGACTCAATCACCGCGTCACGGTTCGCTCCGGCGTGCTGCGGGATGCGTGCCGCTCCCTGCTGCAAGAGTTCTTTGCAGAGCAGCGGACGCAGGGCAAGAAGTAGTCGGGTGCATCGTCTATGTAATCACGGGCTGGAGTTCAGGCTTTAGCCTGAATGGGCAGCCTGAAGGCTGTACTCCGCTACGCCCGTTGATCAACCAACGCGTTCGCAAACCCCTCGATTGCATTGTCGGCCAAGGTAATTTCGCTCGCATCAGCTGAAATGCGAATGCCGACCCGATTCATGGGCTGCCGCGTCTCGCTGATCTCGTTGCGCGAGATGCTCACCTCGCGAGTGCGGCCCTGAATGTCGATCGCCACTCCGTTCTCGTCACCGCTGTCGATGATGCGGTTGTCTTCGATCGTGTTGCGGTTGGGCCAGAAGTCCTCGCCGCGGCTTTCATCACGGAAGAGAATGCCAGAGATACCGCTGCCGATCACTTCGTTGTGACGCATCACATTGTCGGTATCGTTGTGGCCGATCGAGATGCCGTAATTGCGTGAGCCGACAATGCGGTTGTGCTCGGCCAGCCCGTATTTCACTCCCCAGCACCAGAAGATGCCGATGCCGTTGTTCTCCAGAACATTATTCACGATGAGCGGCCGCTGCGATCCCGATCCCGGATGCACGCCCAGATCGGCATTGTCGTGACTGTGGCAGTTCTCCACCTTGACATCGTGGCAGATCTGAAAGCTGATGCCGTCGCCATTGTTGTTCCTCGCTTCGACCTGGCGAAACGTGTAGCGATTGCAGTCCTGCAGAAAGATGCATCCTCCGTAGTTGCCGTCGAAGTGCTCGTTGTTCTCGCGGTTGCCATCGAGCGTCAGGTTCTCGATGATGACATCCGAGGTGTGTTCGCTCGTCAACAGCGGAAAGAGCGACGCACAGGTCGGCTCGCCCGAGACCCAGACATTTTCGCGCAGGCCGTCACTCAGCTTGAACCGATTCCCCGATCGAGCCACGAGCGTACGCTTAATGACCGTGGCCCCGCCATCGTGGGGATTAACGGCCTGAATGACGATGCCATCGCCCACTTGAAAGTGATGCCCGTCATCGAGCGTGATCTCCTGATCGTACCAGTCAGAATCATCAACGACTCGCACGCGTTCCGAGGCGATCTTGGTGATGATCGTTTCCGGCCCCTGTCCCTGCAGCCTGATTCCCGACGGCAGGTAGACCGAGTTTCGCAGCGTGTACGTTCCCGGCAACACGACCACGGTTCCGCCGCCCAGTCGCGCCACGTAGTCGACAGCCGCCTGCAGCACCTTGTCATCGGTCCCTTGCAGGTCGCCTGCTCCCTGGCCGACGGTGAGAGTGAGTTTCTCATCCCAGTTGGGTTCGTGAGCCGTGTCGCCATCGGTGGCGCGAGGATGCATCACGGTTGGTCGTCCATCACCTGCATCATCAGCGCGAACCGAGTTGGTCAATCCCAACGCGGCGAATGCGCCGCCAGCAGCGGCGAGAAAACTGCGACGTCCGATGTTGTGAGGCGACATGTTCGAACTCCAGATGAATTGAGTGTTGGCCGATCGCCTTGAATGTATCGAGTCCGAGCCGGAAGCGTCAGCGACGGCGGCGTTTGGCGCGCAGTTTCCAGAGTCCGTCGCTGACG
>JANNSB010000629.1:0-3775 GCA_031402175.1 Planctomycetaceae bacterium
GGTCGTGCTCAGGGCCGAAGGCCATACCACCGAACAGACGGTGAACTTCTGGGGTGGCACCGCCGAGCAACCCGGTTATGCGCAGCGCTTTGGATACATCGTGATCGCTCCCGAATATGCCAGTCCGCAAGAGGGTGAATATGCCTATGGCCCCGCCGCCCATCAGGCGGTGATTGAATCGATTCAGGATGCCCGCAAACGGTTTCACATCGATTCGAACCGCGTCTTCCTGGCCGGACACGGAATGGGTGGAACCGCATGTTTCGACATCGGATTGTCCCACCCGGATCTCTTTGCGGGGGTGATTCCGATCAATGGATTCTGTGAGAAAATCTGCAGTCCGTACCGGGACAATGCGCCATTGTTGCCCTGGTATGTCGTCAGCGGTGAGCGTTACCTGGGCGGGATCGAGCGGAATGCCGATGTCATCAACGACATGTTGCGCGGCGGACAGGATTTGATCTATTGCGAGTACAAGGCACGCGGCTTCGAATCATACGCGGAGGAACTGCCGAGGATTTTCGAGTGGATGGCGCGATTTCGGCGCGATCCGTGGCAGCAGGAACTGGAACTGCGGATCGTGCGTGCCTCCGACAACAGCTTCTACTGGATGCAGGCGGGTGGCTTCGCGGCCGATCGGTTTCCGACGATCGACTGGGACGCGGCACGCCCGAGGATGACGGCCCTGGAACTTTCCGCCAAAATCACTCCCGGAAACACTGTTTACGTGCAACACCCTGGCACGCGAACAACCGTTTGGCTCGCCCCGCAGATTATCGATTTCACGGATGAGGTAGAGGTCAAATCGAACCAGAGATCGATCTTCAAGGGCCTGCTCGAACCGAGCCTGGAAGCCACGCTCGATGATCTCCGAATTCGGGGCGACCGCGAGATGCTCTTTCATGTGCGCATCGACTCGCCGTGAAGCAGTCAATACAGGGGATCATGTCTCTGCCAAACGGGGCTGGCCCGTTGACGGTGGTTCTGAGGCTGGTACGATGAAGGGCGACCGGTGCCGACAGTTCAACGCATCCCCAGCCAAATCGTTGACCAAGGCACTGTCCGGTCATGGTGCGTCCAGAGTTGCGGGGGTTGTTCATATCTTTCAGACCGCTCGATCGTCTCGTTAAGGGGCGGAAGAGATAACCGGGGTCGTCGCGGGCGATTGATTCCCGAAGTGTTGCCACATGCCAGCTTCGTCTGTCGCCGAACTTGCCGACCGCCTCGTCTCGATGCGCCTGGTTGACGCGCGCGACATGTCCAGCGCCCAAAGTTCGCTCTCCGCGACAGCCGGTTCCGAAGAACTGATCCTGAAGCTCTTGCAGCATCACCATTTGACGGAGTTCCAGGCCGGTCGCATCCGCAAGGGAGAACTCGATGGTCTGATACTGGGCGGAGTCAAGTTGCTCTATCGCAACGCCTCCGGCAGTTTCGCTCGCGTGTTCCGCGGCGCATCCATCCTCGACGGCAGCACTGTCGGACTCAAGCTGCTGCGGGAACGTTGGACGAACGACCCCGAGACGGTGCGCTTGTTTCACCGGGAAGGAGACATCGGACAGAAGCTTAAACACCCGAACATCGTCCCCATCTACAAGGTCTCCGGCGAAGGGCCATTCCATTATCTGACGATGGAGTTCGTCGAAGGTGGCAACCTCCGCGACTTCGTCAAGATTCGCGGCAAACTGGAGCCCGCGGAGGCGTTGAGGTATGTACTCGACATGGCGCGGGGACTGGAGTACGCCCTGAAGATGGGCTACACGCACCGTGATCTCAAGGCCACCAACGTGCTGATGAGTAGCCAGGGAGTCGCCAAGCTCATCGACTTTGGACTGGCCGCGGACGAGTCCGTGCTGAATCGCATCGGCGGGGAGGAAATGCAACAGGCTCTCGAATATGTCACGCTGGAGAAGGGTTCCGGCGCGCCGCGGAATGACCCGCGCTCGGATCTGTTTTTCCTGGGGACGATTCTCTACGAAATGCTCAGCGGTCAATCCCCCTATCCCCGGACGCGCGATCGCGACGAACGCAGGCGGTTCGGCCGATACAGGGACATTCGGCCTATTAATTCTCTGGCTCCGTCCACACCGCGCGTCGTGAGCGAGCTACTCGACCGCCTGCTGAACGTCGAACCGATGCAGCGATTTCAGTCGCCCACGGACCTGATCCGCTCAGTGGATCTCACCATGCGGCAATTGGGGGCCGAGGTGACCCGACGCGATGTCCCGCCGGCGCCGCCGCCGGGGTCCAACGGCAAGCCAACCCTGTTCTGTCTGGAGTCTCGCGAAAAGAACATGGCCGCGCTGCGAAAGTATTTCGGCAAGCACGGCTACAGGGTGCTGATCTTCAGTGACATCGAGCGCGTTATTTCGAGGCTGAAGTCCCAACCGCCAGACTGCCTGCTTGTCATGGGGGATGCCTTCGACGACCAGATCCTGGAGTTCGTGAAACAGATCTCGCAGGCGGGACGACAGTCACAGTTTTTGATTGTCGCGGTCCTTCCGGCCGAGCTTTCCGAAGCAGCAATTCGTCAGATTGGCGATCGGCCACGCCTGTGTATCATGCGGCAGCCCCTCAAGCTGCGTGAAGTTCGCGAAGAAATCGACAAGCGCGTCGATCACAATGTCAGCCAGTAGCCGGCCTTCGCGAGTGCAGAGATCTGTGATGGCTGTGACTTGCTCTCTGGCCGCGATGGTTCGTCGATGCGAAATCGAACTTCCGTGACAAAACCAATCGATCAGGCGTGGGCGGTATCAGGCAACGGCGACTGGCAACCGTCGGCCTCCATCGCCGTGCTCCATGCGAGAGCGATCATCCTCCAGCAACTGAGGGAGTTCTTCCGCCGCAATGGCTACTGGGAAGTGGAGACCCCCTTGCTGTCTCGCGACATCTGCATCGATGCCTCGATCGACCCGTTTCCTGTCGGGAACAACCCGACGTGGTATCTGCAGACGTCTCCGGAGTTCGCCCTGAAGCGACTGCTCGTCAGCGGCGCGGACGCAGTGTTCGAGATCACCAGATCATTCCGCCAGGGAGAAATCGGCCGGCTGCACAATCCCGAGTTCACGATCGTCGAGTGGTATCGAGCGGCCTCGACCTGCCATGAGCAAATGGACTTCGTGGAACAGTTGATCAACTCGGCCAGCGATGCAATTCCAGAAGCAACATCGGTCAGAAGTCGAGCGACCAGTTTCGACCGCCTTACCTACGAAGAAGCCTTT
This sequence comes from Planctomycetaceae bacterium, assembly GCA_031402175.1. GTDB lineage: Bacteria > Planctomycetota > Planctomycetia > Planctomycetales > Planctomycetaceae > JANNSB01. The sequence continues at coordinate 3,219 of JANNSB010000629.1, forward strand.
TTGAAGTTTGCAGGAGTATCGGCGTTACGAGCAAACTCAGCCGAACTGCGCGAGCGAGCAACGTCATTGCAGGTCGTCGTACCCGATTCGCTCTCCCTCGACGATCGCGACGGTTGGCTCAATCTGCTGCTGGCCGAAGTTGTCGAACCCGGTCTGGCCGAACTGGGCACGGTTTTTCTGTATGACTATCCCGAGTCGCAATCCGCGATTGCCAGGGTGCGGTCGGACAATCCTCCGGTCGCCGAACGGTTCGAGCTCTATCTGGATGGCATCGAAATCTGCAATGGATACCAGGAGCTGACGGATCCGTCTGAGTTGCTCCGGCGGATGGAAGATCGAAACCAGCAACGGATTCGCAGCGGCCAGTCGGCTCTGCCCGAAAACAGCAGGCTGTCGGCCGCGATGCAGGGAGGCCGCCTGCCGGAATGTTCCGGTGTTGCGCTCGGTTTCGACCGACTCGTCATGTGGCTGCTCGGCAAATCCTCTGTCGCCGATGTGATGTCTTTTTCCTTCGATCGGGCCTAAGCTGTGTCGGGAGACTTTACCGCCGCTGTGAA
>JANNSB010000630.1:0-4941 GCA_031402175.1 Planctomycetaceae bacterium
CGTTCGTCGTCGCTGCGACTCATCGTGACCTTGACCGGTCTTCCCGACTTCTTCGAGAGCAATGCGGCGACCGGCTGTTCGTAGACGGAGATCTTGCCCCCGAAGCCGCCGCCAATCTCGGTCGGCACGACCTTGATCTGCGACACGGGGAGGCCGAGAAGTTCCGCACACTGCGCCCGCACCGTGAACGACCCTTGGGTACAGGTCCAGATGGTGAGGCGGCCGTCGGCGTTCCAGTGCGCCGTCGCTGAATGCGGCTCGATGTACCCCTGATGCACGGTCGCTGTGGTGAACTCGCGCTCGATCACGACATCGGCATTCGCGAATGCGGCATCGGGCGTGCCGAGTTCGTAGTAGAACCGCTTGGCGACATTCGTCGGCCGGTCGGAGACCTTCTTGCCCGATTGCATCGTGTAGACGTCGCCATTCAGCAGCGGCGCAGTGGACTGCATCGCCTCGCGAACATCGAGCACATGCGGCAGCGGTTCGTAATCGACTTTGATCAGCCGGGCGGCTTCCTCTGCGATGTGAATGTTGTCGGCAGCGACGGCGGCGACGGCGTGTCCGCGATAGAGAACTTTGTCTTTCGCCATCACGTTCGCGTTGAGGTGCCGCATGTTGACGGAACCTTCCCCCAGTTCCGCGATGCGATCTCCGACGGAGGGCAGGTCGGCATTCGTAACGACGGCGTGGACTCCGGGCACCTTCGCGGCTGCCGAGATGTCGATCGAGCGAATCTTCGCATGGGCGTGCGGACTGCGCAGGATGTAGCCGTGAATCAAACCCTGCAGTTTGACGTCGGCCCCATAGACGGCCCGGCCGGTGACCTTGTCGACTCCGTCGTGCCGGATGGGACGGGTGCCGATGACTTTGTAGGCGGCTCCGTTGCCGGTGGTCGTGCTGGGCTGGGTGACGTTCGCCATGTTGCGTCCTGTGGGGGCCACGCGATCATCTATGCTCATTGTCTCAACGTGCGTATGATGCAGGGACATTTGCGACAGGGCAAGGACGTCGTCTCTGTCGGTCCCTTCAATCAGGTACCTCTGAAGTCTTCAAGTCGTGGCCGCACGCGATTTTCTTTGTCCGCATTGCCAGGCGAGACTGCGATTCGCCGACGAATCGCTGATCGATCGGCAGTTCGCCTGCCCCGACTGCAGAAAGGGAGTCGAAATCCTGCGGGGAGATGGCGCCTGGACCGCCGTTCCCGCGAAGAACTTTGTGGCGGCTGCTGTTGATGAGAAGCAGGCTGCCGCGTCGACACGGAAAGGCGATGCTCAACCGAAGACGGCAGGTACGAAAGTTGGTCCGCAGGCGCCATCGCCGCCGGTGAGGAGTTCCGAACGACTCGCGGAATGGATCGGTCAGCACGAAGCTGAACAGCCCGAGAAGAAGTCGGACCGAAAGACCCCGAGCGGCGGGGTTCAACCCCGCCGCTCGAGTCGAATCAGAGAACGCGCCAAGAACTCGCCGGCTCCCTGGTTCGGCTGGTTGCAGTCGCCAATTGCGGTGACGTGGACAGTGGCCGGATTTGCGACGCTGACGATCATCGTCTGGCTGCTGAGGGACAACCCGCCGAGTTCCATTGGTCACGCCAACGCTTCGCGCGCGGCGAACGACATCGATGACGAACAGGAATCCGACGGTCGAGACGATCCGGCGCTCGCATTAAGTCCCTCGGAGCAACAGTTGTCTCTGCTGGGTGGAAGAATTGATGCGTTTCAACTGGAGCATGGACGCTTCCCCGCGGGCCACATCACGTTTCACGCTGACGATGCCGAGTCGCGATTTAGTTGGATCGCGGAACTCGAGTCGCAGTTTCCGTCGACATCGCGTCCGGGACCGATTCCATTGTGGGACCGGGGCTGGCAGGATCCGATCAATGATGGTTTCGTGCGGCGCAGGCTGCCGGCTCTCATCAATCCCGCGTTGAATCAACAGGCCGGCGACGACGGCTATCCCGCGACGCACTTCGTCGGCGTGGCGGGATTGGGTGTCGATGGGCCGACGTTGCCGGCCAATCATCCGCGGGCCGGCATCTTCGGTGACGACCGCGTCACGCGCCCCGAAGACGTGCAGGACGGCCTGTCGAACACGATCATGGTTGCCGGCGTGCAGGATCAACTCGGTTCGTGGGCCGATGGAAACACCTCGATCCGGCCGCTCACCGAAGCGCCGTACGTCAACGGCCCCGACGGTTTCGGCACGGGTCAGTCGGACGGCATGTTCATCTTGATGGCCGACGGCAGCGTCAAGTTCGTCTCGAACGAAATCGATCCCGTCGTGATGCGGCGCATGACGGCCATGGCTGATGGCTTGCCACTCGATCCCGCAGTGCCCGGCGACCCGCTGGACATTACTCCGCCGGTGATGATCGCGGAAGCAGACCCGCCCATTGAAGATGTCGAACCGGAGCCGCCGGAAGTCGTCGATCCCGCCGATCCCGCCGAACCCGAAACGCCTGAACTCTCGCCCGAGATGGCTGCACTCCTGAACGAGCCGATCGAGGTGCCGATCGCCATCGATCCGCCGAGAGTGTTCATCGAGCGCTCGTTGCAGGTGAGCCTGCGGCGATTTGAACAGCGCGAACCGGTGGAACTGCGAGCGATGCTGCAAACGCTCGAAGAACTCATCGGCAGTCCCTTCGGCTGGAACGTCCCCGACAACGACGAATGGGTCGGCATCCTCGAACGGGACGTGACGGTTTCGCTGGAGAACACGACGGTCGAGGGGGTGCTCAGCGAAGTCCTCACCTCCGTCGGGCTGACGTACCGGCTGGAGGATGAGGGGATCTACATCGAGCCGAAGTAGTCCGGTTGTCTGGTCGGGTCGTTGTACGACGGCGTCTCAGGCGACTTCGGGCGCTTGATCTTCCTTGACAATCGGCTTCGTCGGGTCAATCCCCAGTGCGGCGAGGCCCGAAATGAGGAATGCGCCGCCGCAGACGAGGAAAACATAGTTCCAGTGGTAGATCGTCTCACCGCCTGATTCGACGGCGCACAAACTGATCAGCAGCGACGGCGCGATCGTTGCGCCGAGGTTGCCGAACATGTTGCCCCAGCCGAGGACCGAGCCGACATGCCTGCCGCCGACATCCTGACTGAACGCCCAGATCGCGGGATTGCCGAGGTCGGTCGCAAAGGCCACGACGGAAAAACACGCCACCGCCATCCACGGGGAGGGATCGAACAGGCAGACCGCATACGCCGCCATGGCGAGAAATCGGCTGAGTGAGATCGGCAATACTCTCGCCCAGCGCAGGCCGACTCGCGACACGAGTTGATCGGTCAGCAGCCCGCCCCACAACATTCCGAACCAGCCGACAAACAATGGGATCGACGACATCCAGGCCCGCTGCGTTAACGGGATGCCGTGTTCCGTATCCAGATAGCGAGGCAGCCAGGACACGAGAAAGATCCAGCCGATCACGGTCGTGAATTGCACGATGCACGCCAGCCACATGGGGACGTTGGTGATGAGTTCCTTGATGGGGGCCGCTCCGACGGGCTTGCTGGAACGTTCAGAGAGCGGCAACAGCCCCTGTTCGATCTTCGCGATCTCATCGGGACCGCAACGGGGATGCTGCCGCGGCTCGTCGCGGACAATGACCCAGAATGCGAGGGCCACGAGCAGCCCGATGCTCCCGTAAATCAACATCGGCTGCCGCCAACCACGGCCGTGTACCTTGCGAATCTCGTCGGGCAACTGGGCTTCGATCAGCAATCGATTGAGCCGCGATTGCTGATCCGAATCCAGTTCGTCGAAGGGTGTTTCGAGCAATCCGGTCGCCTGCTCGTTGAGAGAAATCTCGCTGAAACTTGCCTCGTCATGCAGGGTGACGCCCGTCAACATCGCGTTGAGGTCGGTGACAAGTTGCTGCCTCTGGTCGTCGGTGATGCCTGTCAAGCCGGCAATCTGTTCTGTGGCGGCTGCGTCGTCGTCGCCCGCTGACTCCCGGATGGCCGTGATCCGCGCGGACAAATCGTCGAGCAGCTTCCGCGATGATGTCGAGAGGTTCTCCTTGAACGTCTGAAAGAAGGGGACATCCTCGTGCTTCTCATCCGCCAGCGTCTCGGCCATGCCAGGTACGTTCATGACATCGGCCGGCACGAACTTCGACGAATCGCTGACGGGCACGAACATGTAGATCAGATACCCGGTGACAAGCGGCGCCAGGAAGCCACCCACCCGACCACCGGTCGACACGATGCCGCTGGCCGAGCCGCGCGCGTTAAGCGGCAACCACTGGCTGATGATCTTGGCGCTGGTCGGATAAGCTCCCGCCTGCCCGATCCCCATGCCCAGCCGCAGCACCACCAGCGCCAAGAATCCCGTGGCGATCGCGCTCAGACCGATGAACAACGACCACATCAAAATATAGAGCGTTAGCATGAGCCGCGACCCATAACGGTCGCTCAGCCAGCCCGAGGGAACCTGAAAGATCGCATACGTCAGATAGAAGGCTCCCATGATGTAGCCGATCTGATCGTCCGTAAAACCGAGATCCTCCTTGATGAAGACTTCGGCAAACGAAAAGCAGTTGCGGTCGAGATACAGCAGGATCGCCATCAACGTGCAGACCGCCACGACGCGATAGCGCACCTTGCTGGGAGGGGCCGACTCGAAGGAGTGGGAAAGCGACATCGGCGAGGTCCAGGGTGTCGGTCAAGGTGGCGGATGCAGACGCGAGGCGGCGATTGTAGCGCGGCACGGCTGCATTAGGCAGCCTGCGGCGCAGGGAAGCCGAGGCGTTTGATCCCTGGCGACATTTCCCAGATGTGTGTGCATCTCAAAAGTCGGTAGCTCCCTCTCCCCCGCAGTGGGTGCCTCGACGAGTCTTGAGCTCCACAGCGGGGGCGAGGGCCGGGGTGAGGGGGACGCCAACGACGCGCCGCGTGGCCCCTCACCCCGGCCCTTGTATGTTGAAAGACGCGCTCTTGGAAG
>JANNSB010000631.1:0-15913 GCA_031402175.1 Planctomycetaceae bacterium
GGCCCCGGCATGCACTGGTCCACCCACGGCGCCACCGCCATCACCGCCCTCCGCGCCCAACAACTCAACCGCCAATGGCACACCTTCTGGAAAAACTTAACCCTACCCGCATGACCACCACCAATGAACGGCTACACCCGCTACGACCAATCACCAACCACGGCCTGGGAAGGCCGTGCCACGGTCAGAGTCCCAAGTCTATCCGCCAAACCTGCGGCGATACTCGTCCAGCATCTCTTTCGTCCGACTAGCTCCGCAGCGAGTGACGCCGAGGCTGCGGACTTGCAGCAGCGTGTCGAGATCGCGCACTCCGCCCGCCGCTTTCACCTGGACCGCCTTCGGGACGTTGGCGACCATCAGTTGCAGATCGTCCATCGTCGCGCCGCCGCTGCCGTAGCCGGTAGAGGTCTTCACCCAGTCGGCCTTCAACTCCGAGCAGATCTGGCAGAGGCGAATCTTCTGGTCGTTGTTCAGGTAACAGTTCTCGAAGATCACCTTCACCTTCTGACCAGCGTCATGGGCGACCTTGATGACGGCCGCGATGTCGCCGGTTACGTAATCCCAGTTGCCGCTCAAGACCTGACTGATGTTGACGACCATGTCGAGTTCCTCGCAGCCATCGGCCACCGCCTGCTCAGCCTCGCGAACCTTGACCGCCGTGGTGTTGCCACCGTGCGGAAACCCGATGGTGGTACTGGGATGTACGCCGCTGCCACGTAGAATCTCGCTGCACCGCTTCTGGTAGTAGGGCATGATGCAGACACTGGCGACCCGGTACTCGACCGCCAGCCCGCATCCGGCTTCGAGTTCGGTGACAGTGAGCGTGGGATTGAGCAGGGAATGGTCGATCATCCCGGCGATGTCGGCATAAGTGTGGTCAGTGGTCATGCAGGTGGCTTGAATGAAGTGTGGTGCCCGCGGAGTTCTTACGGACTAAGGGCACAAAAGTGGGAGCAGGTGATCTGACTTCAGGACTGAATTCGAGCATACACATCAATCGCCGCGGCCACGCCCGCTCCCGGCGTTCCGCGTCTACCGGACTTCGCCAGGCACGCTTCGAGGGACGCAAGTATCAGCAAAACGTTGCGGCGGTGCGAGGCTTCGCCCATCAGGCCGATGCGCCAGACCTTGCCGGCCATGGGGCCGAGGCCGCCGCCGATCTCTATGCCGAACTCGTTGAGCAACTGCGACCGCACCGCCTTGTCATCGACGCCATCGGGAATGCGCACGGCATTGAGAGTCGGCAGGCAGCAGTCATCAGCGACGGCATACTCAATGCCGGCCGCACGTAGACCTGCCTTCAATGCGACATGATTGAGTCGATGCCGCGCGAAACGATTCTCCAATCCCTCTTCCAGAACGAGCCGCAGGGCTTCGTGCAGGCCGTAGTTCATGTTGATGGGCGCGGTATGGTGATAGGCCCGCGACTTGTCGTTCCAGTAGTTGCGGACCAGAGTCACGTCGAGATACCAGCTCTGCACTTTGGTCTTGCGGCGATCGATCGCCTCGACGGCTGCGAGACTGAACGTCACCGGCGCCAATCCGGGCGGGCACGACAAACACTTCTGTGTCCCGGAATACGCCGCGTCGACCTGCCACTTGTCGATTTCGACGGGCAGGCCACCGAGTGAAGTGACGCAGTCCATCAGCAACAGTGCGCCGGCGTCGTGCACCACCTTGGATATCTCCGGGATGGGCTGCAGCGCGCCCGTCGATGTCTCAGCGTGTACGATGCCAAGCACCTTCGGCTTCACGCGAGCAACACATTCGGCGATCTCGGCAGTGGAGAAGACCTCGCCGAAAGGGCGTTCCAATTTCGTCACATCGGCTCCGCAGCGGTCGGCGACATCGGCCATGCGGCCTCCGAAGACGCCGTTGACGCAGACCACCATGCGGTCGCCCGGCTCGATGAGGTTGACGACGCACGCCTCCATCCCCGCGCTGCCAGTGCCACTGACGGACATCGTGAGCTGGTTCATCGTGCGAAACACCTGCCGCAGCATCGACTGCGTTTCATCCATGATCTGCAGGAAGTACGGATCAAGGTGCCCCACGGTCGGTGCGGCCATCGCCGACAGGACGCTGGGGGCGATTTCACTGGGGCCGGGGCCCATCAGAATGCGGCGGGGTGGGGAGATTCGGGTGGGGAGCATGTTGGTGGATCATGTAGCGGCGTCTCTCCGAGACGCCGAGGAACAAAGATGAGGACGCGGAACTCTGTTGTGGCTCAACGATCAGTGAGAGCTTACTCGCGTCGCCCCGCGTCAGGGGACAGACGCGGCTACGAAGGCGACGGAATTGTAACCGGCCCGGGCATTTCACGGTACGATCCGCAGGTCCAGACGGATATGATTAGCACGGGTAACGAAATGAGTGATACCGCACAACTCCCGCTCGTCGACGCCGCCTACGAAGAGGCTCCCGAGGATCCTCTCGACCTGATGGACGAGATCGACCGCCTCAAGGTCGAGAAGGACGCCACGATCCTCGCCCACTACTACGTCGACGGGGAGATTCAGGACATTGCCGACTTCACCGGCGACTCGCTCAAGCTGGCCCGCGACGCGACCAAGGTCTCGACCTCGACGATCGTCTTCGCCGGCGTCCACTTCATGGCCGAGTCGGCCAAGATTCTCAATCCGACCAAGACCGTCCTGCTGCCCGATATGCTGGCGGGATGCTCGCTCGCAGAGAGTTGTCCACCCGACAAGCTGGCGGCCTTCCAGGCAAAGATGCGGGCCGAGGGACGGGACTTCGTCACGGTGGCGTATATCAACACGTCAGCCGCCGTGAAGAGCCTGTGCGACTGGATCGTTACCAGTGGCAACGCCCGCGAGATCGTCGAGCAACGGGTGCCGAAGGACAAGGAGATTCTGTTCGTGCCAGATCAGCATCTCGGACGGTATCTGATGGAAGTCACGGGACGCGAGATGATTCTCTGGCCCGGCGCCTGCATGGTGCACGAGATCTTCAGTTTACAAGATTTGCTGCGCGCGAAGCGCAACAATCCCGGCAGTCTGGTGATCGCGCACCCGGAATGTCCGCAAAACATTCTCGAAGTCTCGGACTTCATCGGCGGCACCGAGCTGATGCGGCAGTTCGTCGTTTCGCATCCCGATCCGCTCAAGTTGCTGGTGGCAACCGAGGCGAACATGATTCATCCGCTCAAGGCCGTCGCTCCGCAGCACGAGTACATCCCGGTGCCGGGCATCATGGTCGACACGGGCGAAACCTGCGCCTGCAATCGCTGCCCGCACATGGCCCGCAACACGTTGCAGAAGGTGCGAAACTGTCTGCGCGACGGCCGCCCGCGCATCGAATGGCAGCCCTTCTTCGACAAAGCCCGCGACGTCCTCGCCCGCAGCCTATTGGAAGGGGGCCAGGTACCTGCGAAAGCGGTTGGGGATTGACATTCCATGACCAATCGCAAGGTCGACGCACGGAATGTCTGCCCTGCCGACGCTGTGCAGATTTGGCGCACCAGACATGCCAGCACGCCGATGGTCGATTACGCTCGCTCAAGGATGAAGCGAACACGTCGACGTAGGGATGACACTGGGGTGCCGACCACCGAGGGACCATTGCGACATGCCGCGAATTACGATCAACGACCAACCGATTGACGCTCGACCCGGTCAAACGGTCCTTGAAGCGGCTCGTGACCTGAACATCACGATTCCCACCCTATGCTACCACCCGGATCTTTCGCCGGTTGGCTCCTGTCGGCTGTGTCTCGTCGAAGTCGAAGGGATTCCACGGCTGATGCCAGCCTGCCAACTCCCGGTAACCCAGGACATGGTGGTTCATACGGAAACCCCTGATTTAGTTAACTCTCGGAAACTCATCCTGGAAATGCTCCTGCTGAACTATGTTGACAGTGGGCAGTCCGAGTGCTGCGACGACACGGAGTTCATGCGATGGGTCCGCCATTACGATGCGCAGCGACCGGGCGACGCACTCCCCGGGCAGCGCTACCAGGTCGATAGCGACCCGAATCCATTCGTACGAGTTGATTTCAACAAGTGCATCCTCTGTACCCGCTGCATCCGGGCTTGCAACGAAGTCCAGGGTCGCTTCGTCTGGTGGATCGGCAATCGGGGGGCCGAGTCGCGGATTGTCGCGGGCACGGATACGACAATGCTCGAAGCCCGCTGCGAATCGTGCGGCGCATGCGCTGCATTCTGCCCGACTGGTGCGTTGGATGACCGGATGGCATCAGGTCATGGCAAACCCGACCGGACCGTTACAACCACTTGTGGCTATTGCGGGGTCGGCTGTCAGTTTGATCTCAACGTCAAGGGCGAACGCATCGTCCGCGTGACTTCGAACCCGAATGCACCAGTCAACGGCATGTCTCTCTGCGTGAAGGGTCGCTATGGCTACGATTACGTGCACCACGTCGACCGATTGACGAAGCCGCGAGTCCGCGAGTATTTACTCGAGGGTTCAGAGGTGCGCCCAGTGCGGGACCAAGCCATGGAACGCGGCGCTTGGATAGAGGTGGAATGGGGCACCGCCCTGGACATCGTCGCTGGAGTGCTTGTCCAAGTGAAGAGGGAATCGGGGCCAAGCGCGATTGGCTTCCTCGCTTCCGCCAAGTGTACCAACGAGGAAAACTACCTGGCGCAGAAATTCGCCCGCCAGGTGCTCGGCACGCACAACGTCGATCATTGCGCGCGGCTCTGCCACGCGTCCACCATCGCGGGCCTGGCGATGTGCTACGGCTCCGGTGCGATGAGCAACTCGATGGACGACATCGCCGAGCAGGCCGCGGCGATGTTCATCATCGGCTCCAATACGACGGAACAACATCCCGTCTTCGGAACGATGATTCGGCAAGCTGTACTCAGGCGTGGCGCAAAGCTGGTCGTCGCCGACCCGCGGAAGATCGACATGACCGAGTTTGCCACCCTGCACCTGCGTCAGAAGCCCGGCACCGATGTCGCGCTTATAAACGGCCTAATGTACATCATTCTGAAGAACGGCTGGCAGGACCAGAAGTTCATGGACGAGCGGTGCGAGGGCTTCGCCGAGTTCGAAGCGACGGTGCAGGGCTACTCGCCGAGGGTGGCCGCCGAAATCACTGGTGTGCCGGTAGAGGATCTCCATCGTGCTGCGGTAATCCTGTCGCAGAGCCGGCCGATGGCCGTCATCTGGGCAATGGGGATCACGCAGCACACCACCGGGGTGCTCAACGTGCTCAGCCTCGGCAACCTGCAAATGCTGCTCGGCAACATGGGCGTTCCCGGCGGCGGGGTCAACCCGCTGCGCGGTCAGAATAACGTGCAAGGCGCATGCGATATGGGCGCCTTGCCCAATGTATTTCCTGGTTATCAGCCGGTAAGTGATCCCGATGTGAGAGCCAAGTTTGCTCGCGCCTGGGCGCTAGAGACAGACCTTGGGATGCCTTCGCTTCTCGAAATCTCCGGCACGCCGGGGTTGACGGTCATGGAACTGATCGAAGGTGCGGGCAACGGCCGGTTGCAGGCCCTCTTCATTCAGGGGGAAGACCCCGCGATGACCGACCCGGACAGTAATCACGTCCGCAAGTGTCTCGAAGCCTGTCCCTTCGTTGTCCTTCAGGAAATCTTCCCTTCCGAAACCTCGGCCTATGCAGATGTGCTCTTACCGGGAGCCTCATTTGCCGAGAAGTCAGGGACATTCACGAATACCGAGCGGCGCGTCCAGTTGGTCCGCAAAGCGATTGACCCACCCGGGGAAGCATGGCCGGATTGGAAGATTACCATCGAGATCGCGCGCCGTGTGCTTGCCCGTGAGGGTCGCCGGCCTACAGGCCCGCAGGCTGCGTGGGATTACGGCCGCCCGGCGCAAATCATGGATGAAGTCGCTGCGCTCACGCCCTCCTATGCCGGGGTCAATCACTCTCGGCTGGAGCGCGGGGAGCGTCTGCAATGGCCGGTGCCTGAGGTCGACCACCCCGGTACGCCGATCTTGCACATCGGGCAATTCACTCGCGGCAAAGGCAGGTTTCACGCGATTGAGCACCTCCCCGCGGCCGAGCTTCCGGATGCCGATTATCCCTTCTTACTTACGACCGGACGGGTCTTGTATCACTGGCACGGCGGCGAGCTGACTCGTCGGGTCGGGGCTATTTGCGAAGTATACCCGGAGTCATTAATAGAGATCAGCGCTGAAGACTCGGCGAGGCTCTGTCTTGGCGAAGGCTCAAGAGTGCGAGTGCGATCTCGGCGCGGGGAAATGGTAGCGCGGGCGATCATCACCGTCCGAGTGTCCCAAGGGGTCATATTTGCCAACTTCCATTTCCCCGGCGCCCAAAATGTTAACAATCTGACGATCGCCGCACTCGATCCTCTTGCCAAGATTCCCGAGTACAAGGTGTGCGCCGTTAACGTTGAAGCGGTCGATGAGGGGTCCGACTGGGCGGGCTGTGAATAAGTGATCCCAGTCAAGACGACCCGCACCTGTCACGGCCGAGAGCGAGTGAGTCCTCCATCACTCTCGTGCCGTCGGCCGCTCCAACATACAGCATGGTTCGTAAGCTCCTGAAAACGGAAATCGCCGTCGGACGCTGCGCATCGAGCCCTCGGCCCCGCCTTCAAGAGAGCATGGCCGATCGATTCACCGCGACTCCAATCGTCAGCCGACGCTTCATCCGCGAGGTTTTCCGGCGCGCTCCCGTCGCGGGCCCGCAATGACTGGAAAACTGCAGAGGGGAATGCTCGTGGTCGGTTCCGCCAGCACCTCGGCCAGCGTCGTCCGCCGGAACGCGCTCTCCACGAGTTCGAGAGCCGAGTCGAGGCGATGATGCAGCGGGCACAAGCGGGCGCCGTGCGCCGCAAGTTTCAGCGGACAACTGGTGATGCGGTCGATCGGATCGACGGCGTTGACCACTTCCAGGATCGTGATGTCGTCGGCGTCCCTGGCGAGAACCATGCCCCCCTTCACGCCGCGGATGGACTGCACGATTCCCGCGCGGCTCAATGCCTGAAGCAGTTTGGACAGGTAGGCCGGGGGGACCTTTGTCGCCTTGGCGATCTGCCGCGTCGATTGGGACCGAGGCGCCTGGCTGGCCAGGTAGACCGCGGCGCGCAAGGAGTATTCCATGGTCTGCGAGAGCATCTTCCCCTCCGCTAAAATTGGACCTTGATATCCAGTATAGCTCGGCTAGACTGGGATTGCAAATTGGACATGTGTATCCAATTTAATGCGACCCATACCCCCAGACCCTGAGAGGAGCATGCCATGCAGCACATTGATGAACCACGTCTCGAACATGATCTCGGCTACCGGTTCGCCTACCTGACCCAGTTCGTCGGATTCGGAGCCGACGACATCGCCGTGATTCACGGATCGGCCGGAGCTCTGGCGCCCCGGGTTCCCGCATTAGTCGACGCGGTCTATGACAAGCTTTTTTCATACGACGCCACCAAACGCCACTTCGTGCCGCGACAATCGGGTTACGAAGGGGACGTTCCCGACAGCGTCGAGTCGCTGACCCAGGATCACGAGATGATTCACTTCCGCAAGCAGCATCTGGCGCGCTATCTCGAAGCTCTGGTCACGCGCCCGTACAATGAAAGGATGGTGCAGTATCTCGATATGGTCGGCCAGATCCACACGTTACGTGCAGGCAGCCCCGACCTCGACATTCCCCTCGTGCAGATGAACGCGCTGCTCGGATTCGTGGCCGACGCCATCACCCAGACCATCTTCGATCTGGGGCTTGACCGCGAAACCGAAATGCGCACTCAGCGAGCCTTCGGCAAACTCCTCTGGCTGCAGAACGACCTCATCAACCGGCATTACCAGGCCGTGCGATAACTCGCGGCCACGCGATTGCTGTCGAGCGATCATCGGCGAGTCGTCACGATCTGACCGGCAGGTGAACGGGGTTCGTGCCGTTGAGCCCCGTAAGACTTCCGCGCAACACCGCAATCCGGCCCCTGGACCATCCCTCTTGACCCCCCGCCGCGTTTTCGCGTAAGACCCTCCTGCTCATTGGTTTGAGGGGACGGAAATAGGTGAGTTCTCCGCCCGGTTGGCGGGTTCGGTCAGGGAGTGACGGACGCCAGGCACGATGCCACTTCTGCAGCGCTACATCCTGTCGGAGATTCTGCGAACATTTCTGTTCGTGGTTCTCGGATTGACCGTATTGCTGGTCGCGGTCGGAGTGGTGCAGCGCGCGGTCGAGAGCGGCCTCGGCGCGGATCAACTGCTGGCGATCCTGCCGTTTATCATTCCCAGTCTGCTGCCCTTCACGATACCGGCGGCGCTGTTGTTCACAGTGTGCCTCGTCTACGGCCGGATGGCGGGAGATCAGGAAGTGATCGCCGCGAAGGCCGCGGGCATCAGCGTGTTGTCGATTCTCTCGCCGGCGTTCTTGCTGGGTGGAGCATTGAGTGTCGCTTCTCTTTTGCTCACCGATCAGGTCATTCCCTGGGCAGTCACGAATATCGAACGCGAGATCGTCGAGGCCGTAGAGGATGTGTTCCTGGACAAGCTCAAGACCGATCGCCAATTCGTCGATCGCGCTCAAGGCATCACGGTGACTGTTCACGATGTCGACGGCAAAGTTCTCATCCGGCCGATCTTTCGGCTCGAGCAGCGTTCGTCGGGTGGCAATACCGAATTCGTGACACTGCAGGCGGCCGAGGCGGAACTGCGTCTCGATCCCGGCGCGCAGGAGGCGATCATTCGCATTCGCGACGGCTTGATTCAGTTGCCGGGAGACCGCACGATTCGCATTCGCGATGAAGACACGCGCCGCTTTCGCTGGAATCACTTTTCATCAGCCTCGACGCCGCGCAACTTGCCGATCCAGGTGATCCGCGCGGAGCTCTCTCAGTTACAGCAGAGCGCCGGCCGTATGGAAGACCGCCAGACCATTCTCCGCGCGATGGCTCTGACGCTCGGGCAGCTTGATGAGTATGCCCGGTTGACGCTGCACGTCGATCCGGAGTTCAAAGCGGCGCAAAATCGCGGTTATCGCCTGAACACCGAGATGCACAGCCGGTTCGCGCTGGCTTGCAGTTGCTTCTTCTTCGTGCTGCTGGGAGCGCCGCTGGCGATACTGCGAGCGAACGGGCACTTTTTGACCACATTTTTCTATTGCTTTGGACCGATCACTGTCGCCTACTATCCCCTGATGCTCGGGTTGACTGAACAGGCCAAGGACGGGCGCGTCGATCCCCTGTGGTCGATGTGGGCGGGAAACGCAGTGTTGGGCGCGCTCGGACTTTACGTCATCCGCAGACTGCAACGGCACTGACGGGGAATCGACTTGGCACCGGACGGCGGTGCGGGGTATAAGTTGCCTATGAGCACTCCTCCTCCGACATCGTCCGTACGCTATCCAATGCGCAAGCGGGTCGTCGGTGGCGGCGTCATCGTCGGAGTGTTGGCTTTCGCCTGGTGGTGGAATGGACTCGGACCAGGCGCTGGACCTGGTGAGGGTCCAGGGGACGGGTCCGGTCAGCATGACGCCGCGGAGTCGCAGTCTTCCGATTCAGACAGCGACGATGCTGGTGAGACGGACCTGAATGGGGAACGGCAGAACAGCCCCAGCCCAGGGCACGGCGATCGGCTGACTGTACTCATTCGCGGCGACGCGTATGCGATCGCTCGCGGAGAGGAATACGTGCCCGCGACGCTGGACGAGATTATCGATCTGGCAAAGAGGATGCCGGGCGACAATGTTGGAATTCGCGTCCGTATTCAGCATGATTCGACAGGAATCTCCGGCGCACAGTCGGATTTGGAGCGGGCGTTGGGAGAAGCCGGCTTGACGCGGGACCAGTGGCAAACGGTGCAACAGCCGGTTGAGTGACCAGTCTCGCGTTCGCTGGATTGAACGTGGGCAGCAGATGTCGTCAAGGCCGAATCAGTGGGCCGCGGACAAAGTGAAAAGGTTCCCGGAATGCTTCGGTTTCGCGGTTGACGAATCGACGCGGGAACGAGAAGTTGTTCACTTCACTAATCCGCACTCAATGCGACTCGTTGAGTGACAAAAAATAGATCGCAATTGGAACGAGCCGTCATTCGCCGGCGTCAAACGCCTGGGTGAGTTGGACGTTTCATTTGTGTAAGTCGAGGCCGGCCGGAAAATCCATGCTCAAGCGCCTGCAAAGCTGGCTGCACCGCAGTTCCCCGGGTGAACCGGGAGCGACGGAGCAAGCCAAATCATCGCGTGCAGATGCCAGGCGCGAGGCCGAACACGAAGAAGATCAGTCGGTCGACGGCTTTCGCGAAACGATCGAACAGATCGTCATCGCATTCATTCTGGCTTTCGTGTTTCGCACCTTTGCAGCCGAGCCCTTTGTGATTCCCACGGGGTCGATGGCGCCCACTCTCTTCGGCAGACATAAGACATACGAGTGCGAAGAATGCCACTATCGAAACGTGATCGGGGCCAGCGACGAGCTGGATGACGAATCGGGGTTGGTCAAGCCCGGAGGCCGCATCGAGCAGGCCATCTGCCTGAACTGTGGCGCGCTGAATGATGTGGAAGATGAACTCGCTCATACCGGGGACCGCATCCTGGTGACGAAGTATCCCTACGAAATGGGTACACCCGAGCGCTTCGATGTCTTCGTCTTCAAGTTCCCCGAGGATCCGCTCACGAATTTCATCAAACGTCTGGTGGGTTTGCCGGGAGAGACGATTCTGATTTGGGGCGGCGATGTCTACAGCCAGATTGGCAACAACGAATTCGAGATTCTGCGCAAAGAACCCGAAACGCAACGGCAAATACAAATCCCAGTCTACGACGACCAGTACCCGCCAACCGCACTGTTTGAAGCGGATTGGCCTGAGCGTTGGGCCGCCGTCAGTCACGACGGTGTGGGAGGGCTTGACGGCTGGCGGGAGACGGACGGAGGCTTTGAACACGATAGCGAGCACCGCTCGTTTCATCTGAAGACCACGTCGGCCGACTGGCAATGGGTTCGCTATCGCAATTATCAGTCCGACTACGAAACGTGGGCCGAATTGGAGCGCGAAGCTGCAAACGCCGAGCTAACCAGCCAGGCTCGACTCGTCGGGGACTTTTGCAGTTACAATGCATTTATCCCATATGCGAATGGCGAAAACTCATATGCGCGGAATCTGGATGATGTCGACCGTGGGCCTTTCTGGGTGGGCGACCTCACTGTCAGTTGCGAAGTCGATGTCGAGTCGGTTGAGGAAGGGGCGTCGCTGCTGCTGGAACTGGTAGAGGGTGTCAGTCGATATCGTTGTGAAATCGACCTGACCACGGGCCATGCCCGGTTGGCCAGAATCAACGTGCAGAATGATCCGGAAGAAGTGATTCCACTCGCCGAGGGCGAAACCGACGTGTCGGGTACGGGTTCGCATGGTCTGGTGTTTGCCAATGTCGACAGCCGGCTATGCCTGTGGGTCGATGGCGACTTGGTCGATTTTGGCGAGGGTGCCAGTTACAAGTCATTCGCGTTGACGGGAAACGACATGCCGACCGGGGCCGATCTGACGCCGGTCGGAATCGCCGCGCGGGGATCGACAGTTTCCATTTCGCGCCTGCTTCTCGAACGCGACATCTACTACCGGGCCGATCTCACACAGGAAGCGCATCGAGCAGCTGACGAACTTGCCAAACATATGGAACGTCCGCACGATTGGGCCAATACCTACAACACTTATCGTGATTTGATCGGCCACATGACGATCGAAGTGGGACCGCATCACTATCTCGCTCTGGGCGACAACAGCCCGCGGAGCAAAGACAGCCGCGTCTGGCAGCCCGAGCTCCGCACCGTCGCCCGGGAACTGCTCGTCGGCAAAGCGTTCTGGACCTACTGGCCTCATGGAGTCCCTTTCATGAACAATGGGCGCGGGTACTCGATCGTCAACCATTACGAGTCCACTGCCGACGGACCTCGAGAAATCGAGGGCTATCCCAAGTATACCCTCCCGTTTTATCCCAACTTCTGGAGGATGCGGTTGATTCATTGAGCAGAGTCGAACATTTTGGATGAAGGCCAACTTTCCCCCATACCTCTTGCTCGTCCCGCGTCGAGTCATTCGCGACGGGATGCTCAATCAGAAAGCTGCCGCGGATGATCGACGAATCGCAACGGAGTGTCTCGGCCACCGCTCCTTCCTCGCTTCACCTTGCCGCGGAATTCGAGCTCAATTCGCAGACCAGGCAGTGGCTGTCGCGCCTGGCGGTCAATCAGATCACCACCAGGCGCTGGTCGACCCAGCAGGAAATCGAAGAGTTTCGCGCGCTGCGTGTCGGGGCGATCGGAGTCTGGGCGTCCAAGCTCGACGACGAAGGCGACGATGCGCGACTCATTCGGTCTTCCGGCCTCGCGGTGTCCAGCCTGTCGTGGATCGACGGCCTGACCTGTGGCGAGTGGGACCGCACCAGCGAAGCCGTCAAGAACGGCGGGGAAACGATTCGGCTCGGCGCTTTCCTCAAAGCCGAGGTGATCAACATCATCACCGGTACCCAGGGGGGACACATTCGCTCGAACGCGAAGCGCCTCGTGGTGCACGCTCTTCGCGAACTGGCCGACGAAGCCGCGCGCTGGAACGTGTCACTGGCCTTGCAGCCGATGCACCGCGTCTGCAAGCGGCAATGGACGTTTCTGCACAGCATCGAAGAAACGATGGACATCATCGCGGCTGTCGACCGACCAGGACTGGGTATGACCTGTTCGACGTTTCACCTGAGCCGCAGTCGCAGTCTGTGCCGCCGCATTCGTGAATTCGCAAGCTGGATCCGCCTCGTGCAGTTGTGCGACGGTCCGCGACGCCCGCGGAATGTCCATCACCGAAATCTTCCCGGCGAAGGGGAACTGCCGCTGGCGGAAATCGTCGACACGCTCGAGGAAGCCGGCTATCGCGGTCGGTACGAGGTCGAAGTGATGTCCCCCGATGTCTGGGAAGGTCCGCAGGAATCGCTCATCCCGTCGATTCGATCCCGGTATGTGGCGCTCAAGCCGCAGGCGTACAGTCCGTTCAAGCTGGTGTAATCGCCGTCAAACCTGCGCCGCTTCGCTCTCCTGCCTTGCGATCACTGCCGGCGCGGAGTTCCGCGTATGGTCACGGCCGGCGTAGACATCAAAGCTGTTGAAGAACATCCGCTTGGCGATCCGGTAGGCCCAGCTCTTCTCGGGGATGGCGTCATGCGGGTTGAACTGCGATGTCCGCACCTGCATATGGTCCAGTTCCGCGAGAGCCGTCTTCCGCGCGGTGCCGTCGACCGCCTTGTAGTCGGCCACCAGTTTTTCGAGCAGATCGGGACGCTCCAGCACGATGCAACCACGAGTCGTGTCGCGGGCCAGTTCGCGAAACGCCTTCAAGTACGGCGAATTGAACTTCTCGTTGAGCGTCTTCGTCTCGTCATGAATCGAATCCGTCACGAACTGCACGATCGGACACGGCTCGACCCCGCCCCACGGGTTGATGTGATGCGAAATACCCGTCGCCGCTGGACAGAGCGCCTGTCCCTGATCGTCGTAGTACGCATCCACAAAGATAATCGGCTTCCTGGCCCGCATCTCGACCACGAACTTGCGAATGCGCAACTGCTCCTCGCGCGACAGGCACAGTTCCTCCGAGGCGTCCGGCCCCATCGGACGATAGACGTGGAACCACGTGTAGAACACACCCATCTCGATCAAACGGTCGACCCACTTCTCGGTGACGAGATCATCGATGTTCGTCTTGCAGACCGAAGTGCACACGCCGGTGAAGACCTTGTTCTTCAGACAGTTTTGAATGCCCTCCATGCTCTTCGAGTAGACGCCCAGCCGGCCGCGGCGTTCGTCGCTGACGATCTCCGTCCCCTCGATGCTGATCAGCGGCGTCACGTTGCCGAGCTTGCGCAGCGTCTTGGCGACTTCATCCGTGATGAAGTGTCCGTTGGTGAACACTTGAAAGTAGCAGCCGGGATGATCGGCCAGGATGTCGAGCAGTTCCCCATGCATGAACGGCTCGCCGCCGACGATGCCGAAGAAACTGTTGCCCATCTCGCAGGCTTCGCCGATGAGCCTCTGCATCGCGGCCCGGTCGATCGTGTGCTGCTTGTGCGCGACATCGACCCAGCATCCCTGGCAGCGCAGATTGCACGAGTTGATGACCGAGATGTACAGAAACGGCGGGAAGACCTGCCCCTTCTTGAGCCGCTTCTTGAACTTCATCACCGATCGCGATCCCTTGAAACCCATGTTCCAGGCGAGCTTCCACAGCAGCCGCTTGTCGGTTTCGAGGAGCAGGCGCTTGGCCATTCGCAGGTACATGGCTCTTCAGTTCGAAAGTTCGGCGAAAGACTTGTTGTGGAGGCAGGCGTTCCACGGAATCATATCAGATCCCGTCGCCTCAGTGGGATGCCCTTGCGTTAACGACTAATGTAGGAGTTGTCTGGAGCGAAAGGGAAGCAGGACCGCTATCGCGAGGAATTCGGGATGCCGCAGGACCGATTGAAAGTGATTCCAGGACCAGACGGCCGAGTCGCGCTGACCACGGCTCCCTTTCGCGATGGGGATTTGGAGGAAGTGCTCCTGCAGCTACCTCAGGAGGATGTCGAGACCCAATCCCGTGTCGTCCTGCTTGGGGATCCGAAACGCGATCCGATCTCCAGTTTCTGGCCTTTGCCCTTTACTTTGTTTGCGACGTGCTTACCGGGAGCATTTGAACGAGTTCTGGTTGAGTTTCCACAACCGATGCCAGAGTTGCAGAGTGTGCCGTCACTGCGAACTTACTTTGATGAAATGAATCTCAATCACGTATTCGTGCGTCAAGCTGATTCCGCGGCTATAGCCGATGCATTCGAGTTCCTTCCGGCACTTGTTCCTCGGCACCTGACCGCTGATGATTCACTGCGAGATACGATCAACAAGGTGGCCAGTCGTGTCCATCCCGCAACTCCCGCATGCGCTGCCTTCGAAGCGGGACTGCTGTTGATGAATGACTGCCTCGACGAAAGCCACTCTTGTTCCCAAAGCATCGAAGGAGAAGGTCAATACCGGTCCGGCGATTACTGGCACGCCATCATGCATCGTCGTGAACCCGACTTCGGGAACGCGAAGTACTGGTTTCGCCAGGTGGGTCGGCATCCGGCCTTCAAACGGCTATCGAAGAGTGCGTCCGCGGTGATCTCACGACGGGAGACGAGCGAGTTGCAATCCCTCACCACGAAAGACTGGAATCCGTTTCTTTTCGTCGACCTTTGTGAGAAGTACGCTCATGATGAGGGGTCTCCCAATGCTCTCGCCCTGCGTGAGATTCAAGGATGGGAAATGAGGCACCTGCTGTCGCTAACCGGCATGGACGCCGCCTGCTGAGTTTCGTTGACGAGCGTCCGCTCACAGTGTCTATCAGGCGACTCTTTCGAGAACAGACCAGATCCACGACGCTCGATTGCGTCAACAATGATGGAAACCGACAATCCTCATATGAGCCGACTCATCCCACTCAGCCTGATTCTTTCCCTCATCATTCACCTCGCGGCAGCATCAGCTGACGACGCATTGTCCTCCTGGCCTCATTGGCGCGGGCCGTTGGCGAACGGCGTCGCTCCGGATGCCGATCCGCCGATCTCGTGGGACGCAGAGACCAACGTGAAATGGAAGGTCGCGCTCCCCGGCGAAGGGCATGCCACACCCATCATCTGGGGAGATCGCATTTTTCTGTTGAGCGTCGTCCGCACCGAGCGCGCCGCGCCGGCTCCCGAGACGGTCGATCCCGATGCGAAAACCGAGTTGCCGGGGGTCTACTTTCAATACATCGTGCAGTGTCTCGATCGTGAAACAGGCGACACGATCTGGAGCGATATCGCCATCGAAGCCCCTCCGGTCTCCGGCAGGCACGACACGAACAGCTATGCTTCCGGCTCGCCGACCACCGACGGCGAAAAGCTCTATGCCTCATTCGGATCGCAGGGGATCTTTTGTTACGACCTCGACGGCAA
>JANNSB010000632.1:0-3466 GCA_031402175.1 Planctomycetaceae bacterium
TTTCTCGACCAACATCTGCCACATTACGCGGTGAGAGCCAACGATCCCGATGCCGACAATCGCAGCGGACTATCGCCGTATCTGCATTTCGGCCACATCTCATCGCACGAGTTGTTTCATGAATTGGTGTCGCGAGAAGAATGGTCGCCTGCGTCACTCGGCAAAAAAACCGGCGGCAAGCGCGAAGGCTGGTGGGGCGCAAGTCCCGGTGCTGAGTCGTGGCTCGATGAGTTCGTCACCTGGCGCGAACTGGGTTACAACATGACCTCGCACCGTGACGACTATGACCAGTACGAATCCCTGCCTGACTGGGCGCAGGCAACACTCGCCAAGCATGAGCGCGATGCTCGCCAATTCATTTATTCGCTGAATGAATTCGCTACGGCCACGACACACGACCCGCTCTGGAACGCCGCCCAAACGCAACTCGTCCGCGAGGGGCGCATCCACAACTACCTGAGAATGCTCTGGGGTAAGAAGATTCTCGAATGGACCGCGACACCCCGCGACGCGCTCGATGTAATGATCGAACTCAACAATAAATATGCGATTGACGGTCGCAACCCGAACTCCTACTCCGGCATCTTCTGGGTACTCGGCCGTTATGACCGCCCTTGGGGACCAGAGCGACCAATCTTCGGCAACATCCGCTACATGAGTTCCGACAGCACGCGAAAGAAAGTCCGTGTCAGCGCATACCTGAAAGCATATTCTTGATGCCGATTCAAATTGCCGTGATCGAAAGCAAGGAGAGTGGCATGAGTCTCTCGTTAGACGGAACACTATCGCCGCCCTGGGCCAGCCGATGGCTCTGGGCCGCGGGAATCTACAACCTGACTTGGGGAACACTGGCGATCGCTTGGCCCCACCTCCTGTTCGACCTCACGGGTGCCGAGCGAATCAATTATCCCGAAATCTGGCAGTGTGTCGGGATGATTGTCGGTGTATACGGGATCGGGTACATCATCGCGGCCAGCGACTCGCGCACGCATTGGCCGATCGTGCTGGTCGGGCTGTTGGGCAAAGTCTTCGGCCCGATCGGGTTTTTAGTGGCACTGCTGCGCGGGACATTTCCACCTCTCTTCGGATTGACGATCCTGACCAACGACCTGCTGTGGTGGATTCCGTTCACGATGATCCTGCGGGATGCAGCGAAGCACCATATGGCGACATCGCAGTCGACGGGAAGTGCGCGACAGCAGTACGTTAAACAGACCCCAATCAATGCTTCCCCGGATGTGGTCTTTCGCTTTCACGAAAGCCCGGATGCGTTGCAACATCTCATCCCACCGTGGGAGAGCATGAAACTGGTTGAATCTGCCGGGTCGCTCCAGCCCGGCAGCCGAGTCGTCCTGCGCGGGAGTCTCGGAGTCATTCCGATTCAATGGGTCGCCATTCACACGGAATACGATCCGCCGCACGTGTTCGCGGATCGACAGGAATCAGGACCGTTCGCTTATTGGTATCACCGCCATCGCTTTCTCGACGATGGTCAAGGCGGAACCCTGTTAAGGGACGAGGTCGAATATGCGGTTCCCTTGGGAGCGATTGGGCGGTGGCTCGGCGGCTGGCTTGTTCGCCGCAAACTGGAAGCCATGTTTGCCTACCGCCATGAGAAGACGCGAAGCTTGATCGAATCCGGGGAATGGACGAGTGCGTAATCGGCGAGCGAAAGGTAACAACGCCTCATGAATCATGATGTTCTGATTGTCGGGGCGGGACTATCCGGGTTGTGCTGCGCTCGCCAATTGCAGCAGCAGGGTATCCGCTGCCTGGTGCTGGAGGCTTCCGACGGTGTCGGGGGCCGAATCCGTACTGACATCGTGGATGGGTTTCGCCTGGACCGAGGCTTTCAGGTCTTCTTGACCAGTTACCCGGAAGCAAAGGCGATCCTGGATTATGAAGCGTTGGACCTGAAGCCGTTTCTGCCCGGTGCTCTGGTTCGTTACGGTGGCCGGTTTCACGAACTGACCGACCCCTGGCGGCGACCGTTGTCTGCCATCCGTTCGTTGTTCTCGCCCATCGGCTCCATCGCCGACAAGTTACGCGTCGCGAGTTTTCGCTCAAGATCATTACAGGGCACCATTGAGGACCGTTTTCGCGACCCCGAAACCACAGCCCTCCAGGCACTTCAGGATGCGGGTTTCTCACCGTCGATGATCGAGCGGTTCTTTCGGCCGTTTCTGGGTGGCATCTTTCTCGACTCCGAGCTACGGACTTCCAGCCACATGCTGAACTTCGTTTTTCGCATGTTCTCGCTTGGAGATGCTTGTCTGCCCGCAGAGGGGATGGAAGCCATCCCCCGACAGTTAGCGGCCGCGTTGCCGCCCGACAACATCCGGCTGGGAGCCCGGGTGGTGCGAGTGGCACCCGGCCTGGTGACACTCTCCACCGGAGAAGAGCTCCGTGCCAAGTCGGTCGTGGTGGCGGTCGAAGGCCGCATGGCCGCGGAACTGCTGGGTGACACCATTTCCTCGACGGGACAAGGCACGACGTGCCTCTACTTTACGGCACCGCGTCCGCCCATTACCCAACCGCTGCTCGTCTTGAACGGCGATGGTCGCGGCCCGATCAACAATCTCTGTGTCCCCACCGTCGCCGCACCTTCTTATGGCCCGGGCGACAAGAGCCTCGTCTCAGTGACAGTCTTGGGCACCGGCAAAGATCCCGATCGCCTCTTGGCAGAGGTGCGCGAGCAGCTGGGCGAGTGGTTCGGCACCGCGGTCCAGGACTGGCGTCATTTGCGAACGTATTCCATTCCTTACGCTCTCCCCGCTCAGAGCCCGCCGGCGTTGAATGTGCCAGAACGCCCCGTTCGCTGGCAGTCCGGAATCTACATCTGTGGAGATCATCGAGACAACGCTTCCATCCAAGGCGCGATGGTCTCGGGACGTCGAGCTGCGGAAGCCGTGTTGAAGGATCTGGCATGAACGACCCGCTCATCCGGATTTTGTTGCTGGCCCACCTCGGATCATCCCTGTACATGGTGGGGCTCATTTGGTTTGTGCAGGTCGTGCACTACCCGCTCTTTGCCAGCGTCGGAAATCTGGAATTTCCATCCTACGAACAGCGTCACACGGTTCTCACCACTTGGGTGGTCGCGCCACCAATGCTGATCGAAGGGGCGACGGCAGTGCTTCTGATTTGGTTCCGCCCGACCGGTGTCGCCGAGTGGTCCGTCTGGTCCGGATTGGCACTGTTGGGTGTCAGCTGGTTGTCGACGGCCTTCATCCAGGTTCCCTGTCACGAGTTATTGTCTAGAGTTTTCGAACCGGTTGTTCATCACCGCCTCGTCTCGACCAATTGGCTGCGGACAGCCGCCTGGAGCCTGCACGGGGGCTTGGTGCGGTGGATGCAATGTTCATCGTTACGCTGAGAGATTCCGACAACGCAACATTTGGGAGAAGGAACGTGGCACAATTCGAAGTTGGCGACCGCGCACTGGACTTTTCCGCGACGACTTATG
>JANNSB010000633.1:0-3022 GCA_031402175.1 Planctomycetaceae bacterium
GTCCCACCACCAGCGGCCGGCGGGAAGCGTGGGGGCCGTCGCGAGTTCCGTCACCTTGTCGAGAGCCGGGTCGGCGTTCTCGACTTCGGCCGCGGCGAGCGCGTGCAGACCGGGCAGTCGGAGCCGGTGAACGCCCAGTTCGCCGCCAACTTCACCGAGCACTACAACGAACTTGCCGCCCGCGAGCCGGTGTTCGCCGACCTGCAGGGCATCTTCAACCTCGCTCTCGTCGCGGCCATCATCGATCGCGAACATGCGGGCGATTGGATGGGCGAATCGTTCACCACGACCGGAGCCTTCTCGCCGGCCCGTTACTGGTCTCCGCGTGAAGCCGACACCGTCGTCAACCATCGCGTCTACAACGGCCGCGACATCGTCGTGCAAGTTGCCGGCGGCGTCGAAGCCGACGTGCTCGGTGCACTCGCCGCGGCCGAAGTCGAGAACGCCGACCCGGCTCTCGACAAGGTGACGGAACTCGCGACGGCCCCCACGCTTCCCGCCGGCCGCTGGTGGTGGGACGCTCCCGTTGCCGAGTGATCGGCAATTCCCTTTCGCATCCAGAAGCCCCGCGCAACTTTCCAGGTTGCCCGGGGCTTTTTTTTGTGGATGGATGGATGGATGGAAGAAGAAGAAGAAGGACGAGAGCGGCCAGACGCGTTCGGTCGAAGCCGCAAACGTCGCTGAAGTCGCCAGAACTCAGTCGAGGAATGGCGGCCGTCGCTGAGTTTGCAAACACTCAGCCGATACGCGATCAGATGTTCCACTCGGCTGGACTCCTGCGAACTCAGTGACTGTGCACAGCATCTCTATACAGCCCGTTGCGGTTGCGCGTGCGTCAACCTGCACTGGCACAGTCCGCAGGGCTGTCTCCGTAGCTGAGTTTGCAAAAACTCACCCGCGTAACTCAGACCCCATCCCGGATGCGCCTCAGCATCCGGGATGGTGGCGCGAGTGGGATCCGCGACGTGAAGCGAATGGCGGTCGGCGTCGCTTTGCAGAGGATTCAGGATACGCGTCTGCCTTGCGCCACCATCCGGGACGCCAAAGAGCGGCCCGGATGGAGAGCCGTCCACCCCATGCTGGACCTTCGACCCTCGCTCAACCTATATCTACGCCTTACGCTTCCACTGTCCCGAAGGGCCATCCATGCCTCCTGCCGAATTCATCGAGCGCTGGTCGAAGTCGGGCGGGGCGGAGATTGCCAATTCGCAGTCGTTTCTGATTGAACTCTGCAAGCTGCTCGACGTTCCACAGCCTGAGCCGACCCGGCCGGACGAAGAATCGAACACCTACGTCTTCGAGAAAGCCGTCAAGCTGAACAACGGCGACGGCACCACGAGTGACGGACGCATCGACCTCTATCGGCAAGGCTCGTTCGTTCTCGAATCGAAACAGGGGACCGAGAAACGGGAGGCCGAGCAGGACGCTCTGCTGGCAGAGAAGTCGAAGCACAAGAAGCAGCGCAAAGGCCACGCCGAGCGCGGCAGTTCGCACTGGGTGCTGGTAATGAACCGCGCCCGCAAGCAGGCCGAGCGGTATACGCAGGCGATCCCTGGCGAATGGCCGCCGTTTCTGGTCATCGTCGACGTGGGGCACTGCATGCACCTCTATGCCGACTTCTCGCTGTCGGGGAAGAGCTATGTGCCGTTCCCCGATCCGCTCTCGTATCAGATCTGGCTGAAGGATCTCGACCGCGAAGACACTCGCGAGCGCCTGCGAAACATCTGGGTCGAACCCCTCGCGCTCGATCCGTCGAAGATCGCGGCCAGGGCGACTCGCGAACTCGCGGCCAAGCTGGCCGAACTCGCCAAGCGCCTGGAGAAGTCTCACGAGCCGAAGGTCGTGGCCGACTTCCTTATGCGGTGCCTGTTCACGATGTTCGTCGAGGACATGGAAATCGGCGGCTTTCAGATCGGGGACTTCACCCGCCTGCTCCAGGATTGCTCGGGCCAGGTCGAGAACTTCGTCCCGATGGTCGAGGACCTCTGGCGCGACATGAATACCGGCGTCAAGTTCTCCGGACTGTTGCGGAAGCACATCCGGCAGTTCAACGGCGGCCTGTTCGAGGACTGCACCGCCCTGCCGGTCACGCAGGATCAGCTCGATCTGCTTATCGAGTCGTCCGAGGCGAAGTGGAACGACGTCGAGCCGGCGATCTTCGGCACGTTGCTCGAACGTGCTCTCAGCGTGACGGAGAGGCACAAGCTCGGCGCGCACTACACGCCCAGGGCCTACGTCGAGCGGCTGGTGATGCCGACGATCATCGAGCCGCTCAGGGAGGAATGGGCGACGGCGTACGCGGCGGCGGCGGCTTACTTCGAGGCGGGGAAGAAGCAGGACGCGATCGATACGGTCACGAACTTTCATCAGAAGCTGTGCGACATTCTCATTCTCGACCCGGCCTGCGGATCGGGGAACTTTCTGTATGTGTCGCTGGAGCTGATGAAGCGGCTGGAGGGGGAAGTCCTCAACGCCAGGTGGGTGTTGTCGTCATCGATCAGCGAGGCCACCCGGCTCAGGGCGTCGGGCATGCCGCCCGCCGAGCCGTAGTCCTGGGCGATCGCTCTCCCGTCCGGGTACGTCAGCGACGTCGGACGGACCGTGTTCGCCGAACCATCAGCATACCCGTACTGCACGAAAGGGGTCGTCATGTCGTCACCGCGCCCGCATGGGACTGGTAGGCGGTAGTCCCTGTTCTCGTCTATCGATCAACAAGCGAAATCGTCGAAAAATAAATCGTATGGCGAGGAAACACAAAAACACGTTCACTATCATCGCCGGTAAAGAGAATGGCGACACAAAAAGAATAGGTCCGCCCTCAATCGAGCGAGGCTCAAGAATGGTTACAGGCAAAGGAAGCCCTTGAATCCGATGTCCACCTCCAATTGGACAGATACCCACCATTGTCCCCATGAGTCCTAGGTAAAGTGGTGACGGCAAAGAAAAATGAATTTCTTCGTCTTTTACTTCGCAAGTTCTCTCTACTATATCTTTGATTAAATGAAAGTCTGCTACCGCATTC
>JANNSB010000634.1:0-5723 GCA_031402175.1 Planctomycetaceae bacterium
CGTCCCACAGCCGCGCCGTTCCGTCACCGCTCGCCGTGGCCAGTCGCTCGCCGTCGGGACTGAACGCCACATGCCAGACAACACCCCCATGCCGCAGCGGTTCGCCCAGGGGCGCACCACTGTGGGCGTCCCACAGCCGCGCTGTATCGTCGGCGCTTGCCGTGGCCAGTCGCTCGCCGTCGGGACTGAACGCCACATGCCAGACCTCATCCTGATGCCACAGCGGTTCCCCCAGCGGCGCGCCCGTGCGTGCGTCCCACAGCCGCCCGTCTGCGCTTGCCGTGGCCAGTCGCTCGCCGTCGGGACTGAACGCCACATGCCCGACCCAACTATCATGCCGTATCGGCGCGCCCAGCGGTGCGCCCGTGCGTGCGTCCCACAGCCGCGCCGAAAAGTCACCGCTCACCGTGGCCAGCCGCTCGCCGTCGGGACTGAACGCCACATGCCTGACCACACCGTCATGCCGCAGTGGCTCGCCCAGCGGCGCGCCCGT
The DNA here is from genome assembly GCA_031402175.1 of Planctomycetaceae bacterium. Classification (GTDB taxonomy): domain Bacteria; phylum Planctomycetota; class Planctomycetia; order Planctomycetales; family Planctomycetaceae; genus JANNSB01. The sequence goes on from JANNSB010000634.1 coordinate 494, forward strand.
GCGGACGTTGTTCGGCGGATCTGTTTCGGCGATCGTGCTACTACCCGACCCGGCGTTCGTCTCGTCGGGCGTCTCCGTGACGTCTGTTGGCGCGGCATCAGTTGGAGTTGCGTCTCCACTGGCACTTGGATCTCCAGCGACGACGGAGTCGTTGTCATCTCGATTCCACACGATGGCGACCACCGCAATCAGCATCGTCGCCAGCGCGCAGAACGCGATACCGTAGGTCATTCTTGACGGTGAGGACGGCGATTGCCTCGATTCTTTGTTCCAGCGAGACTTTTTGGCCGCATCGTCATCGCCGCGCAGGTCCGTCACCGATGTGTCGGCGTCGACCGCAGCGATGATTCGCGTCTCGGCAGGCGCGGACATCTCGTCGGCTTCCGCTTCTTCGAAATCGAACGATCCCAGCCGCGCGTGCAGTTCGGTGTCGTATTCGGCCTTCCTTTGCGAGTCGAGCAGGCAGATGCGGGCCTCGGAGAGTTCGTTGAGGATCTGCTGCGATAGCGCCACATGCGGGCCCGTCGACATCTGCTGGATAAACGACATCCGCAAGTCGGCCTGGATCTCGATCACCTCGACGTTTGACTCAAAGCGCGACAAACCCAACAACTGGTAGTAGTCCGCCGGCTGCTCTTCCAGCGGTATCGCCAGCCACTTGTGATAGGGATCAAAGGTTGCCACGAGAGGTTCCTCGCCGGAACGGCGTGAAAGATGATCCTCGCTTTGAGACGTTACAACAGTTTACGAGATTAACGATCCGCAGACCACCAGGTAAGGCCACAAGTGATCGGCACCAAAAGGACTTACGGAAACGACGGCCTCTCGAACCAACGGTTGCACGCTGTGGGTTGAGCGTGGAGAGTGCGCTTCGGAAGCCTGCGTTGACTTGGCTGTCAGACACTGTTGAGGAGACGGCCAATGAGCTTCGCAATCGATTTCCGCGATGCACGTCCACACCTTCCGATCGCCGAGTGACCCTCGAACCTGCGTCGGTGGGTCCCACGTGGGTCCCACCGGAGGGAATTGCATGCGAGTCGCTTGGTGACATTCACCGAGGCAAACTCACGGTCGTTGAGGTGAGATAATTCAGATCAATCGGCCAGATGGCCCTTGCAGAGAGATTGTGGTTACATTCCTACCGGCCCGGCATAGCCAGGCAGTCCAGGCCAACCCGGCGCTCTCTCGATGACGACGTAATAGCGGCCCGTCGGGTCAGCCTGTCGAAAGTTATGGAAGGGGCCATACGAATCAGCATGCAGCGACAACGTCCGCAGGCTGCAGATGAACAACGCGATGCGTAATGTGATTCGCCGCATGTGTCACTCCTTCAACAGATGGGTTCGCGTTTCCAGTCCAGGACAGCGACTGGCGTTGATCGTACAACCGCACTTCATTTGAACATCATTCTTTACTCGTCGCAGCGACTCGACCCTCACGCCGGCGGATCGCAATCCGCTCCTCGGCCTCAGTGGCGATGTCGAGCGTAGTGTCGAAAGTGGCGTCGGTGACGCCCGGGGTCTCTGCAAGGGGCCAAGGCCGACCGGCAGCGGCAATTGGAAACGATCACGATGCCCATTGAGCACCCGTTCCGGTTGCAGGACGAGTTGGGGCAATCGCTTTCTTGCTCCTCCGAGACACTCGCCGCACTCGCCGCCGTTTGCTCACGCAGCAATTGAATCTCAGCCGCCAGACGGTCAGCGACACACTGGAGGGCATCGCTCTCAGATGTTTCGGCAAATCTCCATAATATCATAGCTCTCTCGTCAAACTGTCGACAAATCTCGACCAGGCGCTGGCAGAGGGCAATGCGTTCCTCTGATTCAGTCGAGAGTTCGAGTTCGGCCTCCAGCAGGTCGCACATGGCGCGCATCACCGTGCCTCTTTGAATCGCACCAAACGCAAGCAGCTCGCGCAGAAGCTCAACCGACTCCCTGAGGGTGTCAATTCGCTCACGTTGCAAGGCCAGTATCGGGTCCATTCCTTCATTCACATCCTCGTTGACGGAAGGATTCAGCGGCGGGTCGTCATTCGCCGCCGTCTGTTCCGCCAATTGCGCGCGCAACAAATCAATTTCTGCTTGAAGACGCACTACATGGATTTCAAATACTTTGTCTACCGATAACTCGCCGGCCTGATGTCGGAGTTCAACCATTTCATCGACCGAGCGGATTGACTCGAGGTGTCGGTGACAGATCGCAATCCGCTGCTCAGCGTCAACGGCAAGTTCGAGTTCCGCCGACTGCAGATCACACAGCGCGCGAGTTAGATCGGCACTTTGGATCGTGCCCGCTGCGAACTGCACATCCACATATTTTACGAACTCACGCAGCGTGTCGACTCGCTCGCGCTGCAATGCCTGCAATGCGACTGAGAAGTCATGCTCTTCCGCCGCTACGGCAGGATTGGGTGACGCGACCTCGTTGGCAGCCAGCTGCTCGCGCAGCAACTGAATCGCTGCGTGCAGTCGCGTCGCGCGAGTTCCGAGGAGATCGACCGTTGCGAGATCGCCTTGCTGAACTCGGTTATCCACTGCTTCCTCAACTTCTCGAAATGCCTCAACCAGATGCTGGCAGATCGCAATCCGCTCTTCCGCATTAGAGATGACGTCAAGTTCGGCCTCCAGCAAACTGGTCATCGGGCCTGTAAGGTCCTCGACAAGAATGGTGCCGCTGTCGAACTGGATCTTGGATAACTCCACCACTCTCCGAAGGGCGTCGACTCGCTCCCACTGCAGGGCCTGCAGAGGGTCGGTGACGTTGCGTTCCTCGCGCACTGAGTCGGGAGTGGGTAACCAACGATCATCGATGGGCGCCTGCCCCGCCGCCTGGTTATACGTTGTCGCAGACAACGCCACACCGAGCGCACATGCGCACAACAACCGTCGATTCACACGATTCGCTTTCATCACAGTCTCCCGATAGATAATGCTGGTTGTCGTTTGGTCCTGAACGGCACTGAACGGCACTGGGACTACCGTATTCCCATCATGTTTTCCATTGCCTTTAACATTGCCGACAATTGCAGCAACGGGATCCAGACGTCGAGATCGATGCGGTCGCCGTTGATCGTGAGACCCACGTTGACCCAATCGCGTACAGGCAGCAATTCATTGTTCTGTTCAGCAGCAGGGTTCGCGAGATAAGGGAGCGTTTCCGAGAATGCATGCAGATCGTAATACAACTCGTATTGATGAGGCGTGTGAGCATCATCTTGCAATGAACTGGACAATTGGTTGTCGACGTCCCCTCTCAGGACTTGCAGCGCCTGATCGAGCAACTCGGATTGGGAACCAATTACGATGATGACGTGTCCATCGGTCTTCGCGATTCGCCAGCGATTCCAATCCGGACCAAGCCAGGAAGCGAACTGTTGAGAAATCCTGAGACCCTCATCCAGGACGGTGACCGAAAGCAGATCGATCGTCGTTCCATCGGTCAGCGTTTCACCCGCGACGACGTAACTGAACTCGGGTGCAATCCGGTCGAGCATGTCCAAATACAGGAATGGTCGGGATTCACGCTGTTCCGTCGATCGTCCCTGGGAAATTCGGACCAGGCAAGCCCCCGACCGTACGCGGATCATCTGAGAATCGGAATTCGAGCCGTCCTCCAGGAAAGGAACTGCGCGGGAACCCAGCAGCACGAGTCGATTGAACGCGCTCCGACGCACTTGTACGTCGGCATCCCCAAACTGCTCCACCAGTTCGCTAATCTGTTCCGGTTCAGCAGGTTCAGCCTCACCGGGTTCGAGGTCCATGTCAGCGACCTCACCAAGTTCTTCGGCTGCAGTCACGCCGAACTTTTCCTGCAATTCATCGAGATAAGCGGCGGGATCCTCGGTATCCAGGATCATCACCAGCGAAAACCGTCCCTGTGTGTCGAAATCATAGTTGCGGTAAACGGCGAGGCGACCGCCGTCGAGATCACCAGCATTTCCAAACAGGGCGAGTAACTGATCGGCGAACAGCGAGTTCCTCAAATATGCGAACCTCGCAAACTTGCTCAGAATCGCTTGATTCTCCGAACTCGGAAAACTTCCCGCAATCGCGAAGATGGCATCGCCCGTGGGGAGTCCCGCGAGCGTGGCGGTCGGGACACCATCGCTCATTCGCACCAACAACCGTGCCGACTCACTGTCGTCGGAATGATCAAACAACGTCGACAGTCGCAATCTGCATCCGATCGGTGATTCGTCTTCCTCGGCACCGTAGGCCACGCTTGCAGTCAAGGTCCACCATGTGGCCGCCTCACCAAGGAGTCGCAACTGCCGCTCGAAATCCAGCTCGTCCTCGGCAATGGCAATTGAATCAGACGGAGAAAAATCAGACGGAGAAAAAAAGTCCGCCGTGTGCTCCGGCAAGTTTGGGATTCTGAACAGTGCGACAACATCGGCCTCGTTGAGACGGTCGCAGTCTGCCGCGGAAAACTCCGTTTCGAGCTTGGGGCGCGCGAGCAACTCTTCAACGTCTTCGTTCTCGTCGTTCTTGAAGAATAGGAATGCCTGATTGCCTTGAGATTCGATGATACGTAAGAAAGGCGGCAAGAGAGCCCGAACCCTTTCAGGATTTAGGGTTACAAATACCCCGGCCAAGTTACTCAGCAGATGATCCAGCAGAGGAAGCAGCAGAGGAACCAGCCGAGGATCCCGCAGAGGATCCTGCGGATCCAGCGGACGATCCAGCAGAGGCTGCAGCAGAGGCTGCAGTTGATCCAGATCCGGTGTAATGATGAAAATGGCAATCGCCCCGTTGGGGTCAATTGTTCCATCGTTAAACGTAGGGTCCACGTAATGAGACTGAGAGGAACGTATCTCTTGTTCGTGTCCTATCAATGCAATGGCCAGCTCAGCGATTCGATCAACGAACTCCTTGCTTCGGTTTAAGCCGATAACTGCTCCGACTCCCGCAGGTACGACTTCGACCACCGTGCCGTGTTCCCGCACCTGGGGCTCGTCGCCCGCTTCTTCAACGGCATCATCCGCCGAGACTCCCTGGGCGAACAGGAATACGGCGCAGCATACGACTCGCAATTTGGCCATTGTTCGATCCCCTCATCTGAGTCTAGAGAACCAAGTACCGCGCCTGGCGCCATGCGCGTTCGAGTGGCACGCAGCGGCTTGTCTGCCAGTTTCTACTTTGGACTGACGGAGCAACTCATCGCGAACGGCACAGCCATCAGCGATGCTTTGCAAAATAACGACAACCGCAATCTGCTTCGGCGAATGCGCC
>JANNSB010000635.1:0-9535 GCA_031402175.1 Planctomycetaceae bacterium
CGATCTTCCCCAGGACGTTGTCCACTTCGGGAATCTGGCGGATCAGTGCATCCTGCGTCTGCAGCACCTGCATCGCCTGTGACAGGCTGGCAGCCGGATAGAGCGTCGGCATGTAGAACCAGGTTCCCTCGTCCAATTGAATCCAGTCGTCGGTTTTGAGTCCCGGCAGTCGATGCTTGAGATCGACATAGCCTGGCACTCCATTGAAATCGGCCCCCACCCAACGTGCCGCGCTCTCGAACGGGCGCAGGATATACGGCAATCCAAAGTAGGCCCCCAGCCCGCACAGCACGACCAGCGTCGGCAACATCAAGAAGATAATCTTGTGTCGAAGCAGCAGCGCGAGCGTGGGCGCGTAGATGCGTTGGATCAGTCGGCTGGATGGATTCTCATCGACTGGCCGCAGTCGCTCGCGCTGCACCGCGTAGCCGATTCCGAAACCGAGGACGAATGCGATGCCGACTGCCACCGCCAGTTGCCATCCATTTGACGCGGGCCAGAACCGCGGGAGGATCTCTGCTCCATACATGTAACAGAGTCCCGCCAGCAGGCAGCCGCCGGCCAGGCCCGTGATGGCGGCCTTCATTCTTCCGGCACGAGCCGTGCGAAGAAACATTCGGCACAGCAGCGGCGTCAACGAGAGCGCAACAATCAATGCCGAGAACATCGCGAACGTCTTGGTCCAGGCCAGCGGCGCGAAGAGTTTGTAGTCGCGACCGGTCAACGCGAAAACGGGAATGAAACTGACGATCGTCGACATGACGGCCGTGATGACGGGTCCGGCCACCTCGTGCGCGCCGTCGAGAATCGTGTTGAGGCGTTGTTCCTTCCCGCCGGGCCGGCCGGCCTTCTCCCAGTCGGCAAGCCGCCGATAGATGTTTTCGGTCAAGATGATCCCCAGGTCGCACACCTCGCCGATGGCAATGGCGATGCCGGCCAGTGACATGATGTTGGCCTCGATGCGGAAGGCCTTCATCGCGATGAACGACAGCAGCACCGATAGTGGCAAAGTGACCGCGACCACGAGGCTGGCGCGAAAGTGCAACAGGAAGACAATGATCACCACGACCGTGATCAGCATTTCCTCGCGCAACGCATCGGTCAGCGTTTCGACGGTCTCGTTGATGAGTTCGGTGCGGTCGTAGACAACGTTGAAGGTCACTCCGTGCAGGCTGGGCTCCAGGGCGTCCATTTTCTGACGCACGCGTTCGATTACGGTCCGTGGGTTCTCGCCGAATCGCATCGTCACGATGCCCCCCGCCACCTCGCTGCCGTTGAGATCCAAAGCCCCGCGGCGAAAGTCGGGCCCGATCTGCACATGGCCCAGGTCACTCACCCGCACGGGGATGCCCCCTCGGCTGCGGACCACGGTATTCTCGATGTCCTCGACGTCCTGCCAGGGATCGCTCTCGCGCCCGATGAAGCCCTTACCGCGGATGATGAACTCCATGCCGGTCGATTCGACCGTCATCGCGCCGACGTCGATGTTCGACTGTCGCACCGCGGTGATGATCTCATCGAGCGGAACGCCGTGAAATCGCAACCTGTCGGGATCGATCTCGATCTGATACTGCCGCACATATCCGCCAATGCTGGCGATCTGGCTGACGCCTTCGACTGACTGCAGCTCGTACTTGACGACGTAGTCCTGCAGTGAGCGAAGCTCCGCGAGATCCATGCCCGGCGGAGGCTCCAGTGAGTAATACAGAATCTGACCCAGCGCGGTCGCATCGGGTCCCAGCAGCGGACGCACCCCGGGAGGCAACTGCGAGGCCGCTGCCGACAACTGCTCGCTGACACGTGAGCGCGCCCAATAGAAGTCGACTCCGTCCTTGAACGTCACCTGCACGAAACTGCTGCCGAACATGCTGCGCCCGCGAACGCTTTCGGCCTCGGCCACAGACAACAGCGCCACCGACAGCGGATACGTGATCTGATCTTCGATGTCCTTCGGCGAGCGGCCGGGCCAGTCGGTGATGACGATCACCTGGTTCTCGCTGACATTGGGAATGGCGTCGATCGGGATGGTAAAGGCACAAAAGATGCCGACCGCCGCCACGATGCCGGTCACCAGCATTACGATCAGCGGTTCGCGCAGGCAGAAGTTGAGGAAGGAGCGGAGCATGAGCTACGGTTGCTCCTCTGCCGATGTGGACGGTTCCAGCGTATGCACGAGTTCGCCGCAGCGGAGCATCTCGGAGCCGAAGTAAGGATTGGCAAGCAGGCCTCCGCCCTGCAGCCAGTCGCCGCCGCCATTTTCCACCATCGGACAGTAGAAATGCAGAATGGGCTCTTCCGCCCCTGCGCCCCGCGCGGTGAACGCCAGCAACGTGATGTGCCGGCTGATTGTTTTGAAGTGCAGGCGCGCATTTGCAAGGTCCAGATGATGCAGATGCTCGGCAGCCGTGGCGATTTCGGCGGCATGTTCTCGATTCTCGTTGGAGAAAACGTCGCTGCCGCTCAGTGATTGTGCTGCCGATAATAACGCCGCGGCCTCGCTCTCGGTGACAAGCTCATCCGCGGCCAATCGCTGCTGCACTGCGAAATAAGCCTGATACAACTCTTCGAGTCGGGCGCCCGCGTCACCCGCGACCGGTTGCACATCGATCTCGTCGGATACCAGCGGCCCTTCGTCCATCTCCTCCGCCGCCGCAATGGCACGACTGGGATCGATCAATGACGGCTTCCCGGATAGCTGCATCTGCGAGTCGATCAGAAAGTTGCCCGAAGTCGCCACTGATTCTCCCGGCTCGATTCCATTGAGGATCACCGCCGCGCGTCCCGTGATCGGGCCCAGCGTCACTGGCCGAATCTCGAAGCGGCCCGGCTCGGTCTCGACATAGACCACGCTGTTCTGGCCCGCCATGAGCACCGCGTCCCGCGGAATGACGAGAGCCGTGGGCTGTGCGATCGGTTCCTCGGCGTAGCCGTAGCGACTGGTGGATACCAGATCCATCCCGCAGATGGGGCATTGACCAGGCTCATCCCGGATGATCTGCGGATGCATCGGGCTGATCCACTTGCCGGCCAGAGCGGCATCGTAGACTTCCCCGCCCGCGCCGATGGGGATTTCAATGCGAGCAGTTGCCAGATCGCCCGGGCGCAACTGTCCCGCCTCATTGAGCAGCTCTACGCGCACGCCCACGGTCCGCGTCTGCTCGTCAACGACCGGATCAATGAAGGCCACTCGTCCGCCGTGCTGTTCGCCGGGCAGCGACTGAATTTCAGCCACCACGGACTGACCGAAGCGAATCATCGCCGCGTCCTCGGGATACAGTTCCAATACCAGCCAAACGGTCGAGAGGTTCGCGATGCGGTAGATGGGATCCCCAGCCTCGACGTACTCCCCTTCGACGGCCAGTTTTTCGACGACCGTTCCGCCGAAGGGTGCGTAGATCGTCAGGCGGAGTTCGGCTTCTCCTTGTTCGTCGAGTTCGGCCAACTGTTCGTCCGTCATGCCGAGTTCGACGAGCCGCTGTCGCAAGTTGACCACCATTTGCTGCCAGGCTTCCCTTGCGGCGGGAAGTGTCGCGTCGGCCGGCCGAGCTAAGTTGTTATGGAATTCGATGTATTGGGCCTGCTGCTCAAACAGCGCAGGGCTGTAGAGCACCGCTAGGTGATCCCCCTCGGCTACCGTGATGCCGGTGTAGTCCGCAAACAGTCGCTCCAGCCGTCCATCCACATAGGCGGCAATCGTCGCTTGCCGACTTTCGTCGATAGCGATCGAGCCGACGGTTTCGATCGTGTGCACGATTGGCCGCTCTTCGGCCACTGCGGTTTCGATATTCGCGAGCCGCCGGGAGGCCAGGGGAATCGTCACTGCGCGTTCCTCGCCGGCCACCTCAGTGGAAGCCACTGGTTCAAGAGGCATTCCGCAGATCGGACAACTCCCCGGCATCGGTTGCCGAATCTGGGGATGCATGGGACAGGTGTAGATCACTCCCGGTTCAGCGGCTGCTGTTGCCGCTCCCGACCCGCCCGTCAACCAGCCGAATCGCTGGGCCAGACCCAGCAGCGCCACAGCCGCGACTAGCACGATCAGGCCCGCCACCGATTGCAGCAGCAGTCGCGTAAAGAAGCGACGATCCACGACGCCGCCGCTTCTCGTTTCGCCCACTTCCCCCGGCACCACCAAAGGGGTCGATGAAGATGCCTGGACTGACTCTGATGGTGGGATTGCCATAGGACTCTCCTGGATTGCCCAAGTGGGTGTTGGCGCGTTTCCGACGTCATGTGGCGGAATCATCTGATTCTGCACCGTGTTCCTGGTCTGCCGGTCGGGCATTGGCCTCCGCTAATGCTTCCGCCTTCTCTTCCTCAGAGAGTTCCGCCCATTTCTCGTCGCACCCCTCGCAACAGAAGCCAATGGTCTTGCCATTCCATTGCACGGTACCCCCCTCGGGAGTCACCTTGCCCTCCATGATGGGGCAGTTCTCATTGACGGGCGTCGCTGCCGCGACGGAGCCGCTTGATGATGCAGATCCATTGTCAGATTCAGCGCATCCCACAATGAATGCCGCCATGGAGCCGAAGACAAACGCAGTCATGAACGTTCGCATGATGAAAACCTCGTATTCAAAGGGATGAATGACAGGCATACTGGCCCCACAGGCTCAGTACGCATTGAGCAATGCATTGCGCCGCGATAATGGCGCACTGCGCAGCAGGAACCCCTCGGCCCTACGTCAGCCAGATGCAGAAATGCACCTGCACGCCCCCGCTCAGCATGGGGACGGCGGCGGACTCGGCAGCGACAAGTGCCGGACTCAATTCAGCCAATTGCGCATCAGCGCCATCGACCAATTCAAAGCCGGTGTTCGCCAGATCTCGATAGCGCGACTGACTCGGCTCGGTCGGAGCCGGTACAGCGGGAGCCTCGGAAGATTGCCCACAACGGCAGGCGGCCGGCTCGGCGGGCGTATCCTCGTCCTGCGCCACACAGCAGCGACAACATCCGCAGCACTTGGCCCCGCAGCACGACTTGGGTGCGGGGATGTCGGCAGCGTCCTCTTGTGCCGTCATCGCCGCACAACCTTCACCGCCGCAGAATGCGGGTGCAGCGAACACGCTGTTCACGAGGACCGCGACTGCTGTCAGCAGCCCGATCGCACGTTGCAGTATGGGGGCAATGCGGTTAGTCATGGAAACGGCAAGAAGAATGATTCTTTTATCGTCGCTCGCCGCGGAGAGGGCGTCAATGGCGGTTTGCCCCCGGTAACATTGGATTCGCCGGCCTGGCACGACATACTGCAAACCTTAAGCCATCCACACGGGAGCATTTGATGCGATTTCACCTTTCCCCATTGTTAGTTGGTCTGCTGATCGGTTGCGCCGCAACGGTCGGCGTCGCCGACGAGGATCTGCCGCAGATCAACCTGGAGCGAGTTCCGGAGGGAGGCATCCAGCCCCGTGTGGCGGTTGACGCTGACGGGGTCGTGCATTTGGTGTACTTCCGAGGCGAGCCGATGCACGGTGACTTGTTCTATTGTCGGCGAGACATCGGCGATTCAGATTTCTCCGTGCCCATTCGCATCAATAGCGTACCCGCCAGCGCCATCGCCACAGGCACCATTCGGGGAGCACAACTGGCGATCGGGGCCGACCAATCCGTGCATGTGGCCTGGAATGGATCGAGCCAGGCGCAACCTGCAGGCCCCGACGGCGAGACGCCTCTCCTCTACACTCGCCTCATTGATCTCAACGCCGGCTTCGAGCCGCAGCGCAACCTGATCACCGAAGCCTACGGTCTGGATGGCGGAGCCTGCATTGCCGCTGATCAATCTGGGAATGTCTACGTCGCCTGGCATGCGGGGGAGGGAAACGCCGGCGAAGCCGCCCGTCGCGTGTGGCTGGTGCACTCCGAGGACAACGGCGCATCATTTTTCAGGGAACGGGCCATCGACAGCGTGCGCGTCGGCGCGTGCGGCTGCTGCGGGATGCAGGGGACGGTGGCACCCGATGGCGAGGTAATGTTCCTATATCGGTCTGCCGCCGAACTCACTCAGCGCGACATCTACTTGCTCCGGTCGGACGACGCGGGCGGTCGCTTTGAAAGCCTGCACGTCGACGCCTGGCAGGTCGACACATGCCCGATGAGCAGCGAGGCCTTCGTGCATGTAGACGGTCAATCCTGGGCTGGTTGGGAGACCGACGGCCAGATCTATGTTGCCAACGTTTCTCAAACTGCCGATCGTCCGCGACCTCGTCCGGTCGCCGGTAGTGCGAACTCCGCCAAGCATCCGGCGATGGCGGCGAATGAGTCGGGACAGATCCTCGTCGTCTGGACGGAAGGCACGGGCTGGAATCGGGGAGGCAGTCTGGGTTGGCAGATCGTGGACCGAGGTGGCCAAATCACTGGACCCGTGGGGGCGGCAGATGGAATTCCCGTGTGGAGTTTCGGCGCTGCTTTCGCCGACATCGACGGCGGGTTCACGATCCTGTACTGAATGAGTTACTCGCCGTCCTGTTCGGACAGGTTCTCATTGAGCAGTTCGTCGACGATGGCGAGATATCTGTCGGGGTCACCTTCGATCCTAGGGATGCAGGGCCGGCAACAGACGAACACCGTGCGACCCTCCACCACGACCGATGCCGCGTTGGCCGGCAACGCCCGGCGCATGACGGGGGACTCTCCCTGAGCTTCACGCCAATTGGCTCGCACTTGCCTCCTAATATCGACTGGGATCTCTTTTCCAAGACACTCTTCGCAGCACACAAACAGCGTCCGGTCGCCGTACTGCGTTTTGATCGCGCCTCCCATCGAGTCCAGAGGCTGACCGCTGACGACGCAGATTTGTTGGGCCTCGATGAGCAAGCGGTCGGCATCCGTCAGTTCTTGATCGTCTCCGCTCAAGTAATTCGCCCACAGGCTGATGCAAATTACAGCGACAAGCCAAGCACGAGCGCGCCACCTCTTCATAGCAGTCTCCCTGGACAAGGGAACACGCCGTAGCGCATCAATGAAGCTGAAAACAGCGACTCCGGCGCTCCCTTGTCTGACTCTAACGTCGGGCCGATCACACGGTCAATGTGCTGCGGGAGGTGAGCCGTAGGAACCTCGCCGAGTTGAGGTGCACTCATTCAGCGCCTGCGCGAGCCGGGCGTCAGAAGCCCTCAGGAAATGGAGTCACTCCCGCGTCATCAGCCGGGGTAGTGCTGCTTTCGACTTCGGGCGCCGGCGCTGGCTCCACGATCAACGGCAACGACTCCACATCGCGACCGGCGGCCTGTTCGATACGGGCCAGGGCCATGGCCCATTCCCCCATGGCGCGATGATATCCCGCCTCGAGGGTCAGCACCGTCCGAAAGTCTTCGATGACGCGTTCAAAGTCGACCGTGCCAGGTCCGACATAGGACCGCTGATCGGCTTCGAACGTCTGTTTCGCCTGAGGCAACATGGTCGCCTCGTAAAGCTCCACCGTGCGTTCAGCCGCACGTGCTTGTTGCAGCGCCTCCGCCAGCGCTGCCTCGTATTCTCGCCGAACGTCGTCCACCGAGAACCGCCGCGCCAGATTCTCATGCACGGCTTCATCCCGCATCGCGTCATACTTCTCATGCCAAATTGGTACACTGACCATCGCGCCGATTTGCACGGTGTCGTTGCCGTCAAACGTCATGCCCATCTCGCTGCGCGGCGTCATCACCATCCAGTCGAGTTTCAGCGTGATCTCCGGTCGGCGCTCGAGCTCCGCGACGCGCACGCCCCATTCGGCAGCCTGCGTTCGCAATTGCGCCGCGGCGATATCGGGCTGATAGTTCCAGGCAGTCTGCCGCAATAGATCGAGAGGCCAGTCGGGTCGCGGTAACTCAAGTTCGGACGGGACGACGACAGGCACTTCCGACGACCGGTTGAGCAGCCGGTTGATGTTTGCTGTCAGCGTTGCCTGCCGTTCCTCAAGCCCAAACCGCTCCTCCTCCAGTTCGCTCAATTCGAGCGTCGCGAGCAATACGTCCCCTTCGGTGGCCGACTGTGCGATGACCCGCTGCGTGGCAACGTCGGTCAGCAGCTGAATGACATCGCGATTCTCCTGGTTGATTCGCAACTGCTGTTCGACGACATACAACTGGAAGTACGCGATCTTGACCTCGGCAATCGTTTGCAGACGCTCCGCTTGCCAGGCCGCATCAAGTGCCCAAGCTTCAAAGTACGCCTCTTGTTCTTGGGCGCACAGTCGCTCCAACCAGGGAACTCGCTGGCTGAATGAGAGCGAGGCGACCTGCCGGCCGTCCGCAAAGTGCATCGGCGGCACGAATGCCATCAAGCCGACTTCGGGGTCGGGCAATTCGTCGACATAACGCACGCGGCTCCAGGCCGCTGACGCCTCATGTTGCATTTGCCGCAGTCGTGAGTTCGCCGACAACGCCCGCGACACGAGTGCGGAAAGGTTGTCCACGTGCTCACCGGGCCCGAGAGCGATTCCATGATCAGAGTTGTCGGAGTCGTTTACGGATCCCGGTTCCTGATAGGCGACCGGCCAGACGTCCGTAACTGCGCCGTGAGTGTCGACATCGCCACCCATTGCGTCCGAACTCTCGACCGCGTTGGCACTATGTTGGTGCAACTCGACCGAGTCCCGGTTTTGGGGCGAAGCGCAGCCGGCCGCGAGCACAATGGCCGTCAGCCCTACGGAGCTGATTCGTCGGAAGGGGACCATCATTATTGCGTACCATTCGAAAGCAGAAATGACGCCGCAAGGGCGGCATATCTGCTATCGTGCCTAAAGATGGCAGGACTCGACCCCGGAACGTCGGAACATCCGGTGTAGACGGACGCAGGGTCCGGTTCTGCCGATTAGACGCAAGACACGGGCACTGCCGGCTGTAGGAAAGGCCGATGGCGGTTAATCGTGCGGCGATTGAGCACGCCTACTGAGCCGGCATGTGGCGGACTTCCCGCTTCAAACAGCATCGCGGATTTCGCCGACCTCATGACCCCGCACCGATGCAGAGCGAACTCGCCTGCGCCTGATTCTTTGTTGCTCGTTTGCCGGCCGGGAGTCGACGCCGTGGTCGACCTCGGCGGGCTGTTTTCGTTCACCACTCCCCCCAGTGCACCATGCTTGACCTGCTCACCGAACCTGACGACCCCTGCGAGTGCGAACTCCCTGGCGCCTATCACTGCGGCGTACCGGGCATCCTCGTCTGGCTGGAGCAGGGGCTGATCGCTGCCGGCGTCGAGTCTGACACTGAATCGGTCTGATTCTTGTTCCGATCCTCAATCCATGAAAGGAAGTGATGTGATGGATGATCTGTGCGCCTGGCTGATCGTGGGGGGCATCGCGTGGGCGATGTACCGCCAGGGCAAGCGACTCGGCAGTCAGAAGGGATACCACGCCGGCCGCCGACAGCGCAGGCGTTAAGTTCACGACGAGCCACCCCCGCATTTGCTCTGCCAAGGGGGTGGCTTTGTTTTAGCTATTGGAAGTCGGCCTCATGTCATCTCATTCACCACACAAGGATCCTCATGCACGAATTCAACTTTGCGAACCCCGACGAAATGGGTTCATCGGAATACCGCGCGCTCTGCGACTGCCTG
>JANNSB010000636.1:0-19942 GCA_031402175.1 Planctomycetaceae bacterium
CCCTACGTGCAGGTCGCGCTCGACGCCTTTGGCCCCGAACGACTGATGTTCGGCACCGACTGGCCGGTGTGCGAACTCGCGGGGACGTATCAACAGGTGATCGATGCGCTCAACGAAGCCCTCGGCCCGATCAGCGAGACGGAACGCCATCAGATCTTCTTCGAGACAGCGAATCGGTTTTATGGACTGGGGCTGAACGCGTAATCGTGTAGGGAACGGACTCCGTGCTCTACAATCGTGCTCGCCTGGGATTCATGTTGCCCAGAATCTCCCGCACGATGACGTGCAGTTTCGATTCCGCTGCCGCCGCGGCTGCCACGACTTCGTGGCCGTCGGTCTCTGTCAGACAATCGGGACGGCACACATTCGTGACGGTCGAGATCGCCAGCACCTTCAGGCCCAGTTGAGCGGCCACGATCACCTCGGGAACCGTCGACATGCCGATCACGTCGCCGCCGAGCTTGCGATAGAAACGGTACTCGGCTCGTGTTTCGTAGTTGGGACCGACGACGGAGACATATGTGCCTGGCGACGCGCGAAACTCATGCCGGCGCGCGATCGCCAGCGATTGTTCGATGAGTGCGGGATCATAAGGCCGGCTCATGTCGGGAAATCGCGGGCCGTAGATGGGATCGTTCAGGCCGATGAGCGGATTGGCGAACATGCAATTGATGTGGCCGTCGATGACCACGATGTCGCCGACTCGCAGGTTCGGATGCAGGCCGCCGCTGGCGTTCGAGACGATGAGGAGTTCGATGCCGAGCCGGTGCATCACCCGCACGGGGAGCGTGATCTGCTGGGGCGAGTAGCCTTCGTAGAGATGGAACCGTCCTTCCATCGTGATGAGCGGCATGTCCATGACTCGACCGCAGCAAAGATGTCCACGATGTCCGACGGCAGTCGACGTGGGGAAGTGGGGCACCTGGTCGTAGGGCCAGGACTGCTCGACTTCGATCTCGCTCGCGAATCCCCCGAGGCCCGTGCCGAGAATAATTCCAACTTGCGGACGCACCGGCCAGCGCTCGCGCAGAAAGTCGCAGGCCTCGTCAACTTGTGCGGCGAGTAACGTCATCCGTCGGGTGATCGTGCAGTGTGAACTCTCACGTAGACAGGCAGCGCCGTTACGAGCCGGAAGGATGAAACCCGGCGATTCCCATGCGAATGCGATACAGCCCGCCACCGGCAGTGACATAGAGCGTCGTCGCTTCGTCCCCGATGCCGAAGCAGCAGTTCGTGGGCAGGTCGCGCGTGGGAATGAATGCCAGTTCCTCCCCTTCATTCGAAAAGACTGCGATGCCAAACCGCGATTCCGAACGCACCGCGGCATAGATGTGGCCTTCAACATCCATCGTCATCCCGTCGATGCCGGTCTCTTCGCCGAAGTCGACGAGCATTCGCTGTTCCGACAGGGTGCCATCGTCGGCCACATCGAAGGCGAGCAGGCGCATGACGACACCTTCAGGCTTGGCGTTGGGATCGGCCAGATTCGCCACGCCATTATTCGTCTCGGCCACATAGAGCGTGCGTCCATCAGGTGAGAGGATTAGGCCGTTCGGCTTGGAGACGGTGGTCGTCGCTCGCGTCACCTCGCCTGTATCGAGATCGACGCGAAAGACGCTCATGTGATCGAGTTCGCGCTCCTCGTCGCCCACGTAGAATGGATCACTGAAGTAGACCCATCCATCGGGATGAATCTCCAGATCGTTCGGAGCGTTGAAGCGGTGTCCGCCAAACTCACTCACAAGTTCGACGACCTCGCCGTCAGGCATGATTTCGCACAACGCCCGCAGTCCATCGTTCGCGCCGCAAGCAGCGATCAACCTACCGTCGCGAGTGTACATCAGTCCGTTGCTCTTGCCGCTGTCGGGACACAGTACGTCGACAGTCCCCTGCTCCGGATCAAAGCGATAGACCTTGCCGGGATTCACCGCGGGGATGTCGCTGAAGACGATCGACCCATCCGGCGCGACGGCCACCCCCTCGGTGAACTCGCCTGCATTCCACAACATTTCCAGCCGGCTGTCTGCCGGTAGTACGCTCGGATCACCACTCGGCTCGGCCGGTGCATCGTCGGCGACACCCGTCGAATTCCCAGACACGAGCAACACAGCAACAACCACGCCGATGAACAGTCGTTGAAGTCGGGACATAACTCACCTCAATTCGCGATGCTTCAGATGTGATACGCCGCGCTCGAAGATACGGTCCCAAGCGGCGAATCACAAGATAGTCGCCTTTCGCAGAGAGGCTGTCAGTTTTTGTAGCCGTGTCAGTCTCCAGACACGGGGCGAGGCGGGTGTACGTCATCCGATCGTCGAGTCACAACAGGGGGCGCATCGCCTCCTTTGATACCGGCGTCTGGGGACAGACGCCGCTACGCTCCTTTCGCGGAGCGAAAGGCGACTAACGGTTTCGTCGCACCTGCCGGTTGCGGAACTGGTCGAGCAACACCGAGAGCAGGATGATGCCGCCGAGGACGACGGTCTGGCGGTGGCCGGAGATGTTCCAGGTGTTCATGCCATTGCGCACGACGCCGATGATGAGCGCGCCAATCAGAGTGCCGAAGGCCTTGCCGCGTCCGCCGGAAAGGCTCGTGCCACCCACGACGACGGCCGCGATCACGTACAGTTCGTACATGTTGCCGTAGCTGGGCGAGGCCGCCTTCTGTTCGGAAGCGAGGATCACTCCCCCCAGTCCCGCCAGCAGACCGGAAACGAGATAAGCCGTCATCACGACTCTGCGGACTGGCACGCCCGACAGCCTCGCGGCTTCTTTGTTCCCGCCGACGGCGTAGAGATGACGACCCCACACCGAGTAGGTGAGCACAATGTGCGCGACCACATAAAGCAGCGCCATCAGCACGACCGAGTTCGGAATATTGGCCAGCGTTGCCCCGGTGCCGAGCCAACTAAATCCCTTGGGAACATTGTTGATCGTTTCTCCACCGGTGACGAGCATGGCCAGTCCGCGGGCGATGAGCATCACCGACAGCGTCATGATGAACGGCGGAATCTCCAGCCAGGTCACCATCGCGCCGGTCCAGGCTCCCACGAAGCTGCAGATCAGGATGCCCGCGAGCGTGGCGCCGAGCACCACCCAGATCGATGCAGCCACTCCGCCGAAGCGGTCGATCAGAAAGCAACCGGAGACAGCCGACAGCGCCATCAGACTGCCGACGGAAATGTCGATGCCTCCGGTGATGATCACCATTGTCATCCCGATGGCGACGATGACGATGGCGGCGTTCTGCTGCAGCACGTTGCGCAGGTTTCTGAACTTTAGAAATGTCGGCCAGAAGTAGGATTTGGGCGTGAGGATCACCGGCTTTCCGACATTCCATTCCTGGTCAAGGATGCGGTCGAATACTTCTTGAGTGGCGGCCTGCTGCGTGGCAGCGACTGCATCGACTGTGCGGCCTTCGGACTCCAGTCGGCGGAACGTGGCGACAAGCTCTTGAGGCTTACGAGTGACTTCGACGCAGTCGCGACATCCCTCCAGTCCCGATAAGAGCGCGGCGACGAAGGCCTCATCGGTCGCGCTGCCTTGCACGGCAATCACCACGCAACCCGATTGACTCTCCAGGTCCGACAGTTCTCCGAGCAACTGTTCGCCGGCCGTTTTCCCCTCGACCGAGAACTCCTTGAGCGTCGCAATGCTGAAGACCGTGCAGAGCAGCAGCAGGATCCACAGCATGCCGTAATCACTCTGAAACGAGCGCTTCATAAACAGCAGCATGATCCACAGCATGCTGCAAAAACGCTGGAGCAGGCGATTCATGGGAATGAGCACGGGATAGTTAGAGTATCGAGATCGGAAGTCGGCACTCTATCACAGCACGACATTCCCCGTGAACTTCTCGCCGGCGGGGATCTTGCGCGCGACTTCCTCCGCATCCAGGGCGAATCCCGGACTGATCTCGACTCGCGCCGCCTCGTGCACGTCGGCTCCCGTGGCGGTGAGCCATTCGCGGTGAATCCGCAGCAAAGCCGACCGGCAGGTTTCGGGCGAATCGTTCCCGTCCTTGTTCTTCACCGGGTTGAACTCCCGCGCGCGGTCCCCTTCGACCACCAGCGCCACCGCTGCATCGGGCAACACATCGAAGATGAACTGCTCGAACTTGTGCGCGGTGTTCTCGGTCGGGCCGGGTTCGATGCGCTGTCCCTGCGCGTTGAGGAACGGCACCGGCTTGTGAGCCACATGGAACGGCAATTCGATGCGGCGGTCGACGAGGCTCTGCAGGAAGCCGAGACGAAAGACATGGATGGCCGTGTTGCCGGCCCAGAGCTTGAGAGTTCCATCCGGCAGGGTGGCGGCCATTTGAGCATCGCTCAGATCGCTGTATTCGGTGATCTCGCAGCAGCCGTCGATCGAGGTCACGACTCCCATCTTTTCTTTTGGGAAGGCCTTGGCCACCACTTTCGTCGTGACATCGGCGTTGTACTGCAGATGCAGTCCGAGAAAGGCCGGGTCGCAGACGATCGCGGTGGGGTTGTCGACCTGATGATAGTAGAAATGCTCGATGCCCTGGTCGGCCATCTGCTCCAGCAGGCCCGACGTGTGCAGGGCATGCAGCATGCCGCCGTGACCATCGGGGGACGTGCTGAGCCGACCCGGCCGATCGAGAAGGAGTCGCGGATGCTTGTCGTCCACCGCGGGGAGCGACCGCTGGCGGAAAAAGTACACCTGATCGGCATCGAGCCCCAGGAAATCGCGTTCACGAAAGTACCGCTTCGTGTCGGCATCGGTCGCTTCGCTGGTCATGATGAGATACGGAATCTCCGCTCCCGCTCGATTCGCACGGGCAGCGACTTGACCGCAGAGCCAATCGAACAACGTCCGTTCGGAGACGGGTCCGATGGGAAACATCCCCTTGGGAGGATCGAAACCGAGTCGTGCTCCCTGACCTCCGGCGACGAGAATGCAGGCCACTTTGCCCTGCTGCAGCAGTTCGGTCCCTGCCTGATCCGCGGTCTGCCACCTTCTGCGATCTTCCGGCGAATCCGGCAACCGCACCAGCGGTGACGGGGGCTCGGCGCGATCGGCCCGCGTGGCGGCAGACTCCTTGGCCGCGTGCTTGTCGGAACGCAGCGCGAAGAGTTGCCGCATCAGGTCGAAATCGACTTCGGCAATCTGATCAAGCAGAACTTGCTGGTCGGCGTCCGGCAGCGTGTCCCAACCATAAAGCAAGTGCTCCTGGCTATGATTAGCAAGTTGCTCTCGGACAGCGGTGGGAACTTGCATCGGGAATTGGCCAGGATCGGGGATTCAAGAGTTGGCGGAGCGTTCGTCGACATCCCCGCAGTAATGATGCGATCGGCGGCGACAACATCATTCTGGCGCGGGAGGCAGCGGGTAGATTTCACGGCCTTGATTGGTCGCGAACTTTTCGGTTGTCAATCGAATCTTGTCGGCCTCGTGGTCGATGCAAATGACCAGATTCTCATCGATCGCGCAGATCTTGGCGAGCACGACATCACCTGGCACAACGCCCAGGTTGAATGTTTGCCGCATATTGCGCGTCAGTCCAGCATCTTCAAAGGCGTCGCCGTCGAGTTCGATAGTTGCACCGATCGTGTTTCCGATATACGCCAGCGCAGCCTCCAGAGGCTCACCATTGAACTCGGCGTCGACTTCAAGTTTGAGGCGCTCTTCCAGTGTCAATTCCGGCTCGTCGTTCGAGGCCACTGTGGTCGGACCCGCGCTGAAATCGGTAAGGGTCGACTCCTTCCAGGTCAGCATCGCGCCCAGTGCCAGGTTCGGGGCGGCCTTGGCGGGAAGCAGCGTCGTCATCCGAATGAATCGTTCGCCCACATTGATGACGGTCGCCATCCTGTAGGCCTCGATCATTGCGGGGAACCGGCCGACCATCTGCCGAAATCCCAGACGTTGCGGGTCCATCAGCCGGGCGAGCGCCATCAGATCCTGTGGCGCTTCCACAAGTCTATTCCGCATCGTTTCCCGCAGACGGGCCGGGTTGGTAATTGATGACGACCGCAAGTACATCTGTGAATGCAGATTCTCCTCATCGACGTGCAGGCTCCACGCTACGGTTTCGACTTCATCGCCGAACCAGTCGAGGACCGATTGAAACGCCAGCCTTCCGTCTTCTGGAAACAAATCCTCTTCATGCCGGCGGACGGCTTCCATGTCGAACAGCAATGTGCACAATCGCGAGCGATCGGTGTGTGGCAACAGAGATAACAGCCCGTCCGAGCAATTGAGATTCGGGATATCGATCCATTCCGGAATCTCTTCGGCCATCGAACTCGGGCAGATTGCAACCGTGCGCTGCCCCTTGATGACATAAGTGAACTCGTCGCCTTCCACCACTCGCAAACCCTCTCGCTCGGTGACGACATCGCCGTTGAACTCCAGGATGAGTTCCGAACGTTTCGTGTCTTCGGCAAGCTGCACGACGGCGGCCATCTTCGGTTCCGAGCCTCGCGCTCCGAGGAACATGCCGAAAGTAACTTCCTCGATCTGAGCCGGCTCGCGATGGCACTGCGTCTGCAGGAACTCCTCCAGCCAGAGCACGACCCCCTCGGTCAGGCTGGCCCGCAGCGTCTGCATCTGCACATCGCTCGACCACAGTTCCCGCGGTCGCAGATGCAGGATGCCGTTGATCCCGCTGGGCATCATCAAAAGTTCGATCGGCTCCCCTTCCGTCAGATCAAACGCATCGACGAGTTCGGATTCTTCCTCGAGTTCCTGTAGGCGGGGAGGAAGCTGGACCGAGATGACATCCGCCCGTGCCGGATCGTCGTCGTCGTCGGCCACCGGCGGTTCGTCGCGGTCCGGCCTGCCAGGCTTCCAGTTCATGGCGATGAACGCGCCTGCCCCACCGGCGAGGGCCAGGATGACCAGCGTCGTCCACAGGCCCGTCCGTCTGCGGCGTTTTCTGCGTTCCGCGAGAGGTAGGGCCGGTGTCGTGGGAAACACGAACTGCAAGTCGCCCGGCTCGTCAGAGGTGGTAACAGCTACGGGTTCGAGAGACTTGGGGATGGACTGCGCTGCCATCGCCTGCGCAGGTGCCGCCTTGCCGGCCGCCACACCGGCGGAGCGAGGCTTTTCCTGCAGGACGATTGCCTCTCCGCAGCCGGGGCACTTGACGCGCTTGCCCAGCTTCGAGCGGTCACTGACCCGCAAGTCTTTTTCGCAGTGTGGACAGGCCACAACGACGGCGTCCATGACGCTGTTCTCCTCGTCCGATTCGCTAATCCCGACTTTGAAATGTGCTCGACATTTTGGGCGAACTTGGTGAGAATGCCCGCCATCCCATTCTATCATAGTAACTGAGTGACGCCGTGGGAGTCTTCTCTCGCCAAGTCTCCCCAACTGAAATTGTCGACCGACATGAGCGAATCGACCGAAACCCACGCCGCCGTCCACACACCTGCCGCCGCCGACCCGTTCTCAAAGCAGGAGTTGAAGGGCTTTACCGCCGACGACCAGGAAGCCGGTCGCGCCATCTGCAAGATGCTGTCACTGTTCTTCGTCTACACCGTCATCGCGATGGGGCTGTCAACGTACGTCACGTACACCTGGGTGATGAGCCAGTAGGACTGTGGACTTAGGACTGCTGACAGTGCTGGCGATCCACTTCGGTGCCCCAAGACCAGCGTCCAGAGTCCAACGACCAGCCCATGAGCATTCTCGACGAGATCGTCGCTGCGAAACGGCGGGAGTTGGTGGGGAGTAAGGCGCGCACGCCGCTCGCGGTTGTCGAGCGCGCTCTCGCATCGGCACCCCCGGTACGGGACTTCACCGCGGCTATCGGTAGCCATGGGCCTGTCGCATTGATCGCCGAAGTGAAGAAGGCTTCGCCGTCCGCGGGACTCATTCGCGCGGACTTCGATTCCGTCGCCATCGCGCGGATCTATGAAGCGAACGGGGCCGCGTGTATCAGCGTACTGACGGATGAACCGTACTTTCAGGGCAAGCTCGAGTACCTGACGCAGATTCGTCAGGCCGTCGAGATCCCGGTGCTGCGCAAGGACTTCATTCTGGACGAGTACCAGGTGTACGAAGCCCGCAGCGCGGGGGCCGACGCTGTCTTGCTGATCGCCGAATGCCTGAGCGACGCCGAACTGCGGACGTTGTACGCCCTCACAATGCAACTGGAGATGGAGGCTCTCATCGAGATCTACGATGCCGAGAACGTCGAGCGGGTGCTCGCCGTCGGTCCACGACTCGTCGGCGTGAACAACCGCAACCTGCGGACGATGGTCACCGATCTGGATCATTCGTTGCGCATCCGGGAGCGGATTCCCGAAGACATCGTGTTCGTCAGCGAGAGCGGCATCAAGACCCCCGACCATGTGCTGAAACTGGCCGCGCATGGCGTTGATGCGATGCTCGTGGGTGAATCGCTGATGCAGCAGCCCGATATCGGCCAGGCCGTGCGCGCTCTGCTGTCGAGATAGGTTCTCTTTCTCTGCGGTCACCCTTTTCTCGCAAGTGGCGTGGCATGTGGAGTGACGATGCGCTAAAACGTCTTGAGTTCCAACTCCAATGACGCCTGATCCCATCGACATCTCGATCGTCGTCCCCGTGCTCAACGAGGCGGAGAGTCTGACGGAACTGCGGGACCAGATCGCCGCGAGTTGCAGATCGCTCGCGCTCAACTGGGAACTCATTCTCATCGACGACGGCTCGACCGACGCCTCGTGGCAGACCATTACCCGGCTCGCGCTGAATGATCCTCATATAAAAGGACTGCGCTTCCGCCGGAACTTCGGCAAAGCGGCGGCTCAGTCGGCCGGTTTTCGGGGGGCGTCAGGCAGACTCATCCTCACGATGGATGCCGACCTGCAGGACGACCCCGGCGAGATCGGCGCGCTCATTGCCAAGCTCAACGCAGGCTACGACCTGGTCAACGGCTGGAAGAAGAAACGGCTCGATCCGTGGCACAAGACGATCCCCAGCAAGTTCTTCAACTGGTTTGTCGGGTTCCTCACCGGAGTCAAGCTGCACGACCACAACTGCGGCCTCAAGCTGATGAAGTGCGAAGTCGCCCGCGAGATTCGACTTTACGGCGAACGCCATCGCTTCATCCCCGTGCTGGCGGATGCGCGCGGCTTTCGCGTGACGGAACTGGCGGTCAACCATCGCCCCAGGCAGCACGGCCGATCGAAATACGGTATGCGTCGATTCGCCCGCGGCTTTCTCGATCTGCTGACGATCAAGTTTCTCACCGGTTACGGCCAGCGCCCGCAGCACTTGCTCGGCGGGCTGGGGCTGTTGTTCTTCTTCCTGGGCGTCGCCGGACTGACTTATCTGGCCGCCCTGTGGTGCCTGATGAACGTGTTCGACATGCTCCCCGTCGAACCGATCGGCGGCCGTCCGCTGCTGCTGTATTCGCTGGGTGCATTGCTATTGGGGGCACAAGGCATCTCGCTCGGGTTGATCGCGGAACTGGTCGTGTCGTATTCCAGTCGAGAAGACTGGTCTCACGCGCCTGAGGATGTAGCTGCGCAGGGTCCGTTGCCGCCGACTTCGCGCCGGGAACTTGCGCCGTTCGCCGATTCCGCATACAGTGTGTCCGAGGAAACGCCGCAGCGTGCGCCGGTGCGTGATTGAATCATCACGCCCTGCGTTTGCAGCGACTTATCTGATGTTGGCACGTTCGGCTCGCGAGGACTTCATGCAACGGTTCGCCCTACTTCTGCTCGGCTGCTTGTGTCTGGTTCCTGATCGTGCATGGGCGCAGGATGAGCCGATGCCTCCCGCAGGGGTCACGCAGGTCGCCCATCTGCGCGGGCTGCCCGACTGGGTGATGAGCGTCGCATTCGCGCCGGATGATCGTCTCGCAGCCGGCACCTACGAACTGGCCCGCATCTGGCAGGTCACGCGCGACGGTGAGACCGTCACCACACAGTCACTCGGCGATGTCGCGACAAATGGCTACGCGAGAAGCGTCGCCTTCTCGCCGGACGGAGAACTGCTCGCGGTCGGGGCTTATCAACAGATTCAACTTGTCGATCGCGAACTCAACGTCGTCGGCGAATTGAAGGGGCATCGCGGCTACGTCAACGATCTCGAGTTCTCCGCCGACGGCACGAAACTGGTCTCGTGCAGCGACGACAAGACGATTCGCGTCTGGAATGTCGCCGACCGCAGCGAGTTGATGTCGCTGACGGGACATGCCGACTCCGTCTGGGGCGTGGCCGTTCAGCCTGATGGCGGCATGATCGCATCGGCTGCCGGCGACGACACGCGGCTCACTCGCAAGGGAGAGGTCTTCCTCTGGTCGCTCGATGATGGCAGCATCCTGCATCGACTCACGCCTCCCGATCGGTGCGCGACGAGCGTCACGTTTTCGCCCGAAGGTCTGCTGCTGTTATCGACGGCGTATGACGAGCGCATAAACGTCTACGATGCCGAAGCCGGCACCCCGCACGGATTCTTCGGTCAGCATTCGCGCCCCACGAACTGCGTCCTGGTGACGGCCGAGAGCTTTCTGGCCATCAGCGGTTCGGGCGGCCGCTTCGCGGGGAAGAACGAAATCAGGTTCTTCAATCCGATTGATGGCGAGGATTTCGGCACGCTCGACTTTCATCAGGGGAAGGTGAATTCACTCGCGCTGACTTCCGACGGCATGCTGCTCGCGAGCGCATCCCACGATCACACGATCGCGCTGTGGGATATATCGCAATTCGTGAGCGGCGTACTCGGCGCGCCGGAGGGAACTGAAACGACGACGGAAACACTGGTTCCAGAGGATACACCCGCCGAGGAACCCGCTCCGGACGAGGCATCTGCCGAGGACGAAAGCGGCAACTGCGGCGACGATGCAGCGACGACGAGTGACGTGCTTCGCATCGGCATCATCGGTCTCGACACATCGCATTCGATTGCGTTCGCGACGGCTCTCAATGCCGAGTCGCCTCCCGAGACCTTGGCGGGGTGCCGAGTCGTGGCGGCCTATCCGTATGGCAGCCGGGACATCGAGTCGTCAACGAGCCGCATTCCCGATTACACCGTCCAGGTTGAAGGACTGGGAGTGGAAGTCGTCGATTCGATTGAGACGCTGCTGGAGCGAGTCGACTGCGTGCTGCTGGAAACCAACGACGGCCGGCCGCACCTGGAGCAGGCCCTGCTGGTGTTCGAGGCCGGCAAGCCGGTGTTCATCGACAAGCCGGTGGCTGGTTCCTTGAGTGATGCGGTTGCCATCTATCGAGCCGCCGAGCATTACGGTGTGCCAGTCTTTTCGTCGTCGTCACTGCGCTGGCTGGGTCAAACACAAGAAGTGCGCAATGGCAGTCAGGGAAGGGTGCTGGGTTGCGAGACGTACAGTCCCTGTTCGACGGAGCCGACGCATCCCGACCTGTTCTGGTACGGCATCCACGGGGTCGAGGCTCTCTACGCGGTGATGGGGCCGGGATGTGAAACAGTCACCCGTGCCGCCACGGACGGTTGCGATGTCGTTGTCGGCGTCTGGGAAGGAGGACGCATCGGTTCCTTCCGCGGCATTCGAGACGGAGCCGCCGGCTACGGCGGCAGCGCTTACTGCGAGAACGCCATCGTCGCGCTGGGGCCGTTCAATGGTTACGGCCCGCTGATCGAACGCATCGTGCACATGTTCCACACCGGTGAAACGCCGGTGACGCCCGAAGAGACGATCGAGCTGTACGCCTTTATGGAAGCTGCCGACGAAAGCAAACGCCAGGGGGGTGCGCCTGTTTTCATCGCCGATGTCATGCAGCAATCCGAAATGGAAGCGACCGCCCGTCTGCATTCACTGCGTCCCGACGTATTCGCGCAGCCGTGATGAAGTCGCGAGACATTGATGATCGAGTCGATCATCTGTCCTAGGCGCACGACAAGTCGCACAACGGCGTGACGTCGCCGCTCGATCGCAGCAATTCGCCAATCGTCACGCGGGCGAACGCGGCCTCGGTCGCGGCATAAGCGCGATCGAGTTCCCGATGCAGGGGGCACAGCCGGGTGTGGGATGGTAAGCCGAGCGGGCAATGCCGGATTCTCTCCAAGGGTGCGACGGCGTTGACGACTGCCAGGATGGAGATCTCATCCGCCGGCTTGATCAACGCATATCCACCTCCTGGACCAGGTCGTGAGCGGACAAGTTTCGCCTGCACGAGATCCTTGAGGACCGTGTGCAGATAGCGTCTGGGAACCTTTGTTGCTTCCGCAAGTTCTTCCGCTGATTGAGGAAGTGTCGGCTCGAAGCCCAGACAGGCCACAATGCGCAAGGCGTATTCCGCGGTCTTGGACAGCATTTTCGTCTCCCGTGATTCTCGACTTTCGACTAATTCTACATCTTGACATGAACATTTCAACCGATAAGTTAAACGCAGCGACCACAAGGGTCGTCCCGCCCTGATCCCGCCTCAACGAAACCCGCCCCGACGTGACGCGAATGTTCAACATGTCTCACCATCACATCGGCCGACTTGTCGCATTGTTCGTGATGACGTTTTCCGGTTCACTCTCCGCGCAGGACGACTTCGAGCGGCCTCCGATCGAATACAGCACCAGCCAACCCGACAACTGCGTCAGCCGTCTGCAGGAACGCCTCGACAATGGCGAGATTTCGCTCACACATGACGGAACTCACGGCTACTTGAAGGCGGCCCTCGAGGCGCTCGGTGTTCCGATCGAGTCGCAGGTGCTCGTCTTCTCCAAGACCAGCCTCCAGACGCGATACATTTCGCCGCGAACTCCCCGCGCTATTTACTTCAACGACGAGGTCTATGTCGGCTTCTGCCAGTCGGGGGATGTGATGGAAGTCTCTGCCGTCGATCCGCAACTTGGCACTGTGTATTACACTCTCAACCAGAAGGATCCCGATTCGCCGCCGAGATTCGAGCGGCGGGGGGACACATGTCTGGTCTGTCACGCATCGTCTCGCACCGAAGGGATTCCCGGGCATCTCGTGCGGTCGCTCGCAGTCGATGAGAGTGGTTATCCGCTGTTGTCGATGGGCAGCCGCACCGTTGACCACACGACTCCCTTTGATCAACGCTGGGGTGGCTGGTACGTGACGGGACAGCACGGTTCGCAAACGCATCTGGGGAATCGGATCTCGCGGGAAGGTGAATCATCGCAGCCAGTGGCGGACCCAGACGCACAGAACATCACTTCGCTTGCCGATCGCTTCAACGTCGATCGGTATCTGTCTCCTCACAGCGACATCGTGGCCCTCATGGTGCTGGAACATCAGGTGCTGGTGCACAACCGCATCACGAATGCGAACTTCACCACGCGGCAGGCTCTCGCTTACAACCAGATGATGATCGAAGCGCTGGAATACTCGCCGGAAACCCGCCTCGACAGCACGACCCGCCGCATACAGGGGGCAGGCGATGAGCTCGTCGATGCGCTGTTGCTGGTGGGCGAAGCTCCATTGACGGCGGCCGTCCAGGGAACATCAGGGTACACGGAGCAGTTTGCAAAGACAGGCCCGCGCGACAGCCAGGGGCGGTCGTTGCGCGAACTCGATCTGCAGCGGCGACTCTTGAGATATCCGTGCAGTTACCTGATCTACTCCGACGCGTTCGCCGCCCTGCCACAGGAGATGCGCGACTATGTCTGGCAGCGGATGGGAGAAATCCTGTCGGGTGACGACGCATCGCCGAAGTATGCTCACCTTACGTCCGAGGACCGCGAGGCCATCATTGAGATTCTGCGGGAGACGATGCCCGGACTTCCCGAACACTGGGGCGGCAAGCAGGCAATCTCGCTGTCGCAGTGAACTGGTCTCGAAATCGCGGCCTCGTATCGATAATCCGGGATTGTGAGAGGCCAAAATGTTGCTGAAAAGCAACGTGTCAACACCACAATCGTCGGTTCAGGCCGGGAGATCGCCTGGACTCACATCCATTCTTGACACAAAACCGTCCGTTGATATGTTGAAGTGTGGATAATTCGTGAGTTTTAGCCTGATCCAGGACACTTGAATCAGTCCCGCGGCGACCTGACGACGTAGGGGATGGAACCCACCTCCTGCCTGACAACTGAGTGAACTCCCCGTTCACTCACCCCACCGAACGCCCCGCCCAACTCTCCTGCCAAAAGGAAGAGACATGATGTGCTCTCGAAGGATTCCCCTGGGGATCGTTTTCGCCGGACTGTGCCTGGCCTGCGGAATTGCATTCGCGGACGACCTGGGGCCGATCGCGGCCTTGCGATTTGAAGGGAACCCATCGGGCGGCACGTTCGTGATGCGTGGGCCGGATGCCCGGCATCAATTGCTCGTCTCCGGGGAACATGCAGCGGCCCGCCTGGTCGACTACACCCGGCAGGTGCAGTTCACTTCCGACCCCGCGGGCATCGTTGAGATCAGTCCCCTTGGTACGGTGAAGCCACTGGCCGACGGGACGACGACGATCACCGCCACCCACCCGAGCGGACAAACGGCCCAGACACCCATCTCTGTGGAAGGCTTCGCCGATCCGCCGCTCATCAGTTTCCAGAATCAGGTGGTGCCGATCTTCACGAAGTTCAGTTGCAACAGCGGAGGTTGCCACGGGAAAGCGAGCGGACAAAACGGGTTCCGTTTATCGCTTCTCGGTTTCTATCCCGACGACGACTATGAGTTCCTCGTGATGGAAGGCCGCGGACGCCGCGTCTTTCCGCCGGCCCCCGCCGTCAGCCTGCTGCTGACGAAGCCCACCGGCCAGTCGCCGCACGGCGGTGGCGTTCGCATGGACGCCGACAGTGACGAATACCGCCTGCTCTACCGCTGGATCGAGCAAGGCATGCCCTACGGCGACGAAGATGATCCCGTCGTTGCGGCGATCGACTGCGTCCCCGCCACGCGAATCATGGGACGGGGAACCGAGCAGCAGGTTTCGGTCTACGCGACCTACAGCGATGGCTCGATCGAAGATGTCACCCGCATGGCGCTCTATGAGCCGAACGATCCCGAACTGGCCGAATCAGAAGTCTCCGGCCTCGTGCGGACAACCGACCTGTCGGGCGAAGTGGCCATCATGGCTCGGTATCAGGGTCAGGTGTCGACGTTCAGGGCGACGATTCCGCTGGGCGCGCCGATCGCATCGCTACCTCCCGTCAGAAACTTCATCGATCAGCACGTCTTCAACAAGCTGCAGGTGCTCGGCGTGCCGCCATCGAATCTCTGCGACGACGCCACATTCCTGCGGCGCGTGTCGCTCGACATCACCGGGACGTTGCCGACTGCCGAACAGGCCGAGGCATTCCTCCATGATCCCGATCCCAACAAGCGGGACCGCATCGTCGATCAACTGCTCGACTCGCCCGAGTATGCCGACCTGTTCACCAACAAGTGGAATCTGGTGCTGAGAAATCGCCGTCGTCAGGCCGAAGATGTTTCAGGCACGTACTACTTCCATCAATGGGTCTGGGAGAGCATCGCGGCGAACAAGCCCTATGACGAATTCGTGCGCGAGATCATCACCGCCACGGGCGACTCGACGTTCAATCCGCCGGTCGTCTGGTATCGCGAAGTCAATGAGAACAACGAGCAGGTCGAGGACGTGGCGCAACTCTTCCTCGGTTTGAGAATTCAGTGCGCTCGGTGTCACCATCATCCGTTCGAGCGCTGGAGCCAGGACGACTATTACGGCCTATCGGCGTTCTTCAGCCGGCTAGGTCAAAAAAACATGCCTGCCGGCGGCGCACGCGGTCGCGACCGCCGCATCTTCCATCAGGACGGCGAGGCTCTCGCCACCAATCCCCGCAGCAGCGCGCAGTTGCCGCCGACGGGACTGGGAAGCGAACCGAGTGACGTGCCACCGGAAGAAGACCCGCGGGTCTATCTGGCCGACTGGATGACCGATGCGAGCAACCCGTTCTTCGCCCGGGCGCTCGTCAATCGCTACTGGAAGCACTTCTTCTCGCGCGGCATCGTCGAACCCGAAGATGATATGCGGGAAACGAACCCGCCGACGAATCCCGAACTGCTCGATGCGCTGGCGCAGAACTTCGTCAACACCGGTTACGACATGAAGGAACTCGTCCGCACGATCTGCCGTTCGTCGACCTATCAGTTGAGCGCTATCCCGAACGAATTCAATGTCAGCGACAAGCAGAACTTCTCGCGCTATTACCCGCGCCGTCTGACGGCCGAGGCCCTCTATGACGCCTTCCATCAGGTGACGAACACGACTCAGAGCTACAACGGCATGCCCGAAGGAACGCGGGCACTCGAACTGCCCGATACCTCCAACGTACCCTACTTCCTGACGGTGTTCGGCCAGCCGATGGGGGACACGGCTTGCGAATGCGAACGCTCGATGGAGGCCAACCTTGCACAAAGTCTGCATTTGCTCAACAGCAACGAGGTGCAGGGGAAGATCTCCAACGGCAGCGGCCGGGCGGCGACGCTGGCCCAGGACCAGGAACGAAACCACACGGAGCGCATCCGCGAGATGTATCTGTGGACGTTCAGTCGTGAGCCGGATGAAGAAGAGATGTGCATCGCCCTGGCGCATATCGAGGCGCATCCGGACAACTCCCAGATCGCCTACGAAGACATCCTCTGGGCCCTGATCAACACCAAAGAATTCCTGTTTAACCATTGATGGGAAACGCCGCAGGCTCCGCCGCCTTCCAGGTGAGCCTGCGTTTTCTTGTTAGTCCGCGACACGCGGGCGACATCGCCGAATCAGACCTCATCCCTGCCAACTCAGGCCAGGAGCGCTCCATGAACGGTATGAATTCCTCAAGGATCGAGACGGCATTGCGTCGCGTTGTCGCACTACTGATCGGCATCGCGATATCGGCCGGCGCATCCGAGGCGTTCGCGCAACTGCCCCAGACCCGCATCTACACGATACAGCCGACGGGTATGCAGGCCGGCACGACGGTTGACGTCAAGCTGCTGCGAGGCGACGACATCGAAGACGTCAATCGGCTGTGGTTCAGTCATCCGGGAATTTCCGCCACTCAAAAGATGGAAGAAATCGAAGGCCAGCAGCGAGTCGTCGAGAATGCCTTCGTCGTGACCTGTGCCCCCGATGTCCCCGAAGGTGTCTACGAAATGCGGGCCATCGGCTTCTGGGGCGCCAGCAACTGCCGGCGCTTCATGGTCAGCCGCCGTGTGCAGATTGATGAGATCGAGCCGAATCAGTTGCCAGCCCAGGCGACGCCGCTCGTCATCGGGAATGATGTGAATTGCAAACTCGATCAGGGGAGCGATGTCGACTGGTTCACCTTCACCGCCACCGCCGGCCAGCGGGTCGTATTCGACTGCTACGCCGAGCAGATCGATTCGGTGATGGATCCTTCACTCGAAGTTTACAACTCCGCAGGCACTCGCCGTCTCGCCCGGTCGACCGATGTGAACGGCCTCGACCCCGTGCTGGTGTTCGACGTCCCCGTCGACGGCGAATACAAGCTGCGCGTATTCGATGTCGCGTTCCGCAACGGGCAGGACTATCACTATCGGTTGGCGACGCACGTCGGACCCTTCGTGGCCTTCGCGTATCCGCCTGCGGGACAGGTGGGCACCGCGCCGAACTTCACGCTCTACGGTGCCAACATCGGCGGCCAGCCCACCGACTTGGTCTGGAACGACATCGCGCTCGAACGACGGGATGTCTCGATTCCGCTCCCCGGCGATCCTGCCACCTTCGACGCTTCGGTACGAGTGACGTCGCTGCAGGCGGGGGAGGACTTCATCACCTATCGACTGCCGACCGATCAGGGTGTGTCGAATCCGGTCCGCATTTATCTCACCAGCCAGCCCATTGGACTCGAGGTCGAGCCGAACAACGCCCCCGAAGCTCCGCAGCGATTGCAGACGCCGTTCGAGGTGGCGGGTCAGTTCGCTCAGCGGCGGGATGTCGACGTCTACGAATTCGACGCCAAGGCCGGCGAGTATCTCTGGGTCGAAGTGATCTCGCAACGAATGGGGACCACCGTCGACAGCTACTTCGTGATCGACCAGATCACCACGAACGAAGCGGGGGAGCAACAGGTGAACCGCGTCACCAGCCAGGATGACGATGCCGCGACTGCCTCGCAGAACATCTACGACACGAATACCGACGATCCGAAGTTCCTGTTGCAGGTGAACGTGGACTGCAAGTACCGCATTGCGCTGCGCGATCACTATGGGGCGACGCGCAACGATCCTTCGCTCAGCTATCGGCTCGTCGTGCGGCCCGAACAGCCCGATTTTCGCGTAGTCGCCGTCCCGCAAAGTCCCGGCAACAATCAGGTCTGGGAATCGGGCATTCGGCGCGGCGAGAATATCGGCGTGAACCTGTATGCCTATCGCCGCGACGGCTTCAAAGGTCCGATTTCAGTGCGAGTGGAAGGTCTTCCCGGCGGCATCACATGTCCCGGCACGGTGATCAGCAGCGATCAGAACGCCGGCGTGCTCACCTTCACCGCCGCGGAAGGCCTCGAACCCAATCTGCATTTCGTCCAGTTGATTTCCGAGTCTCAAGTCGAACCGCCGATGGCGCACCGCGCGATCGAGACGGCCAACAAGGCGATCGATGATCATGCGATGACCATCCCGCCCTTGCGCCAGACACTCGATCAGAAAGAGCAGGTGTATCAGCAGGCCTTGCAGCAGCGCGATCAGGCTCAGCAGCAGTTGGATGCCAACCCAACCGACGAGAATCTGATACGCCAACGCGACGAACGCCAGGTTCAACTCGATCAGGCGCAGATGCAGCGGGACGAGGCCGCGACAGCGGTTCAAACGGCCGAACAGCAACTCGCGATGCTCAAGGACGCATTGCAGCAGCGCAAGAATGAGGCCCTGCAGCAGGTGCGGCAGGTGGTGCATCCGGTGCGGGCCGTCACCTACGCCTGGGGGCCGATGAATCAATCCCCGGGGCTGCCGCGGCTCACTGACCGGTTCGCGCTGTCGATCATGCCGGAGACGGCCTTCTTCCAGGTGACGACCGATGCCTACCGATTTGACGTGAATCAGGGGAGCCAGGTGCTGGTGCCGATTCATCTCACACGCCGGCTGGAGTTCGTCGACCAGGTGAACCTGCAATTCGTTGGCTTGCCGAACGGAGCCAACATCGATTTGCAGAACCAGCCGCTCGCGAATGGCGAGACCGACAAGGTCTTTCGTCTGTTCGTGCGCGACAACAGCCCGCCGGGAACATACACGGTGTACCTCACCGCGCAGGCGGGCGTGCAGTATCGCCGCAATCCCGATCGTGCGACGCGGCTGATGCAGGAATTCGAGCTGGCGAAGACGGAGCACACCGACGCGATGGAAACCCAGCGGCTGGCCACCGAGGCCAAGAATCTCGCCGTGCAGAATGAGCAGACCGCGCAGCAGACGCTGCAGCAGGCCCAGCAGGCCATGCAGCAGGCCGATCAGGTCGTTCAGCAGGCGGTGACGAATCTGCAGACTGCGGTGGCGCAGCGCGAAGAGGCCGACCGTCAGGTTACGGCTGCGCAGGATCTGGTCAACGCGACGACGACTCAATTGAATGATGCCAAGAACGCGCTGGCGGCCGATCCCGAGAACGAAGGACTCAAACAGCAGGTCGCGACGCTGGAGCAGACGCTGGTCACGCAGACGCAGACGCTCGATCAGGCCAAGCTCACACTCGAGCAGATGAAGACGAACGAAGCCACGGCCGACACGGCGAAGAAGACTGCCGAGGACGCCGCCAAACTCGCCGCCGAAAACGTGACCAAGGCTACGGACGCCCTCACGCTGACCACCGAGGCGAAGACTGTCGCCGAACAAGCCGAGCGAGATGCCCAGGCTCTCGTGCAGCGCAAACAACAGCAGCAACAACAGGCCGAGCAGCGCTCCAATGAAGCCACTCAGCGGGCGAATCCGCAGGGCTTGAACGTCACGATTCCCTCAACTCCGATCGTCATCACGGTGCGTCCCGCACCGGCCCGGCTCAACGCCAACGTCCCCAATGGCGGAAACGTGGCGCGCGGGCAGACGATCGAAATCCCCGTCAGCGTCAATCGCCAAAACCGCTTCGAAGGACCGGTCACGTTGGAA
>JANNSB010000637.1:0-9131 GCA_031402175.1 Planctomycetaceae bacterium
TGAACCTTTTGATTCACTCGGTTATCTGTACACTCAACACTCAGTTCATCCGCGGTCTTTCGCGGCTCAGACACCCGTTCATCATGCCATTCATGAACACCTACCCGACCTGCTGGGATCTCGACTCCATCCTGCCCCATCCCGCAAAGCCCGAGTTTCGCGACGTGCTGGACGACTACCGGCAGAAACTCGACTCGCTCGCCAAGCAGTCGGATTTGCTGCCGGCGATTCAGTCGCAGCGAGCGAAGGAGGCGTGGGCGAAGTTCATTGCCGGCTGCCTCGATGTCTGGGAGTGGAGCGAGGAACTCGCCTCGTTCGCGGGTTGCCATGCTGCCGGGGATGCGGAGAACAAAGAGTTTCAGCGGCTCGAAGGGGTGCTGGGATCGCTGCGCCCGCTCCGTGAACGAATTGCCGTCAACATCGAACTGGGACTGCAGTCGGCCTCCGATGCGGAGGTGAATGCTTTCATTCAGTCGCATCCCGATCTGAAGCAGGTGGCGTTCTTCCTGCAGGAGGCGCGGCGAAACGCGAAGCTCCGGCTGCCTCGCGAACAGGAACTGCTGGCGGCCGACCTCGATGTTGATGGCCTGCAAGGCTGGAGCCGTCTGTACGATCGACTCTGCGGCGAGCTGCGGATCGAAGTGATGGAGAAAGGCAAGGTGATCAGGAAGTCGCCGGGACAGGTGAGCTACGACCACCCGGAACGCGCTGTGCGGGAGAATCGCTTTCATGCGGCCGACCATGCGTGGAAATCGATCGCCGACACGTGTGCCGACGCGCTCAATCACATCTCGGGTTCGCGCCTGAGCCGCTATCGCCGATTGGGCATCGACCATCTCGAGAAGCCGCTGCAGAATAACCGCATGGAGCGTGCCACGCTCACCACGATGTGGGACGCAATCTCCGCCAGAAAATCGATCTTGCTTCCCTACTTCGAAACCAAGGCGAAGTTGCTCGGCATCGAAAGAATGTCGTGGTTGGACCAGATGGCGCCGCTGCCGATCGGCGCGGGGCCGGCTCCCGAGCTGAAGTACGATGCCGCCTGCAAGCTGGTGGTCGACACATTCAATCGCTTCAGCCCCGACCTGGGGCAATTCGGCGAGGTGGCACTGCGAGACGGCTGGTGCGAGGTCGAGAACCGACCCGGCAAGCGGCAAGGGGGCTTCTGCACGGGCTTCCCGCGAGTAAAGCAGACGCGCATCTTCATGACGTTCAACAACTCGGTCGACAGCATGTCGACGCTGGCGCACGAACTGGGTCATGCGTATCACTCACATGTGCTGCGGAATCATCCCATCGTGCTGCAGGATTACCCGATGAATCTCGCGGAAACGGCCTCGACTTTCGCCGAAGCTGTCCTGGGTGAACAGCAATTCGCCGCAGCCGAATCGACGGCCGTGAAACTGCGTCTTCTAGACCACATGCTGAGTGATGCTGTTGCGTTCATGATGAATATCCACTGCCGATTCCTGTTCGAGGACCGCTATCACCGCGAGAGAATGAATGGAGAACTCTCGACCGAACGATTCATGGAACTGATGCTGCAGGCTCAGCAGGAAGCCTACCTCGATGCCTTTGCCGACGACGGCTGGTATCCCGGCTTCTGGATCTCGAAGCTCCACTTCTATATCTCGGGCTGGCCGTTCTACAACTTCCCCTACACGTTCGGCTACATGCTGTCGCTGGGCCTGTACTCGATGGCGGCGAGCTTCGGCAGCGAGTTCCCTGCGAGATACGAACAGTTCCTGGCCGCCACGGGATCGATGCGAACGGAAGAGTGCGTCAGTTCCACGCTCGGCGTCGACTTGAGCCAGCCCGACTTCTGGAATCGCGGTCTCGACGTCATCGCCGGTCGCGTGGCGGCGTATACCAAACTCGCGGAGGAGTACGTGTGAGCGGGTCGCCGACTACGTGGCCGAAGATCGTTCTCGGCTCCCGTTCTCCGCAGCGGAAATCGCTGCTGGAACTGATCGTTCCCGCGAGTTCCATCGTCGTTCGGCCGCCGACATCGCACGCAGAGCCGGGTTTCGAGGATGTTCACGACTGGCCTGGAATTGAACACAGGCTGCAGGAAATCGTGCGGTTCAAGATCGATGATGTCCTGCGTCAGTGTGCAACAGTTCAAGGCGAATCACATGATATTGTGCTCTGCGCCGACACCGTGATCGTGGCACAGGACCATCGAGATGCACTCGCAGTGCTCGGACAACCGCCAGACGACGACACATGGCGCGAGACAGTGCGCGGCTGGTTCCTGCGATACTACCGAGGCCAGACGCACTGGGCGGCGACGGCGATCTGCGTGGCATCGTCCGACAGGAGCGGCAACTGTCACGAGTGCATCGTGAAGACGGCGGTCACGTTCGATGCGTTCGACGAGGCGTTGCTCGACTGGTATCTCTCGACGGAAGAGTCGCGGGGCAAAGCAGGTGGCTACGCGCTCCAGGGAGCCGCTGCGGTCTTCGTCAATCGAATTGAAGGTAGCCCCAGCAATGTGATCGGTCTGCCGCTGCGCGAGACGCTCGAACTGTTGCATCAGGCCGGATGGCGTCGCGAGCCGATCAGTCGAACTTAGGCACGATAACCGGCTGGCCGCATTGCGGGCAGTTCATCGTCCGGCCGCGATGCGCCGAACTGACGCGCAGCTTCTTGCCGCACTCGCCGCAGATGAACTTCACTCTTTCGTTCGACTTCTCGCCGCCGCCGTGTGTCTTGCGCCACATCTTTTCGGCTGCTTCTTGAATCGTGGCCCGCAACAGTTCCGAATCGAACGGCTTGGTGAGGTAGCCGTCGGCCCCGACGCGAGAGGCCAGTTCGCGGGCATCGTCCATGTCGATCGCGGTCAGAATGACGATAGGAACATTCTCGTTCTCGCGTTTCATCCACTCGCAGACTTCGAAGCCACTGACGTTATTCGGCAGAATCAGGTCCACGATCACCAGATCGGGAATGTGCATGCGAAACGCGGAATACGCCTGGCCGGCATCCTTGGCGACATCGACGGAATGCTTCCATTGAGAGAGCACCCCCTTGAGCGCACCGGCAGCCCCACGGTCGTCATCGACGACCAGTATTCGGTTAATGATGATGGGAGGCGTTGTTCCGGCGCTCATTCAGACAGGCCTTGAACGAGTGCAAATCAATGTTGATTGTAGATTCGCGATTGGTACGCCGTAAGTCCACAGTTAAAAAACTTAGACAGCAGGGAGTTTCCTAGGGAATTGGTCCCTGGAATTCAAACGATTCACGATTGTGTGGGCGATCCCTTTTGCCAGCGGGCGTAGTCCTCGGGCGTATCGAGGTCGGCGAGGACCGCGGCATCCTCCACTTCAACCTGACTGACGGGAATGGCCGGGTCCGACAGCAGATGGTTGACCCCTTTCCCCGCAGGTATTCGCTCGAACTGTGGTAATAGCTTCCAACCGAACAGAGTTGGATGCCCGCGCTGCCCCAGGTAGGTCGGAACCAGTATCCCGTGAGGATTGCGTCGCCACTGATCGATGAGTTGGTTCAGTGTGACGGGGCCGATCGCAACGAGATCGCCGGGGACAAGCATCCACGCATCGCTTGTCACCGGTGCCGCCAGTGAGCCCACCTGCGTCAGCAATTCAGCGACGCTCTCGCGCATGTCGCGCGGCGCGGGATCAGCCGTGAGGACATGCAATCGACTTGCTCGGTTCGACGAGAGTGCATTCTTGAACTCCTGAAGATGCCGAAGCAGCGACTCGTCGTCGCCTCGGACCAGGATGGAAACAGATGCGACATCGGCATCGAGCAGTAATGACAGCAGTCGCCGGACGATCGTCTGCCCGCCCCAGGGGAGCAGCAGTTTGGGCCGTCCCATCCGCGTCGATCTCCCGGCGGCCGGGATGATCGCATGGACGTTCGCCCCGGCGATCCCGTCAACAAGCTCAGCGGTCCTGGAATTCAATGGGGGCATGTTTCCGGCGTCGGTCACCAGAGTGCACGTTGCACATTCGCAACATTCGAGCGCGAATGTTGATGGCTGTCAACTTGCGTCCCCTGAAGTTTTCGGCGTCGACTGCTCAATCTTGCCGCAGAGCTAAGGTTTCTTGACATTCCGCCGGCCCGCCGCATTGTCCGGCGCAATGTTTGCCATGTCGAGTGGACCGATCTCACTTCTCCACCCTCGACCAACCGGGCTTCGCATGGCAGAA
This sequence comes from Planctomycetaceae bacterium, assembly GCA_031402175.1. Classification (GTDB taxonomy): domain Bacteria; phylum Planctomycetota; class Planctomycetia; order Planctomycetales; family Planctomycetaceae; genus JANNSB01. The sequence continues at coordinate 4,179 of JANNSB010000637.1, forward strand.
AGAAAGAACATCCACGGTTTGCAGTTTACCACTCGTCGCGGCGCCAAGGTGATCGACATCGGCGACATGGAAATCTGGGACGGGGCCGACCTCTCGCTCATTCGCGACACACTGCACATTCTGGTGCGGCGCGAGCAGAAACGGACCGTCGGCATCGAGATGAAGCACGTCAAATACGTCCCCAGCGGATTCTTCGGTATGCTCTTCGACTGGTTCGACTCGGGCGTTACGATCAAACTTTTCACTCCGCAGTCCCGCGTGCAGGACATGCTCTGGTTCAAGCGCTTCGTCGTCGAAGAGGCTCCCGGCAGCTATCGCCTCCACGACGGCAGTCTTTACGACGGACCCGACCTCTCCGACGAGGTCGACGAACCTGAGACCGAAATGGTCACCGTGTAGCCGCGGCAATGCCGTGGCACATGGCGTGTGGCGAATCGCAGAGGGCCAGAGGAAGACCGTAGGGAGTTGGCATTAGGCAGTCGTGGGTCACGTCATCCACGACCCTCTATCTCCATCTTTCTCCCTGCTCCAGGCTCCCTGCTTCGGAAATCGGACCGGCCGGCCCTGTGAGTGATAGGGTAACGGTGGTGCAGTGGCTGGTAGGCTCGCGGCGCAGCGACACGACGTTGTGTGCACACATCCCCCGGACGGGAAACGGGCCTCCCCCGGCTGGCTGTTGCTGCAGCTGCGTCGACGGACACAGTATCCGCCAAGCGGCACCGTACGTTCACTCGGACTTTCTAATCCCATCGTCCCGGTTGCGCGTACCGGCGGCTGGAAGCCCCCCGCTGTCTACTGGTCTCTAGATCCATCCAGTGATTTGTGCTCTTGAGTCCGCGTGCATCGCAGCCGTAAAATCGGTGTTGAACCGAACCGTGACACGAACTTGTGTCTTTACAGGCGAATGGTATTGCGGAGATGGTTACGGGGACGAGGTTCGTTCCCGCTGGCCCGATCAATCGCAGGAGTCGAATTCACTTGCCGGAACCGAAACGCGAGAGTCTCGAGGTGCATGCCAAGCGCGCAATCTTGGCTGCCGTGGTGGAACCCAACCGCTTCCTCGATAAGGAACGCGCGCTCGACGAAATTCAGGGCCTTGCCGAAACAGCCGGCGCACAGGTCGTCGGGAAAATGATTCAGGTCCGCGAGCGTCCGCATCCGGGTACGTACATGGGCAAGGGAAAGCTCGAGGAACTTAAGCTGTTGACCGAGGCGACCGGGGCCGACCTGATCGTCTTCGACAACATGCTCTCCCCCGCGCAAGGTAAGAGCGTCGAAGAAGAAACCGGCAAGCAGGTCGTCGACCGCAGCGAAGTGATTCTCGACATCTTCGCCACGCACGCCCGTTCGCACGAAGCCAAGCTGCAGGTCGAACTCGCGCAGTTGCTTTACATGCGGCCCCGGCTGACGCGCATGTGGACCCACTTGGAACGCATCGAGGGCGGCATCGGCAGCGGCAAGGGGCCTGGTGAAAAGCAGCTTGAGACCGACCGCCGACTCGTCGATCGCCGAATCGCCGAACTGAAGAAGAAGATCAAGGATGTCGAACTCCGCCGCGCACGAATGGTCCGCTCGCGCAAGGACTACACCTCGGTCTCGCTCGTGGGCTACACGAACGCCGGCAAGAGCACGCTCATGAACGCGCTCACCGATGCCGGCGTCTATGTCGCCGACAAGCTGTTCGCCACGCTCGACACCCGCACTCGCAAGTGGTCGATCCCACACTTGGGCGAAGTATTGCTCAGTGATACCGTCGGGTTCATCCGCGACCTGCCGCACCATCTGGTGGCGTCGTTCCGATCAACGCTGGAAGAAGCCGTCCATGCGGATGTGCTCCTGCATGTGGTGGATGCGTCCAATCCTGAAGCGATCCAGCAAGTCAAGACGGTTACAGACGTCCTCAAGGAGGTCGGCGTCGACGATACCCATCCGATCCTGGTACTCAACAAGGCGGATGCAGTGGTCGATCCTTCCATGGTCGACGTGCTGCGAAGTCGATCGGAATTCGTCGTCAGCGTGAGCGCCAAGACCGGAGAGGGGCTGGATCAGTTGACCACGATGGTCGCCGAGAGACTCTCCGGCGGATTCCTTGACGCTGATATCGAAACCAACGTCGGCAATGGCCGCCTGTTCGCTTATCTGTCGGAACACGCCGAGATCCGCGACACCGAGTACCACGACAGTCGCGTCACCTTCCGCTGCCGGATTCCGAGGCGGTTTCTGCATGCGATCGCTGATGCAGAGACGACGATCACACCGGTCGTGGCGACCGAGGCAGGCTGAATTCCATCTGTAGGGAACGGACTCCGTGCCGTTCCGCCAGCGGGATGATTCGAACCTTCTTCATCGACGTTTTCGTGACGACTGACACTCATGTCACGACCTTTGCGCAACAACTCACGTCGGCGCAAATCTTTCGTTCAAGCCATTCCCCGCCATCGGGAACGGCACCGAGTCCGTTCCCTACAGGTGGGGTGGGCGATCGATTGCGATCGGTCACGTCATTGGAGTTTGTTTCGAGGTCGTTAGACTCTCACTTCAAGACTCCAACGACCATCGACCATCGACGCAAAAATGACCAAACCACTCATCAAGGCGGAGACTCTCAAGGGTTTTCGCGATTATCTGCCGTCGGCCATGCTGGCCCGCGAACGGCTCATCGAGACCGCTCGTGGCGTGTATCGCAGCTTCGGGTTTTCGCCAATCGACACGCCGGCGCTTGAATACAGCGAAGTGCTGCTGGGGAAGGGGGGGGACGAGTCGGATAAGCAGCTTTTTCGCTTCGTCGACCAGGGGAACCGCGATGTCGCGATGCGGTTCGATTTGACCGTGCCCTTCGCCCGGTTCGCGGCTCAGCACCTGAATGATATCGGGACGCCGTTTAAGAGGTATCATATCGGCGTCGTGTGGCGTGGTGAGAAGCCGCAGAAGGGGCGCTACCGCGAGTTCATGCAGTGCGACTTCGACACGATCGGCACCGATTCGAACATTGCCGACATCGAAACGCTGCTGGTAATTCACGACTTGATGGCGAAGATTGGCTTCGAGCGATTCACAATTCGCGTCAATCACCGCATGCTGCTGAATGGACTGTTGGAGTCGCTTAGTCAGCAGGAACGAGCGGGCGGGATTCTGCGCGCGCTCGACAAATTGCCCAAGATCGGGCGCGAGGCCGTCATTCAGGAACTCGTTGAGAAAGTGGGAGTGGATGCCGCCGCGGCCGGCAAAGTGCTGGAGTTTGCGTCGATTACCGGCACGTCGAGTGATGTGCTCTCAGCGGTCGAGCCACTGGTCGCAAGCAGCGAGACGGGCAAGGAGGGAGTGAGCCGACTGCGGGAGTTGTTCACTGCCGCCGCAACCGCCGGCTTGCCGTCGGAGAGACTGGTCCTTGATGTCGCGATCGCCCGCGGCCTCGACTACTACACCGGGACGATCTACGAAACATTTCTGGGCGACCTGCCCAGCATCGGCAGCGTGTGTTCGGGAGGCCGGTACGACAATCTCGCGGCTTTGTTCACGCGTCAGCCGTTGCCCGGCGTCGGGGCCAGCCTGGGACTCGATCGTCTGTTGGCGGCGATGGAAGAACTGGGCCTCGTGCCTGCCTCCGCCTCCCCCGCGAAAGTGCTGGTGACGGTGCTCGATCCATCACGCGTCGGCGACTATCTGCGCATCGCCAGACTGTTGCGAAAGTCCGGCATCAACACCGAAGTCTTTCCCATGAACCGTCCGATCGGCAAGCAACTGCAGTACGCCGACCGCAAAGGGATTCCGCTCGTACTGATCGCCGGCGAGAATGAGTTTCAGCGCGGCGCTTGGCAGGTAAAGAATCTCAGGAGCGGCGAGCAGGCTGAGGTTGCGGAGAGTGAACTCGCTGCTCGACTCTCCGAGCCGGAAGCGTAAGCGACGGCGCGAGTCGACGCACATGCGCGCCGTCGCTTACGCATCCGGCTCAGATTTCAGGATTCAGAATCTTCCTGGCCCATAAATACGCCACGATGTTAAGCGTGCCGGCGACGACGAGAATGAGCTGCCCCATCACGTCGGTAAAGAGTCTCGCGGTATTCTCAGCATCGAAGAAGAAGTAGTACAGCAGTAGAATGACCGCCGGCGCCATCGCCATGTAGACGGCCGACTTGCGGGCCTGAGCAGTTTCCGATTGAATCTTGCGTTCGAGCCGCTGCAGTTCGCGGACGGAATGGGCAATGCGCTCGATCGTTTCGTTCAACTTGCCTCCGCTTTGTCGCGACGCTTCGACGGCTGCGGCGAACAGCGCAAAGTTCTCACTGCGGAGGCGGGCTTTGGCTTCCTTCAGGCAGACCTCGAGCGTTTTTCCCATCTGATACTCGCCGTACATCTGCTGGAATTCCTGGCAGATGGGGTGCGGACACTGCTGCGCCAGAATCTCCAATGACTGCGGCAGCGACAACCCGGCCCGCACGGCACTGGAGAGCGACACCATCGCATCGGCCAGTTGATCTTCGATGCGTTGCCTGCGCCGTTCCGCGGCCCGGCGCAGCAGATACCAGGGGAGACAGACCAGAACGATGCCGAGCAGCACGCCGAGCACCGGCATTTCGAGAGGGATCCACATCACGATGTAGACACCGACAACCGCCCCGAACCAGCAGACAAGCAGTGCCCTGAGATTCTTGATCGGGAGCCGGATCCTCCGCAGCTTGTCGCGGAAGTCGCTCTCGATGAACTCGAAACCCGCCTGAATCGAGTCGCTTCCCGCCCAGAGGCCGACCGCGGCCGCAGCGCCGATCAGCAGGCATCCGAGAAGCTGGACAGAATCCATGAAGCGCCGCGAGAAGTAGGAGACGGAGTCCGATCAGTGAAACCGCCGCCGACTGTAACCGACCTGCTCCAACGAATCACGTCTCTATCGTGTTGGAGCGCGCAGTTGCTCGATCGCCCAGTTGAGTCCGTCGACCAGAGAGTCCACGTCCCCGC
>JANNSB010000638.1:0-2939 GCA_031402175.1 Planctomycetaceae bacterium
CGTTCAACGCGAACTTCTCAAACCCGGCGCTGGTGCCCGACCGACCGACTGTGATCTGAATACCGTCGTGAGACTCGGCGAATGATTCCATCACCGCCAGTGAGATCGGCTCGACCGTGCTGGAGCCGTCGATCACCACCTTGGGCGTCGAGCCGCCACCGGAGGGAGACGTGCCAGGCTCTTCCTGTTCGATACAACCGGAACAACCAACAAGTGCCACAAACGACAAGGTGACGATGAACGATTTGATTGAGCAGTTGGAATGCATGGAATTGTTAAGAGAGGTGACGGGCACGACCCTGGGTTCGTTGTGCCGAGACGCTACAAGTGGATTGTGAAGATGTAAACGGACCGCATGTTAAGAGAGTGTGAAGTTGCTTGTCGCGACCAGATCAGTCGACTTAAGCGCATACGAAAACAATGGTTACGCGTCTTAACAATTCTGGAGTCGGAGCGGCCGAAAGCGACCCTATCACCCGATTCGCCAGCAGCATTCCCTGCAATCCAACGGGCCGGATTGGCCGACCCCTCTCTCGGGTTGCCATCCTGCTCGGTCTGAAGTCGACCGGCCAAATGTGCCGATGAACGCAGTGGTGTACCAGGACGGCTGCATCATTCCCTGCGGAGACTCTGCGCTTCATCCCGGGTGACCTTCACCTCTGGATGAAGACCGTCGCTGACGATGCGACGGCAGATTTCTGCAATTCGCCACAGTGCTGACCCCCTTGATCGATGCCTAGCACCACACGCCGTCGCCCCGCTGCTGTTCAAAACCCGTTGGAAACCTACCTGCGGGAGATAAACGAAACCAAACTCCTGACTGCGGAAGACGAGCGGTATCTGTCGAATCGCATTTCTGCCGGTGACCAGCAGGCCCGCGATCGCATGGTTCGCGCGAACCTGCGACTCGTGGTTAACATCGCCCGCAGCTACACCGGCAAGGGTTTGCCGATTCAGGACTTGATCGAAGAAGGCAATTTGGGACTGCTGCGCGCCGTTGAGGGTTTTGACCCCGACATGAACACGCGCTTCAGCACGTATGCGAGTTACTGGATCAAGCAATCGATCAAGCGGGCGCTGGTCAATTGCGCCAAGACCATTCGCATCCCGGCCTACATGGTCGAGCTTCTTTCCAAGTGGCGGCGGGCGACGGCTCAATTGCAGGAAACGCTGGGACGAGTTCCCACCTCCGAAGAAGTGGCCCGCTTCCTCGATCTTCCGTTGAAAAAGCTGCGGATCGTTAAGATGGCGATTACTCTCTACAACACCACTCCGCAGTCCGATGCCACGAGCAGCGGGTTCTCGATGGAAGACCTGGTGCCCGATGAGAGGTTCAAAGGGCCCGAAGACGAACTGATCGACAAGGACAACCTGAAGCATGTGCTGCGGATGCTCAAGGAGATCGATCCCCGCGAGGCGACGATCCTCAAAATGCGTTTCGGCCTCGATGACGGAGAGCCGCGTACACTCAAAGAGATCGGCGAAGCCCTCGGCCTGACGCGGGAACGCGTCCGTCAGATCGAAACCGAAGCCCTGCAGAAGCTGAATCGCGGGCTGGTGGGGGAGTGAGACAGGCTACAGGCCCCAGGCGTCAGGCTTCAGGAGACTGAAATGAGGGATCATCGCAAGTTGAAGGCGTTTCACTTGGCAGACGAACTTGCCTTACTCGCTTACAAGCTCACAGTTGATTTTCCGAAGAGCGAGCAGTTCGGATTGACGAATCAGATGCGACGGGCGGCCGTCTCGGTTGCGTCAAACATCGTGGAAGGATCTGCCCGCGCCGGAGAGGCAGAGTACATCCGGTTTCTCGATATCGCTTATGCATCCGCATGCGAGTTCGAATACCAGGCTTCGCTTGCTCGCCGGCTCGGGTTCCTTGATGAAAGCCGTGCTTCAAAGTTGGAAGCAAAATCGCACGAAACAGCCAGAACACTGAGCGGACTGCTGCGTTCCTTACGCCGAAGGCCACCCAAACCTTCGAAGCCTGAGGTCTGAAGCCTGAAGCCTCTGGCACTGCAGGCGTCCTCGCCTACAATACCTTCTACCGGAGTGGGCTGAGCGATCGCTCCGTGGGCGTTCCAAGGATCGCCCACGGGGAGGAAAGTCCGGGCTCCACAGGACACGGTGGTGGATAACATCCACCGTCCGCGAGGATCGGGAAAGTGCCACAGAAAACATACCGCCGATGGCCGGCGCTGGAGTCCAGGCTTTAGCCTGTACAGAGCAGCCTGAAGGCTGGACTCTGGCGTCGGCACAGGTAAGGGTGAAATGGTGCGGTAAGAGCGCACCGCATCGCCGGCGACGGCGATGGCAGGGCAAACCCCACCGGGAGCAAGACCAAGCAGGGCGGAGGAACTGTCCGTTCCGTTTGACGTCCGGGTAGGTCGCGTCGAGGTGCCAGGCAACTGACACCCCAGAGAAATGATCGCTCTCGACAGAACCCGGCTTACAGGCCCACTCCGGTTTTTTGAGCACAGAGCACAGAGCAGGGAGCGTGGAGCATGGAGTACGGGAAGTTGACCTTCAACCTCTCTTCGCCCTTCCTCAAGCCTCAAGTCCCAAGCCTCCCTCAACACCTCTTCAGCGTGCCCCGCATCAACAGCCACCCGAAGATTCCGATGCAGACCAGCAGAATTCCGTACGACATCGGGGTCATCTCGTTCCAGACCTTGACGAGATAGTCCCAATAGTACTTCGAGTAGTAGCTGAAAAAATCCTGGATTGATCGCAACATGAGGAGACTCCGGGGCAACTTCATTGCTCGACGGCGCGACGGGATGGGGAGCCACTCGACGTGTAGCCGCAGGCGGGTGAGCGGGCCGCGATAGCCGGGACTGTCCGCGAGCCGGATGACGTGCCGGTGAAAGCGGCCATCCGCGACGATCGGAAACGCGAGCGCGTGATCCTGACTCGGTGCGCGTTCATCGAGCGCTTGCCAG
>JANNSB010000639.1:0-30215 GCA_031402175.1 Planctomycetaceae bacterium
CGAAATGGTGGGCCGGGCCGACCTGCTGGAATGGAATCCCAACACCGACCACTGGAAGGCGAAGCACCTCGATCTGTCACTGGTGCTCACACGGGCAACCAGCATGTATCCCAACGCGGGGACGTATTGCGACCGGGTTCAGAACCACGGGCTGGACCGCACGCTCGACCAGACCGTGCTCATCCCGCAATTGAGTGAGACGATCAAAACCGCCGAGCGAACGATGCTGAGTCTGCCGATTCAGAACATCGATCGCGCCCTGGGGACGACGCTGTCGCATGAGATCTCGAAGAAATGGGGTCCACAGGGTCTGCCGGAAGACACGATTCGCATCAAGTGCAAAGGGTCGGCCGGCCAGTCGCTCGGAGCGTGGGGTTCGAACGGCTTGACGCTCGAAGTCGAAGGGGACGCCAACGACTATGTCGGCAAGGGGCTATCGGGAGCGAAGATCATCGTTTATCCGCCCGATGGCAGCACATTCGCGCCCGAAGACAACATCCTCATCGGCAACGTCGCGTTGTACGGAGCCACCGAAGGGGAAGCCTATTTCCGCGGACGAGCGGCGGAGCGGTTCTGCGTCCGCAACTCGGGAGCGCGCGCCGTCGTCGAGGGAGTCGGCGATCACGGCTGCGAATACATGACGGGCGGTCGCGTCGTGATTCTCGGTCCGGTGGGCCGCAATTTCGCGGCGGGTATGTCGGGTGGCGTGGCTTATGTCTACGTGCTCGATCGCGAGGAGTTTCTGATCAACGTCAACTTCGAACTCGTCGATCTGGAGGATGTCGAAGCGATTGAGGACGTGGAGGAACTCAAGGAAATGGTCGAAAAGCACCACATCTATACCGGCTCCGCGGTCGCGAAGGAGATCATCGACAACTGGAACGATTCGCTGTCGAAGTTCGTGAAAGTGATGCCCCGCGACTACAAACGCGCGATGGAGGAAATGAAAGCCGAATCGATGGCCGAGGCATCCGGCGAAGAGACGCCGGAACTAGCGGAATCGCACTGAGAAGAGAATTGGAGGATCATCATGGCAATTGACCTGCTTTCGCCGACCGTGGAACGGACTGTGGCCGACCTTGTGGCGGACCTCGGAGATATCCCGCTGGAGAGAATACGTCTGCATCCGCCGATCGGCACGGCGACGGAGGAGGATTTGATTCAGAACAACGATGTGCTGAGAAAAGTGCGATGCGAACTGATTGACGGCATCCTTGTGGAGAAAGCGACCGTGTCCTATCTCGAGAATCGACTGGCAGCCGTTCTGACTTGCTATCTGCATCTGTTTCTCACGCAAAGTCGACTCGGTGCAGTGTTCACCGAGGGTGCACTCTACAAACTCATTGACGGCAACTTTCGGCTTCCGGATGTTACGGTCTGTCTCAAAGATAAGTACCCCAAGGGAAAGGTCGATCGCATTCCCTATGCGGATTTCGCACCCGACCTGGCCGTCGAAGTCCTCAGCAAGAGTAACACACCGCGTGAGATCGATCGCAAGCTTCGAGAACTGTTTGAGGCCGGCACTCACCTGATCTGGGTCGTGGACCCAGCGAAACGCACGGTAGCGGTTTACACGTCACCCGATCATGTCGTCCTGCTTGTCGAGCAGGACACCCTGACTGGCGGCGACCTGCTGCCCGGTTTCGAACTCTGCATCGCCGAGTGGTTCCGTCAGGCCGAAGAGGTCTGACCATCGCGGAAGACGTACAGACAGGAATGTCTGTGCCACCTGACAATCGATCTAACACTTCATCCCCAAGTCGTCGAATTCAGTCATGGGTAAGCCCACGGGATTCATGGAATACGAGCGGCGGACGGCCGTCGAGGCCGCGCCGGCCGAACGCATCGCGCACTGGAACGAGTTCGCCGAAAAGATGCCGGTCGAGGAACTCAAGCACCAGGGGGCGCGGTGCATGGATTGCGCCATTCCGTTCTGCCACACCGGCAGCCTGATGGGGGGCATGGCGGCCGGGTGCCCCGTCCACAACCTCATTCCCGAGTTCAACGATCTCGTCTATCACAACGAATGGAAAGAGGCCCTCAACCGGCTGCACAAGACCAATAACTTTCCCGAGTTCACCGGCCGCGTCTGCCCCGCGCCGTGTGAAGGGTCGTGCACGCTGGGGATCATCGAGCCGCCGGTATCGATCAAAACGATCGAGAAGGCCATCGTCGATCGCGGCTGGGAGGAGGGCTGGATCACGCCTCATCCGCCGAAGTCGCGCACCGGCAAGAAGGTCGCCATCATCGGATCCGGCCCCGCTGGGTTGGCTGCCGCCGCCCAGCTCAACTCCGCCGGTCACGAGTGCACCGTCTTCGAGCGGGCCGACCGCATCGGCGGCCTGTTGATGTACGGCATCCCGAACATGAAGCTCGACAAGGCCACCGTGCAGCGACGAATCGATCTGCTGGCGGCCGAGGGGGTGAAGTTTCAGGTGAACACCGAAATCGGCAAGGACATTCACGCGAAAGAACTGATGGACCAGTTCGACTCCGTCGTGATCGCGACGGGGGCGACGGTGCCGAATGACTTCTTCGTGAACACGCCGGGCAGGAATCTCGCAGGCATCCACTTCGCCATGAAGTTCCTGCATGCCAACACAAAGAGCCTGCTCGATTCGGGGCACGAAGACGGCAGCTACATATCAGCCAAAGGCAAACACGTCATCGTCATCGGCGGCGGAGACACCGGCACCGACTGCGTCGGCACGAGCCTGAGGCACGGCTGCAGGAGCCTCGTCAATTTCGAAGTCATCCCGCAGCCGCCGATGAAGCGGGCGGCCAACAACCCCTGGCCGCAATGGCCCAAGGTCTACAAGCCGGATTATGGTCACTACGAGGCCGCGGCTCATTTCGATTACGCGGCGATGGCGAACAAGACGCTGCACAACGACCCGCGCGAGTATTCGATACAGACGAGCGAGTTTCTGGGCGACGATCAGGGTCGGCTAAGGGCCATCCGGACGGTCGATCTCGACTGGTCGAAGAAGGGTGACAACGGTGCGCCGTTCAGTGTCGTTCCAAACTCCGAGAAGGAATGGCCGGCGGAGCTGTGCTTCCTGGCGCTCGGCTTCAGCGGACCTGAGAAGATCATCGGCGAACAACTCGGCATCGACATCGCCGACCGCGGACGCATGTGGGCCTTCCAGGCCGAGTACGGCAAGTACGCCACATCTGTGCCCGGCGTCTTCGCCGCCGGCGACTGTCGCCGCGGCCAGAGCCTCGTGGTCTGGGCGATCAACGAAGGCCGCGAAGCCGCCCGCGAGTGCGACCGGTATCTGATGGGAGTGACGCAGTTGCCGTGAGCGGTGCATTCGGTAACGGCTGCGTGATATTCCGTGCCGCATCTCGCCTTGGATTCCATGGAAACAAACATCAGCCGGTTGCCTATCGCGAGCCTGGTCGTGGCAGGCGCGTCATCGCTTACCCTTTTGTCGATTACCATCGGGGTCTCCAGGCCGGTGGTGCTCGTGGCATGCCTGGGTGCATTACTCGGCCTGATGCTGGGAGTTGCAGGAGTTCTCACCACACGCGGCCGCGTGTTTCACGATCGCCTGCCGGCATTCATCGCCATCTTGCTGGGCGGGATCGTGTTCCTCTGGGCCGGGCTGGTCTTCGTGCTGACGACGCCGTTCTAAAGTTCGTGTGAAACAACTCGTTTAGAGCCGAGAGACGCGGCTGATGTACGATCTCCTGACCCTTGCGTTACAGTGAGGCATCGAATGTTCTGCCTCCGTCTTGGCTCGCCTTCGGAAGTACCACATGCCGCGCTGCATACTCTCGGTGACGATGTACTTGTCCGCGATCGCATTCACCTCGGTGCTCTTCGCCGGTGACGAAAACTACGTCCTTGGCCCCGACTCAGAGCGGCACGAAGGCACCCCGCAAGGCACGATCGAAGAGCGCGTCCATCGCAGCGAAGTCTTCCCCGGCACAATCCGCAGGTATTGGGTTTACGTGCCGGCGCAATACGACGGCAGCGAGCCGGCGGCGGTGATGGTCTTTCAGGACGGGCACGCCTATGTCGGCGAGACGGGACAGTTTCGCGTGCCGATCGTGTTCGACAATCTGATTCATGCCGGCGACATGCCGATCACGATCGGCGTCTTCATCGACCCGGGGCATTTGAAGGACGAACTCCCTCCGCAACCGGGCTGGCAGCCGAGTCCCGAGAATCGCAGTTTCGAGTACGACACGCTGTCGGATCAATACGCCACGATGATCGTCGACGAATTCCTGGTGCCGCTTAGCGAAGAGTACAACCTCACCGACGATCCCGAACTGCGGGCGATCGGCGGCATTAGTTCGGGGGGCATCTGTGCTTTCACCGTGGCATGGGAGCGCCCCGATCAGTTCCGCCGCGTGCTGAGTCACGTCGGCAGCTTCACCAACATTCGCGGCGGAGACATCTATCCCGGTCTCATCCGCAAGTCAGACCAAAGTCCGTTGCGGGTCTTTCTGCAGGATGGTTCCGGCGACCTCGACAACGATCACGGCAGCTGGCCACTCGCCAATCTCGAAATGGCCGCCGCCCTGCGTCATGCCGGCTACGAATACAAGTTCGTCTACGGCTCCGGCGCGCACAGCGGAGCACACGGCGGCGCGATTCTGCCCGACTCGTTGCGGTGGCTGTGGCAGGGATGGGATGAAGAATAGATCCCGCGTGCCGAGCGCAACCTACTTGAGCAAAGACCGAATGGCAGTAGCATTCCACAAAGTCACGGAAATGGACCGCGGATGGCGCGGGTTTGGCGGATTCCCACGGATCTGATTTGTCCTTTTGCTTTGCCAGGCGTTTTTTCAGATCCGCGAAGACCCGCGTCATCCGCTGCATCAGCGGTCTCTCTTTTTCGTCAACTGATTGACGCGACAACCAATCGGGCTTCGGCAGACGATGACTCGCTCAGTCTGCGATGACGAACTCGCTGAACCCGTCCGTCTCGACGCTCACCGGGTCGCCGGTTTCAGGATCGAGCGTGACGATGTAGGCTTCGATCTCATCGAGTTGAGAGGCGAACTCCAAGCCGCGCTCGGGACCGAGGATGCTGATCGCTGATGCCAGAGGATCAATGGTGAGTCCGTTTGGGCCGACGACGGTCACGCTGCTCGACTGCGTGAGGCCCATGCCAGTCGCCGGGTTGATGAGGTGTGAGTAGCGGACGCCATCGATCTCGACAAAGCGATACGCATCCCCCGACGTTGAAACGGCGGCGTTCTCAAGGAGCAGGTATCGTTCGGGCGTTCCTTCGGGGTCACCCAGCGGTGCGATGCCGATTCGCCAGCCGTCGGCATCCGGCGGAGCCGATCCACATACGATATCTCCGGCAATCGCAACCATGGAATGCTCGAAGCCAAGTTCCCGTAACACACGCAGACTCTCATCGGCGATGTAGCCCTTGGCGATGCCGCCCAGGTCGATTTGCATGTCGGTCCGCTCAAGCTCGACGGTCCGGCAATCGCCATTGAGATGCACCATCTCCCAGCCGACCCGTTCGCGCGCCGTGCTCAGTTGTTCGGGCAATGGCAGTCGACGCCGTCGGCGGGCGTCTCGCCAGAGTTCGACGCAGGGGCCGATCGTGACGTCGAACGCGCCTTCCGACTGCTCGGCGACTTCGAGAGACCGCGAAAGCACGCACCAGAGTTCTTCGCTCACGGCCACCGGACTTCCAGGCCCCGAAGTGGCGCACAGTCTGCGGACTTCGCTGTCGGCGTCGTAGTCGCTCATGATGTCGACCAGGGCCTGCATGCGGGCGAAAACGGCCTCGGACGCCGTGTTTGCCGCCGCTTCATCGGGGGCATATACTGTGATGGAGACGTAAGTCCCCATCAAAGGCTGCTCGAAGTGAAACCTTTCGAGTGGAATGGTTGGTGCTTCATCTGCGCCGGCCAGTCCGCACGAGAGAAGTCCCCAGATCCCTCCCAGTACCCACGGCAGCCTGTTTGTTTTCGAGAGCAACATTCCACCTTCCGAATGACTGTCATCGCTCGTGACAAGAGCGGAGCATCGTTCGCCTCAATCACCCACCATCATGCCTGCACTTCGTCTTCGAGCATCTACTGCAGTCTGCGTCCGATGTTTGTCGGTCGTCGTCGGCTTGGGCGTGTCTTCCGTCATTATCGCGGGCGAGCCGGATCCGAACGATCCCTATCTTCGCGACCCAGACAGTTTCGCAGCCAGCGAAGCCGAAATGAAGCCGTATTCCCAACAGATTCGGCACACCAACGTGTCGTTCGACATGGTGCCGATCCCGGGGGGCGAGTTTCTGATGGGCAGCCCCGACAGCGAGGAACTCCGCTACGACGACGAAGGACCGCAGGTGCAGGTAAAAATCGAGCCGTTCTGGATGGGCCGCTGCGAAGTGACCTGGGACGAATACGACATCTGGCGACAGAACCTCGACATCCTGCGCAGGGGCGTCATGAAAATCGAACCCGATGAGGTCGATGCCATTGCCGACGGCGTCACACGCCCGACGCCGGAGTATCAGCCCATGGACTTCGGCATGGGTCATGACAACTTCCCAGCAATTTGTATGACCCAACTTGCCGCGAAGTCCTATTGCGTGTGGCTTACTGAAAAAACCGGTTGCTACTACCGATTGCCTACGGAAGCCGAATGGGAGTACGCCTGCCGCGCCGGCACCACGACGGCCTATTCGTGGGGGGATGACGCGGCCATGATCGAGGACTATGCCGTCTACGAAACGAATGGCAACGGCGGGTATGCCGAGGTCGGTCAAAAGCAGCCCAATCCCTGGGGTCTGTACGACATGCACGGCAACGTGTCGGAATGGTGTCTCGACCGCTACGTGGAAGACTTTTACGGCACGTTGACCGGTGGTGAGCAGGCGGTTCTCAGCCCATTGGCCATCCCACCGGAGAACGAACATCCGCGCGTGGTGCGAGGCGGCTCGTGGATGGACCCGCCGGAGTTCTGCCGCAGTGCAGCCCGGCTGGGTTCCGATCCGTTGTGGAAGATTCAGGATCCGAATTTCCCGAAGAGCATGTGGTATCACACCGATGCGATCTTCGTGGGTTTCCGCGTCATACGCCCGCTGGAGCCGCCGACGGAAGCAGAGATCCAGGAGCTGGTGCTGTATCCGGACGTACCCGTCGAGCTGCGTGAGGAATAGTCGTAGGCGAGGACGATCGGCTACAGGCTGCGATCACCTGAACACTTCTCGACTAACATGGACAGCGACTCCCAAGGATGCCGACGCCGAGCTTGCCTCGCGCTGCGCATGAACGTGCTCACATCTCTGATCGCGCTCGGATGCGTATCAATGTTCGACCCGGTTTGCCGGGGTGCTGACACTGGGATCATCTCTGTGCAAGTCGGATTCGACGGGTACTATCAACTTGGGCGCTGGAGTCCGATTCAAGTCGAGTTTCATAGCTCGAATGCCTCCAATTGCCGGATCGATGTCGTTGTTCCTGATCCCGATGGCCACCCGACGCGCATTGCATTGCCTGCGGACATCGATTCCGACGGAAATGAATCGACCGTGCAGAATCTTCGATCCGGCCTGTTCCGCATGGGCCGGCTCAATCAACCGATCCAGGTGCAACTCGTCGAAGGCAACGGAGTCCTCGACACATTCACCGTCTCTGTCGACGATGCCGAAGCGAACCAGCCACTCACGACCGATTCGTCTCTTTGGCTGCTTGTCGGAGGCACGCAGATCTTCAACGATGTTCCAGCCTGGCTCGTGAAAAGCGCGGCCGACGCCGAAAGGACGCTGGAGCGAAATGTCGTGGCGGTGCATCGCAACGACGCGTCGCTACTGCCCGACTCGGTCGAGGAGTATGACTCGGTAGACATCGTGGTGATCGCGGGCAACTATGAACTGACACCGGCTCAATCCTTGGCGCTCCGCCAATGGGTCGAACGAGGAGGTCGACTGGTGGTTTCGATCGGCTCTCGATGGGCGGAATACCAGGCGAACCCGATCGCGGAATGGTCTCCGATCGCAGCCGACGGGGGTCGCCCGTTCTCTACACTCGGACCGTTGACGACGCTCGTCACAACAACATCCGGCATTAATTTGTTCTACAAGATCGAAGGCGCCAATCTGCTTCCTCAAGGCAATTTCGTTCTGTCGCAAGGTTCCGAAGGGCCTTTGGTGATTCGCGGGGCTTATGGCTTGGGCACGGTGACTGCAACGTCTTTCGATCTCGATCACGAAGTCATCCTCGAATGGGAACCGGCTCCCGAGTTGGCGCTCGCGCTTGCGGGCATGTCCGACATGGCGCCTCTGCGCTATGCCGGAAGCGCAGGGGGTGGAGACACGCTGGGCTCGTCGCATTCCGAGTTGCAGACGCAGTTGGCGACGGTGGTCGATCAGTACGAAAGTGTCGAGCCGATCACGAATTTCTTCGTGCTCGGGTTGTTGACGGCCTATCTCGTTGTCATCGGAATGGCGGACTATCTACTGGTTCATCTTTGGCTCAAGCGGCCACAGCTCACATGGTTGACCTTGCCGGTTTGGCTGACTTTCGGAGTGTTGCTGACCAATGCCTATGGCCGTTCGCAATCGGGTTCCGGCGACGACGCCCGCCGCGTGGAGGTCATCGACGTCGTGGCCGACACCGGCCAGGTGCGCGTTCACGACTGGCTGGCTCTGTACAGCGCGAGTCCCAAGCGACAGAGCGTTCGTGAGGCAGTCGATTCGGAGTGGGCCGGTGACGGCAAGGTATCCCTCTCGTGGGCTGGGATCCCGGAATCGGGCTTTCGCGGCATGTTCCGGCAGTCCGGCCTGAGCTTTGGCGATCCCGACTACGCTTACAACCACGAGACTCTGGGCCTCTCGGAATTCCCGCGCCTGCCGAACGCGAGCCGCGTGTTGGAAGGAGAAGCCTGGTTGACCAAAACCGGACTCGTGGAATCGACGTTGGTCGACGACGGCCGCGGACAGCTCATGGGGACATTCACGCACGAATTGCCGCGGCCGATCACCGACTGGTTCATTGCTTATCGCAACTCGGCGTACTACCCGACCGAAGGTGTCTCGATCGAGCCGGGCGAAGCATTCTCGGTCGATCGCTTTCCCCATCCTGTTATCAGATCGTATCTCACTCGGGCCGCGGCGCAGCGGAGCTCCTCGGAATCCGGCCGCACTGATGTCCGCATGACTCGCGGAGATTACGACATTTCCGCCGACGCCCACCTTGACGATGTCGTCCGCATGATCAGCTTTCATACCGCAGCGGGTGGAACTGGCTACACATCCTTGCGGAACAACTACCTCGAGCGGTTCGAATTGACCCGTCTGCTCGATTTGAATCGAGCAGTCGTCTTCGGCAGACTGGCTGAAAGCATCGTTTCACTCGAACTGGACGGCAAACCCGCGGAAGCTGAGACTGTGACTTTTATTCGCCTCGTCATCCCGGTCGATCGTCGTTGATAACGTCTGGTTCGATCCAAACTGACTCACTGAGCACGACACGATGTCCGCTTCCAAACAACGCATCGGCCTGGCCCTGTTCGCGATCTATCTGGTCGTGTACGGCGGCTTTGTGTTGCTCAACGCCTTCGCTCCAGATGTGATGAAGCTTGAGCCGATCGCCGGCGTCAATCTGGCGGTCGTCTATGGCTTCGGCCTGATCCTGTCGGCGTTCGTGTTGGCGGTCGTTTACGGGTTCATTAACCGCAGCGTGGGCGCGACTCACGCGAACGAAGCCGCTCAGCGGGAGATCAAGTCTTGATCTACACGCCGAGCACGCTCTCCATCGCTATATTTCTGCTGTTCGTCGGCATCACGCTGGGAATCAGCTTCCATTTCGGCAAGCGCGCCAAGTCGTCGGCCGGTTACTTCGCCGCCCACGGACAAATCCCCTGGTTCGTGAACGGCATTGCTTTCGCCGGCGACTACCTCTCGGCCGCATCGTTCCTCGGCATCTGTGGAATGATCTCGCTCTACGGGTACGACGGCTTCCTCTACTCGATTGGATACCTGGCCGGCTGGATCGTCGCCCTGTTCGTGGTGGCCGAACCGATGAAGCGCCTGGGGAAGTTTACCTTCGCCGATGCGCTGGATGCGAAGTTCCAGTCGCGAGGCATCAAGCTGATGGTCGGCATCAGCACGCTCGCGGTGAGCCTGTTCTATCTCATCCCGCAGATGGTCGGGGCCGGCGCACTTGTGAGGCCGCTGCTCGGGCTGCCGCATTGGGCGGGCGTTTTGATTGTGGGAACGACCGTCATCCTGATCGTGGTGACGGCCGGCATGGTCTCGACGACCTGGGTCCAGTTTCTCAAGGGTTCGCTGCTCGTCGTCTTCAGCGTGGTGCTGACGGCGTTCATTCTGAATAACGGCCTCAAGGTCCGCGACGGCGGGCTGGACGGACACCACTTCTCCACGATCACTGTTGACGAAGGGCAAGCTCCACAGGAGGCCCTTGCCGCGGCGGGATACGAACCCATCGAATCCAGCGATAAATGGTCGGGTTTCATTCGCACGACGCACTCGGAGTCGGGCGAGACGATCACGTTCAAGGTCGTGGACGATTCGACTCTTACTGAAACGCAGACGCTCGCGGTCGTCGATGGAAAGACCATCATCAACGGCCTGCCTCTCGGCACTGGCGACGGCGAAACGCAATTGCACAACGTCGGCTGGATCGCGTCGTTGCCCGAGGGGAAGACTGAATCAGGGCCGCTCGGGCCTGTCGAATATTTTCGCACTCTGGAAGGAAGCCAGGTCGTCACATGGCCGAAGGTTGTGATTGATGATGGCGATGCCGGCAAGACGACCGTCTACCATCAGGCGACGGTCGCCGGAAGCGATCTGCTGAGGCCCGGCAGGCATCCGAGTTTCGCCGGGCTGCAGGAAGGCAATTTCGTCGATCGCATCAACTTTGTGTCGCTCATGCTCGCCCTCTTCTGCGGCACTGCATCGCTGCCGCACATTCTCATCCGGTATTACACAGTGAAGGATGAAGCCGCCGCCCGCAAGAGCACGATCGTGGGCATCGGCGCGATCGGGTTCTTCTACATCCTCACGCTCTTCATGGGATTGGGAGCGATGACCAGCGGCGCGCTCGACCTCACCGATGAGAACATGGCGGCCCCATTGCTCGCGAAGAGCATTGCCGACTGGCTGTTCGCCGTCATCTCGGCCATCGCATTCACGACAGTGCTGGGGACGGTGAGCGGACTGATTCTCGCCTCGGCTGGAGCCGTCACACACGACATCATCTCGCATGCGCTCAAAGTCGAACTGTCCGACGGCGAAAAAGTTCGCGTCGCCAAGATCGCCTCGGTGGTCGTCGGAGCGATCGCCATCGTGCTGGGCATCTTGTTCCAGGGAATGAACGTGAACTACCTTGTTGGCTGGGCGTTCAGCGTGGCCGCATCGGCCAATCTCCCGTCGCTGGTGATGGTGCTGTTCTGGAAAGGCGTGACCAAACAAGGCATCATCACGGCTGTGACGGTGGGCATGGTGTCTTCACTCACTTGGATCTTGCTGAGCGCCGACACGTTTCAAAAGGTGTATGGCTACACGACGCATCCCGGATACGTGCCGTTCAGCCAACCTGGCCTCGTGACGATTCCCTTGGGCTTTTTAACGCTTGTGGGCGTGTCGCTGCTGACGCGACGGCGAAGTGCAGAGCCAACGCTGTGAAACCAGACACTTGGCATCCCGGATTCGACCACTTTCGGGGCTGACGGGCGGGCGTTAAACTGCCCGGACCAATCGGGACGCCGACTCTGTCGCACCCCACTGCGATTCCCAATCACACTCACGATTCCTTCAGGATGGTTCGATGCGCTCTTTAGGATTCTGTCGTTGGTCGCTGTTCGCACTGCTGGCTTTCGCTCCGCTATCGAGCGCGCTGGCTCAGAATGCCAGGCATGAACAGCTCAAGCTCGAGGCGGCGGATGCCTATCAGGCTCGTGAATTCGCCGAGGTGCTCGGCCTCGCGGAAGAAGTCCTCGCCGAAGCCCCCGCGGATCACGGGGCCTTGTACTATCGCGCATCCGCCAAGGTCGAGATGGGCACGGCCTCCAATGATAAGGAGTTGCTGCGAGAAGGGATCGAAGACGCCCGCCAGGCGATTCAATTCGGCGGTTCCGAGAACCCCGAATATTACTTCCCTTACCTGTTCGGAATGACGAACCTCGCCAGGGTCGAGAACCGGCCCAACCACGCTGAGGTGGCGATTGGTATTGTCGATGCGCAACTGGCCGAACGACTCACGCTGACTGCCGAACAGCGCGCGAACTTTCTCTATCAACGAGCACGGGCGAACAATCAATTGGGCCAGACTGTCGACGCCATCGCCGATCTCGATCGCGCGTTGCAGGCCGTTGCGAATCACTTCCCGTCACTGATGCTCAAGTGCGAGTTCGCGGTCCAGTCGGGGAACCACGATCTTGCCTCGGCCACCTACCAGCGAGCGGCGCAGGCCTATCCCGAAAACCCGGTCGTTCACAACAACTTCGGCCTGTACCTCCATAATCTCGGTCGGGATGACGAAGCAGTGGATCGATTTTCGAGGGCGATCGAAGCCGACGAAACTTACTTCATGGGCTACACCAACCGCGCCTACGTGACGTTGATGCTGGGAGACGCCGTCGGGGCCGAGGCCGACTTTACGCGGTCACTCGAACTCAATCCCGATCAGCCGGTGGCCTATCGCTTCCGCGGCGAAGCCAGGCTGCGTCAGAGCGAAACCGACACGGCGGTCGCTGACTACCGGCAAGTGGTCGTGCTGCAGCCCCAGTCGCCCGATGCGCATGCCGAGTTGGGCTTCGCGCTCCTGTTTGCCGGGGAGGCCAACGAAGCGCGCGGCGAGATCGAATCGGCTCTGCAGCTCAACAATCGCCTGCAGTTCCTCAACCCCTGGCTCTGTCTGTCGATCATCGAGGGCAGCCATGCCGACGAGGCTCGCGGCGCCCTGCAGGCCACGCTTGATAAGCCAGCGGAACAGCGGCAGTGGTATGACATGGTGACGCTCTATCTGCTCGGCGAAATCAACGATGGCGAACTGCTGGCGGCCGTCAATCCGACGGATGAAACCGTCACTCACAGCCAGCAGTGCGAGGCATTCTACTTCATCGGTCGCAAACTGCAATCAGAAGGGAACGCTGAAGAAGCCACCGCGTTCTTCGAACAGGCATTGGAGGTCGGCACGCCGCGACTGACGGCCTACCGCGGAGCGCTACAACAGGACTAGCCGACGCGATCCGGCGGATACGGAATCCGGTCGCCGGGAACTCAACAAGGGAGTGCGTGCATGTCGAATGACTTCGATGATGCAGCGATCGAACCGGAGACCATCGAGGGGCGCAGTTGGCCCTGTCTGCGTCAGTTTTCGGTGTTCCTCGCCAACCGTGTCGGTCGCCTGCACGACCTGCTGCGGCAACTCGAACGACCCGGAATACGCATCCTCGGCATGAGCGTGGTCGACAGCGTCGAGTTCGCCGTCATCCGTCTGATCGTCGACGAAACCGACCGCGCCCGCGAGATTTTCGATCTGAACGGCTTCACGTATATCGAGCACGACATTATCGGCGTCGAGCTGCCGGATACCACTCAGCCCTTTGTCGACGTGTTCGTGGCGATGCTGTCAGCCGAGATCAACATCAGCTACGCGTATCCCCTCCTCTGGCGTCGCGGCGGCCGCGGCGCGATCGCCCTCTATGTTGAATCTGCCGACCAGGCCATGCAGATCCTCCGCACCAACGGCGTCACCGTGCTCGAGGAAGGGGATCTCAAATCGGATGACGATCATTTCGGGTGATCGATGCGAGTTGAGAATCCGGAAGTCGGTAGGCGCATTACCACCGCGTGCGGTTCTTCAACGCCCTTGCAGTTTCTCTGCCTCGGCACGAATTCGGTCCTCCTGAGCCTGCAGTTCCGGCGTATATGCCTCGCCGAAGTCCTCGACCTCGAAGACTTGGCGGATTTCGATATCCGACTCTTCATTCATTGGATTCGGGCAGCGCTTCACCAAGTCGATCGCTTCCTGCATCGACTTCACCTGCCACATCCAGTAGCCGGCGATCAGTTCCTTGGTTTCTGCGAACGGCCCATCAATCACCGTGCGGTTCTTGCCGCTGAACCGCACGCGAGATCCATTGGAACTTGGGTGCAGCCCCTCTCCGGCGAGCATGATGCCGGCCTTCGATAACTCTTCGTTGTAATTCCCCTTCTCGGTGAGGAGCTGCTCGCTGGGCATTTCGCCGGCTTCGGAGCCGGGCGACGCTTTGACGATGACCATGACTTTCATTGGGCGGTTCTCTTTAGAGTGATGCGTGCGGTTGCAGGATGTTGGCTTGACCTTGGACACACATCTTCAGCCGCACGCGTTCTCAGGATAGCAGTTCACCATCCACGCCACGCCGTAGCGGTCGGTCGCCATGCCATAGCGCTGTGCCCAGAAGGTTTCCATCAGCGGCATCGTCACCTGGCCCCCTTCGGACAATTCAGCGAAGATGCGCTCGGCTTCTTGGGCATCCTTGAGCGCCACGACGACCGAAGCACCGGTGATGCCCTCATAGGGATTCTCGGGCGTGGCATCGGTTCCCATCAACATGAATTCACCCACTTCGACGCAGCCGTGCATGATGCTCTGATGAGCCGACGCGGCAACGTGCTCGGCTGCCGGCGTTTCGCCGAAAGTCATCATCGCGGTGACCTTGCCCTTAAGGACTTTTGCGTAGAACTCGAGAGCCTCGCGAGTCTGGCCGTCGAAGCTGAGATAAGTACAGAGTTTCATTGTGGTTCCTTCGGATGGTTGAAGAGCTGTGGTCATTTGTCATTCGGCGTCTGACGGCGGCCCAAGCGTGACGCGGATCAATCGGCAATGCCGCTCCCGGCCACTTCGGCCAACTGCGGCAGGTTGGGCAGGTCGAACAGCGGACGGATCTCGACGGTGCCCTTCTTCGCGGGAGGCAGCCGGCCGGCGATGGCGATCGCTTCGTCGAGATTGTCGACTTCGATGATGTAATATCCGCCAAGCTGTTCGGTCGTTTCGGCGAACGGCCCGTCGGTGATCTGCCGTCGGCCGTCGCGAATGCGAATGCTCGTCGCCATCGCCACGGGATGCAGCGGTGAGGCCGAAATGAACTTCCCGTGCGCCGCCAACTCGTGACAGATCGCGGGCGCGGCTCTGACAAGTCACTTGCCGTCGTAGGCCGCCTGCAGCTTCGATGTTTCGATTTTCGTCATCTGCAACATGGCTTGAGTAACGCGACCGGCCTTCACGGGATCCTTGTCGGACATCATGTCCATGAGCATGGTCGGGACGATCTGCCACGACAGGCCGAATTTGTCCTTCAGCCACCCGCACTGGCTCGGCGCGCCGCCCCCCTCGATGAGCTTGTCCCACAGTCGGTCGACCTCCGCCTGTGACTCGCAATTCACCAGCAGCGAGACCGCTTCGGTGAACTTGAAATGCGGGCCGCCGTTGAGCGCAATGAACTGCTGACCGGCGAGTTCAAAATCGATCGTCAGCACCGAGCCTTTCGGCCCCGGCCCCCCCTCGCCGCACCGCACGATGCGGTTGATCTTCGAGTCGGCGAACAGGCTCGAATAGAGATTGACCGCCTCTTCGGCGTTGTCGTTGTACCAGAGGAACGTCGTGATCTTTTGCTTGGGCATGGGGTGAAGAGGAGTTAAGAGTTAGTGGTCAAGGCAATCATTTAGCTCCCGGCGAGTCGCCGGGGGAAACGCAGCATCTACAGAGTAATCGAACGATCCTTGTCCGAATCGACAGCCGTCACGAGAAAACACTGATATCTGTATCAGGGCATTTTTTGCAGCATTTTGGCCAAAAGCCGGCGTTCGGGTTCCTGCTGCGTCAATTCCAGTGCATATGTGAGCGAAATCCGAGCGTCGTCAAACTTCCCCAGCCTGCGGAGCAGTTCCCCCCTGGCCGAATGAGCCAGGTGATAGCCCGTCAGTTCGCCGCGCTCCAAGATCGCGTCAATCAGCGTTAGGCCCGCCGCCGGCCCGTCGCGCATCGCGACAGCCACGGCACGGTTGAGTTCGACGATCGGCGAAGGCTCGGCCTGCAACAAAACACCGTACAACGCGACGATCTGACTCCAGTCGGTCTCGGCGGCTCTCGCTGCTTCCGAATGCACCGCAGAGATGGCCGCCTGGATCGTGTAGACACCGAACTGACCCGAGGCGAGAGCCTGCTCGACCAATTGCCTTCCTTCGGCACTCAACGCGCGATCCCAGAGCGAGCGGTTCTGGTCCTCGAGCAGCACGATCTCTCCGTCGGCTGTCGAGCGTGCGGAGCGGCGTGATTCATGCAGCAGCATCAACGCCAGCAGGCCCATCACTTCGGGGTCCGGCAGCAACGACAATACCTGCCGGCAGAGGCGAATCGCTTCGTCCGACAACTCAACTCGTGTGGCCGACTCGCCGCGTGAGGCCGAGTAGCCTTCATTGAAGACGAGATAGATTACCGACAGCACCGAGTCGAGCCGCTCGGGCAGATCGGGCAGTGCAGGAATGACGTAAGGGATGCCCGCCTCGCGAATCTTGGCCTTGCCGCGCACGATGCGCTGCGCCATCGTGGCCGGCGATGTGAGGAACGCGCTCGCGATCTCCTCGGTCGACAGTCCGCACACCTCGCGCAGCGTCAGCGGTATCTGCACATTGGGCGCGATCGCGGGGTGACAGCAGGTGAAGATCAGCCTCAGCCGATCGTCCTCGATGTCGTGATCGGACCGCGCTGCATTTGTATCAGCGATGGCATCATGCCGAGCGGCGACTTCATCCTGCACATCCTGAAACCGCGAGCGTCGGCGAATGATGTCGATCGCCTTGAAGCATCCCGTCGAGACGAGCCACGCCCGCGGATTCTCCGGCACCCCCTGCGTCGCCCATTGCTCGATCGCGGCGGCGAACGCCTCGTGCAGAGCTTCTTCCGCGAGATCGAAGTCTCCCAGCACCCGCACCAGGGTGGCAAACACGCGGCGCGAGTCGCGGCGATACACATCGGCGACTTCGTCACGCACCGATTGTGCAGAGCTTTCTTCCATGCCGTTTTGTATATCGAGTGCGGCAGGCGGGCTGCAACGTGCCGGTGGTGTCGGCTCTCCGTTGCGCGCATCCAATCAGACAGGTTGGATTTGAAACTTCCCTCCCTCTCCCTCACTGAGAGCCTATGCGTGTCTGAATGACATTCCCTGTGGGGGAGAGGGCCGGAGTGAGGGGGCTAAACTCCCCCGCTCACGTTGCACACTTTCCACCGCGAGCCAGCGACAACTCCGTGGTACTCGAGCATCGGGAACCGTGACGATTGAAACTGCATCGTCAGGTTTGTAGACGTGTTCTCTTCAGTGCGAAATCTCCCGGAAAGGCAAATCTATGGACATCACCAATAAAACTGTTCTCATTACGGGCGGCGGTACGGGCATCGGCGCGGGGTGCGCGCTGGCTCTGGCCGCGGAAGGCTGCCGTGTCGCCATTTCCGGACGGCGCGAAGAACCGCTGAAGACGGTTGTCGCGAAGAGCACAGGGAAGCACGCCATTCTCACGCATGCGGCCGACGTGGGGAACCGCGAGAGCGCGAACGAACTCATCGTGTGGGCGACGAAGGAACTCGGCCGCATCGACATTCTGCTCAATAGCGCGGGGATCAACATTCAGAAGCGCACGATGGAAGACCTCGCCCCCGAGGACTGGGACAAGCTGATGCAGGTGAACGCCACCGGCGTCTACAACACGATTCGGGCCGTGCTGCCGCAGATGCGCGAACGCAGGGACGGCCTCATCATCAACATCTCGTCGATCGCCGGAATTCGGGCCAGCATGCTCGGCGGCGTGGCTTACAGCGCCTCGAAGTTTGCGATGACCGTCTTGGGCACCTGCGTCGCCATCGAAGAGAAAGACCGCGGCATTCGCGTGACGAACGTCTACCCCGGCGAAGTCGAAACCCCCCTCCTCGACAACCGCCCGATCCCCGTCTCCGCCGAACACCGCGCCCGCATCCTGCAGCCCGAAGACATCGCCGACGCGGTCGTGATGATCGCGAAGCTGCACCCACGGGCGCACGTCTCCGACATCGTCATCAAGCCGACGACGCAGGCGTTCTGCTGAATTGAATAGAACCGGCGAGTGGAGCTTTCACACTCCCTCTCTCCCGTTGTCGACCGCTCCCCACTGCACTTCCGCGTTCCTCCCGTTGATTCCAACGGGAGAGGTGTGGTGAGCGTGAAGAACGCTGTTGATCATGAGAGAAACCTGGCCCACGGAGAGCGCCTCGACTCTGCTTCCACGAACGGTACCACTACCAGTCGCGGGCGTGGTAGTCGTCCCATGTGTATTCGCCGTCGCCGTCGGCGTCGGCGTCGAAATGGCTGCCATCGAGCGTGGCCAGGTAATCGATCTCCGTATCCGGCGCGCCGATCCTCTCCAGCACGGCACATTGGTAGGCGATACATTCTCGCTCTTCCTCAGCAAGTCCATAAGAGTACGTGGCGCTGCGAGCAAGCCGGGCGTGGTGCGATTCGTGAGCGATCACTCCCGCGCACCAGGTCAGCGAATAGTAGGTCGAGTCCGGCGCCATTTGACAGGTCGCGCGACTGATCGCCATTCCGCTGCGATCGCTCTCTTCAATCCGTTTGACGTGCCGAGCGATCGATGCGTAGTCACTCGGTGCGTGTTTCCGAATGAGCGCCAATGCCTCTTGAATCTGAGCGGTAAATATCTCGAATCCCACGATCTCGATGTCGGGTGGCGTCCCTGAACGCTGCCAAATTGCAGCAGTAACGCAAACCGACAGCAGCAGCACCGCCCCCAGCGATGCGATCGACGCTCTCGTGGAAGGGTGGAACATGGCGGCGCGATGTGAGGGTTCCGATAGGTAGACGAAGCTCGGCTGACCAGGCTCGAACGAGCAACCACACGCAGTATACGTCGCGGCGGAGAAACTCCAAAGCGGCCGATGGGCCGACCATTCGTGCCGCTGCGAGACGAATGCCGCTTACTGTCGTGCGCGGCTCATGTCGACCAGTAATTCCTGTCCAGCGTCCGGTAGTTGATCGCTTCGCTCAGGTGCACATCAGTAATGTTGTCAGACCGATCGAGGTCGGCGATCGTCCTGCTCACGCGCAGTATCTTGTCATGGGCGCGGGCGGATAGGCCCATGTCTTCCATAGCCGTCTTCAGCAGCGACTCGGCCGATGGTTCGAGTTTGCAGTGCTTGCGAATTTGCCGCGCGATCATCTTGCCGTTCAGGCTGTTCGGCGCATCGCTGAATCGCTTGTGTTGAATCTCCCGTGCGACGAGCACCTGCTCGCGCATCGCAGCACTGTCGGTGCCGCTGCGATCGCCCGACAGCTCGCGGAACGGCACCGGCGGTACTTCAATGTGAATGTCGATACGGTCAAGGAGCGGCCCGCTGATCCGCGACAGATACCGCTCCACTTGCATCGGCGTGCAATTGCATTGCCGCTTGGGGTCGCCGCGAAAGCCGCAGGGGCAGGGGTTCATCGCCGACACGAGCATCAGGTTGGCGGGAAACGTCACCGATCCCATGGCCCGCGAGATCGTCACCTGCTGCTCCTCCAAAGGCTGCCGCAGCACTTCGAGCGTCCGTCGATTGAACTCGGGCAGCTCATCCAGGAACAACACGCCGTTATGAGCGAGCGAGATCTCTCCAGGCTGTGGAATACTGCCGCCACCGACGAGGCCGGCTTCGCTGATCGTGTGATGCGGATTACGAAACGGCCGCGTCAGCACCAGCGATTGACCTTCCGGCATTCCGAGCGCGCTGTAGATGCGAGTCGTCTGCAAGCTCTCTTCGGGCGACAGGCTCGGTAGGATCGTCCCCAGCCGTTGGGCCAGCAACGTCTTGCCGGTGCCGGGACTGCCGATCATCAGCAGATGATGACACCCCGCGGCCGCGACAGTCACCGCGCGCTTCGCCGTCTCCTGCCCTTTCACATCGTTGTAGTCGACATGATACTGCCCGTACTCCGCGACCGCTTCACCCCAACTGAACGGCGTCGGTTCGATGGGGAGCATGCCGCTGAAGAACCCGACCGCCTCGGCCAGACTGCCGACGGCGATTGCATCCAGCCCCTCGACGACCGAGGCCTCTTTGCAGTTGGCGACGGGGACGACGATGCCTTTGCGGCCCTCGGCTTTGGCCTGCAGAGCCATCGACAGCACGCCCTTGACGGTACGCACGGTTCCTTCGAGGGCGAGCTCACCCACGACCGCGTACGCATCGAGCTGTTCCGACTGCAGTTGAGCACTGGCCGCCAGCAACCCCAGCGCAATGGGCAGATCGAATGAGGCGGCATCCTTCGGGAGGTCGGCCGGCGAGAGATTGATGACGATGCGATCGATCGGCCGATGATAGCCGCTGTTGACCAAGGCCCGTTCGATGCGGTGCTGGCTCTCGCGAACTGCTGCTTCCGCTAATCCCACAAGAATGGTCTTGGGGACAGCCCCAGGGGAGATGTCGACCTCGACCTCGACCAGCTTCGCCTCGATGCCGAGCAGCGAATAGGTGAACAGCTTGGCCAGCATCGTTCACCCGCGAACGCGCCCAGGGAGGTGTGAACCGAACATCAACGACCGTTAGAACGTGCGAAAAAACGCGTGCCAACGTGCCGAAAAGAGCCACCGGAGGGACTTGAACCCGCGACCTGGGCTTTACGAAAGCCCCGCTCTGCCAACTGAGCTACGGTGGCGACTGAACCGCTCGCAAGGAGCGGGGTCTGAGTATAGTTGGAACGGGGATTGAAACCAGCCCAGCCGATATCAGACATCGGGAGCGGTACATGGTTCGGTGCTTGAATCTCCGTCGTTCCATCGTGGTGTCCCAGCCTCGGCACTCGTCCCTCAACTCTCATCTCTCGGCCACACCACCCGCTTGACGCCTCCGCGCCTCCCCCATACTCTGTCGAAAACTCACGCGCCCGTAGCTCAGTTGGTTAGAGTGCATGCTTGACATGCATGAGGTCGGAGGTTCGAGTCCTCCCGGGCGCATTTCAGAAGCTCTTGCCGTTCGTGAACTTACGAACCTGCCGACGTTCGGCAGTGCGGCCTGAAGTCGAACCGTTGACCACTCAAAAAGTGGTCAAAGTGGTCAAATGACTCTCGGAGGTCGCACAATGGGTAAGCTCGGCAAGGCACGCGGCGTTGCAGGCGAGATTCACATTCCCTCGATGAAACTCCAGCGGACGCGCTCGGGTGATTTTGGACGGCAAGCACGTCTGGCTCGGCAAGCATGGGACGCCGGAAGCGGACACGAACTACAAGCTCGTTGTCGCGGAATGGCTGACTCGAAACGAGACGACCGCAGCAGTTGAGAAGCCGGCACCGAAGCCCGCATCCACACCGACGCGGATCTCAGTCGCTGCGCTGGCCATGCGGTTTCGGGAGCATGCCGCGGCCTACTACGTCAAGCACGGGAAGACGACCACCGAATACCAGTGGATTCGGAATGCACTGCGAGTCCTGAACGAGTTGTACGGCACTCTGCCTGCCGACGAATTCAGCCCCCGCAAGTTGGTCGCGGTGCGAGATGAGATGATTCGCAGCTGGCCTGGCTCGTTCCACCATTAACGGCCGCATCAACCGGATCCGGCGCTGCTTCAAGTGGGCAGTCTCTCAGGAACTCATCCCTCCCACCGTTCGCGAATCAATCTGGGCAGTGGACGGACTGCGGAGAGGTCGCGGCAACGTGAAGGAAGCGGATCCCGTGCGTGCCGTTACGGCCGACGTGGTCGACAAGACCATCGCCAAGTTGGGACCGATTCCCCGGGCGATGGTCGAACTGCAACTCATCACGGGCATGCGGCCCGGCGAACTCGGCATTA
Organism: Planctomycetaceae bacterium; assembly: GCA_031402175.1. Lineage (GTDB taxonomy): Bacteria > Planctomycetota > Planctomycetia > Planctomycetales > Planctomycetaceae > JANNSB01. Next base: position 21,794 of record JANNSB010000639.1, read on the forward strand.
TCCGTTTGGGCGATATCGACCGAACCCGTCCAGTCTGGGAGTACGTGCCCCGTTCCCACAAGCTGGAGCATCACGGCATCGAACGCCGAATTATGCTCGGCACGCAGGCGCAGACGATCCTGGCACCGTTCATCGATGATTGCCTGCCGGACGAATTCGTGTTCTGTTCCAGAGTGGCTGCCCGAGAGGCGAACATTCGCCGGCGGAAGCGGTCGCGGCGGCACGTCATCGCAATCGAGGGACGGATTCCCCGCGACGTTCCCTACACCATTCCAGCCTATCGACGGGCAATCACCCGTGCGTGCGAACTTGCGTTCGGCATGCCCGAGGATCTTCGCAGCCGTCACCACATCGAACGAGCGGTTGAAGCCCTCGCCGAACCGGAGCGCAGCCGAGTCCATGAAGAGAAGCTGCTGCAGGCCGCGGTATGGCGGAAGCGGCATTGCTGGGCACCGAATCAATTGAGGCATGCTCGGGCGACCTGGCTTGCGGCTCGTTACGGGCTGCAGGGCGCAGCCGTCATTCTCGGGCACAGCAAGTTGAAGACGACGCAACTCTATGTCGAGGCCAACATGGAACGCGCACGGCAGATTGCGGCCGAAGTGGGTTGATGGAATGATGCGTTTTCGCGGGGGATAGGCTGATCCCCGAAAGTCTGGTACCACGCCAGACCCTCCCCCGTGTTCTCTTGATTCGTGGAAGCTCCCGAGTGGAAGGGGCAAGCTGTGGACGACGACGATGACGACGACATTGACAAGCTCGCGCCGGCAATCCGCATCAAACGAGATGCGGATCTCGACCCTGCCGATAATGACTTCGCACGCGAGATCGAGAATCTGACGGGCATCTCCTATCCGCCCAAGGATTCTGACACCTGGCAGGAACTGCTGACGTTGGCGGATTTCTCAGAGGGGACGATTCGGCAGTTTCTTCAACACGTCGACCCCATGCGATATGGGAAAGGAACAGTCCCGAAAGGCTATGGCTCAGTCAGAGCGCGCCGTACTGAGGATGGGACATTCGTAGCTATCCAAACGTCGACGTTCCACAAGCAACTACTCGCCGGTCTGAGGCGCACTTGTGAGACGATCTGCCTCCCGAACTCTGCTTGGGCGAGGCTTTGGAAAGTCAATGTCACGACCGTGCGGAGATGGGCGAAACAATTCGGGATGCGCGGAAGTCGAGGCGAGTCCAAATTCTCCGTTCGCATTCTTGACGCACGGGTGTTGAAACATCCCTGAATCGGGCACCGTCCGGGCAATACCGGGCATCGTGCCGAGAGACTGAAATAGCTTATTGCGATGTGATGTTTGCCCATTAGGTTTCGTGCGTTCTTGGATGTTCGCACGCAACCTATATCGAAGGGGCAGACATGAGTCAGTCACTGATTGAAGCTCGCAAACTTTCCATCCCACAAGCGGCTCGCGCCGTCGGCGTGCACCCGCTGACGCTGGGCCGCTGGGCGATCCACGGCGTCGGTGGCCGCATTCTTCCGAGCATCCGAGTCGGTGGCCGCCGGATGATCCTGGAATCCGACTTGGAAGCATTCTTGCAGGCCGGCCGCACGACCACGAGCGAATCGGCCGACAACGTCGAGTTCGCGGCGCGGGCCGAAATCGACAAGGCCGAAGCGTCCGAGAAACTGGCCGGCCGCGCTTGATGCTATTCACGACTCCATGAGAGAGGGGAAGTGATGCACATCAAACGAATTCACCCGCAACAACCTCGCGGGCAAGTTACGGGTGAATCGAACAAGGAACGGATTCGATGGTCGCAAACTCTCTCACGCATTGCAACGACAATCTGCAGCGCATTCTCGACCGGCTGGGCGCAGTGCAGCCGAACGGCAACGGCTACATGGCGCGTTGTCCCGTTCACGACGACGACAAGGCCAGCTTGCACGTCTCCGAAGGTAGGGACGGCCGCGTGCGGGAGAAGTGGCTTTTTTCATAGTGGACCGCCGTTCGACAAGGAGAGGCTGCCCGTTCGCGAGCGTACAATTGCCCGGCGGCAGCACAGTGAACCGTACTCGTCGAACAGTTGCCGATCAATCCTCGCGGAACCGGTTCCAGGCGATGCCCAGTTTTCGCATGCGGGCGCGGAGGGTGTGCGGGTTGATGTCGAGCAGGGCGGCGGCCCCCTTGCGGCCTTCGATGCGGCCTCGTGTGCGAGCCAGTACCAGTTCGATATGCGCTCGCATCGCCTGATCCAGTGTCGCGACATCGCCGGCGACCCCACTCTTCGGGCCGCCCGAAGCATGTGGAGTGACGGGAGCCGCGAGAGTTCCCTGCAACCGAACAAGTTGCACGGCAATCGGGTCGTTCAGCCCGAGCGCCTTGGCGATTTCGAGGGAATGCCCATCCCCCAGAATGGCCGCGCGGTCGATGACGGCACCGAGTTCGCGAATGTTTCCGGGCCAGTCGTAAGTTCTCAGCAATCCCACATCGTCGGGCGTGACAGCCACAGCCGGCAAACCGAACCTCAGCGCCGCCCGGTCGGCAAAGTGTTGCGCCAAAGCCGCGATGTCATCCCGCCGTTCCCGCAACGGAGGCAACAGGATCGGAAACACCGCGAGACGATACAACAGGTCCTCGCGGAATTGGGCCTCCTGCACCATGCGAGACAGGTCGCGATGTGTGGCGGCCACGATCCGCACATCGACGTGAATCGGTTGTGCGCCGCCCACTCGCTCGACGAAGCCGTCCTGCAGCACTCGGAGGAATCGCACTTGCGCCGCGAGAGGCAGTTCGCCGATCTCGTCCAGCAACAGCGTGCCGCGATCGGCTCTTTCGAACCATCCCGCCCGCGTCTGATCGGCTCCGGTGAAACTGCCTTTCTCGTGACCGAAGAGTTGCGAGTCGATCAACTCCGACGGAATCGCGCCGCAGTTGACGCGAATGAAGGGGCCGCTGTGCCGCGAACTGCGACTGTGAATGGCCCGCGCGACCAGTTCCTTGCCTGTGCCCGTTTCGCCAAGGATGAGCACGGGAACGTCGGAGTTCGCGACCAGGCGAACGCGTTCCATCACGCTCTTCAACCCTGTCCCCTCTCCGACGACGTTTTCGGTGAGTTCGTTCCGCCCGAGACGGCGCAGCAATGCGCCGCGGTCGGCCTCGGCGGCTTCGCGGAGCGAGGCGATCTCGTGAATGCGACGATCATTCTCGAGCGCGACCGAAAAAGGTTCACGCAGCTTCTCGAACAGTTCGTGATCGGAACTGTCGAAAGCTATCCCCGAACGTGCGACGAGCAACAGGGCGCCCGCGGGGACGTCGTCATTGACCAGTGGAACAGCGAGGACGTCGCCGTCGATGCCATCGGGAAGAATCAGCCCGAGCACGCCGGTCAAGCGCTTGCCTCGCGCGAGCGTTCTGCCACTGCGACACCACTTCTGCAACTGTGATAGTTCCTGCGCGCTGAAGTGACGGCGGTCCTCGGAAATCGCTTCTGCGGTTCGCAATGGCGCGCTAGCGACAGAGATCGCCGCGGCATGCTCGCGGTCGAAACGGCGGACGATCAATCTCGACAGAGGGGATTGCTTCGCCAGGAGTGCCGCGGACGTCTGGGCGAAATCCTGGATTTCGATGTGCCGACACGCTTCGCGCCAGACGTCGAGCAGGATTTGGTTCTGACGTTGCATGAATGCAATGGGTGATGGCGGAGAAGTGGGAGTCTGTAGAAGCCGAAGGGACCAGATAGCTCCAGTACGGAGAACGGTTAACCATCTTATTTGATGGACACTGTCCGTTATATCTGCTGGCAATGCAATCTAGACGCCCCTCTCCCGCGGCCTGGGCGGCGGGACTTGCTGAATCCAGGGGGATCACAGCCCGTTTTCGCGATTGGCACGGCGGTTGCCATTACTCGATGCCGACCGACCCGGAGGGAAGTGGGAGGCTCAGTGTGAAGGTTTCGTAGCTGACTGGGACTCCAGAGGCTCGCTCGCGGAGTTTGCAATGTCTGCCCAGAAACAAGACTACGACTACGAATCGATACTCAGCCTGGCGGCGCCGGCCGCCGCCGCCGACATGCGCGCCGCGCGTGTGCCGCCGCCCAAGAGTCGCTCACTCTCGGCCAACCCCACGCGAACTGCGCCGCCGATCGCTGCCACACCGACGCCGGCGAATGCCGCCGCAGACGCCACGAACAACGATGCAGTCGTATCGTCCGAAGACTTCTGCGCGAGTGTGACCGCGCACCTTGACGCTTGCGGCCTGTCGGGAGTCCACGTCTCGATGAATCGTGGGCTGCTCACCCTGACGGGTACCGTCGCGTCTCAGTATGAGAAGTCGCTGGCAATCGATTACGTCCGCCGGTACGCCAAGGTGTCGGGCGTCTCGGACCAGTTGCGCGTCGCATCGCAGAATAAGCGCGAGAATGTGTTCGAACGAGCGGCTGGTCTGGGAATCGACTTCGGCCAGGCGTGCATCGACTGGTTCTCCGCCACGCCCAGAAGCGCGCGTTACCTGATCGCCGCTTGCCTTGTCGTGGCCGTCGCCTCCTGGTGGCGTCCCGCGTCGGGAGATCCTCACATCGCCGTCTATCCCGTTTCGGGCAATGTGCTCGTGGATGGCGAAGTTCCCGCAGGGGCGCAGATCGTACTGCATCCGCAGGGACATACGCTGCCAGAAGGCATTGCCGCGACGGCGACGGTGCACGAAGACGGGTCGTTCTCAGTGAGCATCTACGGTGACGAACCGGGCGTGCCTCCGGGTGATTATGTCGCGACCGTGCACTGGTTTCGGAGCCTCGGTTCAGAGAGCCAGGGGAAGCGCGGAGTCGCCGATTTTGTAGCGATGACGACGGGCAGTCAACACTCCGCTCCCGTCGTGCCCACGATTTACACAAGTCCCAATTCGTCTCCGCTGCGAGTGACGGTGCGGGAAGATCAGAACGAACTCGGCCCGATCGTCATTACCCGACAATAGAAAAGACCATGGACCATTTCCGTAGAGAGGCTGCGCGCCGACACGATCGATGCAAGCAGCCAAATCAAAAGAAGCAGAGGGAGGACGGCCCCATGTGTTGTTGAAGCTCATCGCCACTGTAAACGCCGATTTTCTCAGGGAAAGACTCACATCTTGAGCGCAGGGACGCCCGCCATATCGGGACGATGCCGCTCAACAAATTACGAAGGACACACTCATGATTCCTTACTGCAATCACACACATCGTCGGCCTCTCGCGTCGCATCGCGGGGGCTTCACGCTCATCGAACTGCTGGTGGTGATCGCCATTATCGGCGTGCTCGCCGCGCTGGCCTTGCCGGCCGTGCAACGGGCACGAGAATCGGCCCGGCGCACCGAGTGCGTCAATAACCTGCGACAGATCGGGTTGGCGATTCACACGTTCTACGATGCCAAGGAGAATCTGCCGAGCAGCGGCCGACCGACTGCGGCCAGCACGGTAAGGTATGGCGTCTTCACCCAACTGTTGCCTTATCTGGACCAGGAGACGCTGTACAACAAGTACGATGCGACCGTGAACTGGAGCCACGCCAATAACACACCCGTAACGGGCGTGGCGATGGAAACGTATCAGTGCCCATCGGCCCCCAGGCACAACAACACCCTCGACCACAACCCTGACAACTTCAACGGGACGGTCACGACGTGGCAGGGTATCGTGTCGGTGGGCGATTACGCGGCATCGCTCGGCGTTGATCCGCGCCTCGAAACATTCGCGGCCGGGCTGACTCCGCCACTTGTGGTCGTGGGCAGCGATTCCGTCACCACCAGCGGGTCGACGATTACCAACGGCATGTTGCCGAAGAATTCGGCCCTGCAGTTCGGCGACATTACCGATGGATTGTCGAACACGATCGCCATCTGGGAATCGGGCGGGCGGCCGTTCGTCTATCGCAACAAGGTGCAGGTGAGCAGCAATCTGATGACGGCCCACACGAATGCTGGCGGATGGTGCCGGCCTGCGTCGGACATCCTGTTCGCTGGTTCAAGCAAGGATGGAGCGACGATCCCGGGTGCGTTCCTCAACCGCGCGAATGGCTACAACCATGCGGCCGAGGCATATTCGACGACGGGCTTCCCGGCGCCGTACGGCACCGAAGGCTCGAGCCAACCCTATGGGTTCCATACCGCGGGGCTCAACGTGCTCTTCGGCGACAACTCGGTGAAGTTCCTGAGCCAGGACACGGCGATTCAAATCGTCGCGGCTCTGGTGACGCGAAACGCAGGAGCCGACGAAGCGACCCTGGACCCGAACTTGTTCTAATTCAGGACTGCTGCGTTCGGCGGATGAATGTTGAGTGGGCGTCCCGCGACATCAGTTGCGGGACGCCCTTCTTTGGACGGCTCGCATCCATCAAATGCAAATGTTATCCATCAAATACAACGGTTAAATATACTGGAGTTGGCCACGTCGAGTCGGTCTCCGTGTTGTTGACCGCAAATTCGTCCCGTTCAGCTCATTGGCACGCTGGTTGCCTAATTATTCGCAAGAGACGTCGGTCTCTGTGCCAATCGCATTGCGACCCGGCGTCACGAAGTCGTCTCTGTCAACACTCGAAGGAATTGAGATGTCTGCCGACCAAGGACGTGCCTTTGTATTTGGCGTTTCGGAGGCAGATCGCTCACGCCTGCTCTGCCACAGCTTCACGATCGCCACGGAGTGTTGTTGATCCAACTCTCTCGGCCTTTCTCGCCTGCGATCACGCTCAAATGACTTGATGTCGCGCTTCGCGCTGCTGCTCCCTACTCGAACATTCATCGTCCACTCACTCCCATGAAGATCCACCGTACGCTTTTTTCCGCACTGTTGCTTATTACGCCTTTGTTGCTGACGAGCTGCAGCGGGTCCACCGGAGATTCCGCGAGCGACTCGATCACGCTGCTGAATGTCTCCTACGACCCGACGCGCGAATTCTACGCCGAGTTCAACACGGCCTTTCAGGAACACTGGCTGGAAACGAAGGGCCAGCAGGTCACGATCGACCAATCGCACGGCGGGGCCGGCAAACAGGTGCGCTCGGTGATGGAAGGTCTCTCGGCCGACGTCGTCACGCTCGCCATCGCGTACGACCTCGACGTGATGGCCGAGCAGACCGACCTCATACCCGAAGATTGGCAGATCCGACTGCCGCACAACAGTAGTCCGTACAACACGACCATTGTCTTTCTCGTACGTTCCGGCAACCCGAAGAATATCACCGACTGGGACGATCTGGCGCAATCGGGCGTCGAAGTCATCACTCCGAATCCCAAGACATCGGGTGGCGCGCGACTGAACTACCTGGCTGCCTGGGGCTATGCACTCCGTCAGCCCGGTGGAAACGACGAATCGGCTCGCGAACTTGTGACAGCGATCTACAAGAACGTCCCCGTGCTCGACTCCGGCGCACGCGGGTCGACCACGACTTTCGTCGAACGCGAGTTCGGCGACGTGCTCATCACCTGGGAGAACGAAGCGTTTCTGGCACTCAACGAATATGGAGCCGACAAGTTCGAAATCGTCGTTCCCTCGGTGAGCATCTTTGCTGAACCTCCGGTGACGGTCGTCGATGGCTACGCCGAACCGCATGGTACGTTAGAAGTCGCTCAGGCCTATCTCGAATACCTCTATTCGCCGGTCGGACAGCGACTGGCGGCAAAGCACTACTATCGACCCTCCGAACCCGAACACGCGGACGCAGCCGATCTGGAGCGGTTCGCCGACATCGAGCGGTTCACCGTGGACGAAGTCTTCGGCAGTTGGCGCGAAGCGCAGCAGACGCACTTCGACGACGGCGGCATATTCGACGCAATCTACGAACCAGGTAACTAATCGCGACGTGTCCGCACGAGCGAGGAAAACGGTAATGTCCCTATTTAAGAAGCATAGCGTCCTACCCGGATTCGGGCTGACGATGGGCTACACGCTGACCTATCTCAGCCTGATCGTGCTGATTCCGCTGTCGGCCCTGTTCGTCAAATCGGCGAATCTCGGCGGCGAGGAATTCTGGCAGGCCGTTTCCAGCCCGCGGGTCATCGCTTCTTACAAGCTGACGTTCGGGACATCGCTCGTCGCCGCAGTCATCAACGCGATCTTCGGTTTCATCGTCGCCTGGACACTGGTGAGATATCAGTTTCCCGGCAAGCGATTCGTCGACGCGATGGTCGACCTGCCGTTTGCGCTTCCTACTGCCGTTTCAGGAATCGCCCTCACCGCGATCTATTCCAAGAACGGGTGGATCGGCCAGTACCTGGAACCGATGGGCATCAAGGTGGCGTACACGCCGCTGGGAATCACAATCGCGCTCACGTTCATCGGCCTGCCGTTCGTGGTCCGCACGCTGCAACCGGCCCTGGAAGATCTTGACCGCGAAAATGAAGAAGCCGCCGCCAGTCTGGGAGCGAATCGATTGCAGACATTCTGGCGAGTCATTCTGCCCGCAGTGATGCCGGCCCTGCTGACGGGGTTCTCGCTGTCG
>JANNSB010000640.1:0-1683 GCA_031402175.1 Planctomycetaceae bacterium
CGTGCAGACGATGTACATCCAGAACATCGCCCGCTGCACGATCACCGGCGGCGAGGATCTGGAGAGCCTGAGGAGCTACGAGAGTGCCGACATGACCGTGGCCGACATGCCGGCGCTCAAGTCGGTCGAATTCACGACCAGCTTCGGCGGCACGTTGACGTTGCGCGACCTGCCGGTGCTGGAACACTTCATGCTGATGACGCGTGAAGGGCACATCAGTCCAACCGTCGAATTCGAGGGCGTCGACAACTTGCGGGCGATCGATGCGACCTGGTGGGATCTCAACGATGAACAGCTCGCAGCGATCTGCCAACTGCCGCGACTGGAACACCTCGTCATTCCCAGAGCGACTCTTACAGAAGGAGCGATCCCGTTGCTTCACGGCATTGAGACTCTCCGTTTCTTGCGGTTTCCGCGCTGGATGTACAACAGCGGTGAAGTCGACTTTGCACAACTCCGCGGTGGCTTCCCGCAGCCGGGCATTCGCATCCACGGCCCCCCGCGATCCAGCGAGCTAGAAGATCGCTGGTCGCCGCCGTAAGCGTAGGGTGAGGGGCGAACACAGCCGCTCTCCCCCACGGTGGGGCGTTGTCCCTATTCAGAGTTTCCCAGTGGGGGAGAGGGAGAACGAGAATCCAGCGACTTTCGAGACGCACACACATGTCCGTTCCCTTCAACGGGCGGCGTGGCGTACCGTAACTGGATTCGCCAGAATTCAGCATGGCTCTTCAAAAGGAGGACTGATGAATCACTATACTCGTCGCCGCTGGTTGCAATCGACGTTGGCCGGCATCGGGGCGGCTTCGCTGTCACCTGGCTGGGCAGGCCAGGCGTTCGGGGCCGATCCGATCGAACGGCCTGGTCCCGCGCACTTGAAGCTCTCGCTCGCGGCGTACTCGTTCAACAGCCTGCTGTCGCGAACCGGCGCGGACAGCTCGTCGGCTGCGATGGATCTGTTCGATTTCATCCGCTTCTGCAGCGAACTGGAACTCGATGCGACCGAACTCACTGGGTATTACTTCGCGCAACCCGAGTCGACGGAGTACCTGCTCGAACTCAAACACGAATGCCACCGGCTCGGCCTCGACATCTCGGGGACGGCGATCGGCAATGACTTCTGTCATCCGGATGGAACTGAACGAGACACGCAACTCGCGATGACCCGTGACTGGATCGACCGCGCCGCCGTCCTCGGTGCACCGGCGATTCGCATTTTCGCCGGCCAGATGAAAGGCGACGACACGGAAGAGATCGCGATCGAACGCTGTGTGCGAGGGATCGACCAGTCGCTGGAGTACGCGGCCACGAAGGGGGTGTGGCTGGCGCTCGAGAATCACGGCGGCATCACCGCGTCAGCCGACAGCATGCTCGGCATCGTGGAACGGGTCGCTCCGTCGCCCTGGTTCGGCGTCAACTTCGACAGCGGCAATTTTCACACGGCCGATCCGTATGCCGACCTTGCGCGGATCGCTCCGTACGCGGTGAATGCTCAGATCAAGGTGAGCGTCTTCCCCGGCGGCGAGAAGCAGTCAGCCGACCTGGAGCGCATCGTGGCGATCCTCAAGGCAGCCGGCTATCGCGGCTACGTCGCGCTCGAATACGAAGAGGAAGGCGATCCGTGGACGGAGATCCCGGGAATCATCGAGGAACTAAGGCGCATTGCCAGTTGATGTAGTGGAATCG
>JANNSB010000641.1:0-15225 GCA_031402175.1 Planctomycetaceae bacterium
TCGCGACCTGGCAGACGAACTCGGCTCCTTCCTCATGGCAAGGAATATCGACCGTGAAAACCGGGATGCCCGCAGCGTTCGCCTCCTGCACGACCGGCACGATAGCCTTTGTCTCGCAAGGACTGATGACAATGGCGGCCACTTCGTTTGCAATGAAGTCCCTGACTTGATTTGCCTGCGTTGTCGCATCTTCGTTCGCAAACAGCACGGTCGTGTCGTAGCCGTGCTTGGCTCCTTCCTCGGTGATGTTGTCGCCGATCGTGACGAAGAACGGGTTTTCGCCCGTCAGCAGCGAGCAGCCGATGACGCCGCGCGAACCGGGTTCGACGGCTTCGCCGCCACCGGATGTGCTCTCTGAGCCAGCCGTTCCTGTGGTGTTCTCCGCTTCATCCGTGGAGTCTCCGCCACTGCAGCCGGCAAGGGCCAGCACGAGCCAACAGAGTGACTGGGCGAGAAGAGGAGTCAGTTGTGAGCGGCGGGTCATGGCAAGGCTTGGGGCTTGGGGAAATGAGGCTTGTGAAAGATTCGATTCTATCACGGCCCGAAAGTCCGATTCCACCAGACCGACTTTGTCGCACTCGTCCTCGAACTTCGCGAACTGATCGGCCCATCGGGCCGTTTCTACCAGCCCAGGCCGCAGGCCTGGAAATGCCGGCCATGATAATCACGACCCTGAAAGGGTCGTTCAATGGAGTCGGCATGGTGATCCGAAATTCGAATATGCGATTCATCCGCGCCGTGAATGGCCCTTTCAGGGCCATCGATTCTTCTTCGTACTTGTACCCAGGCCTGCGGCCTGGGCTGACGGAAGCGGCCATTCAGGCCGCAACCTCCAAATGACCAATGTGTGACAAATGACATTCTCTCCATCATCGTCCTGGTGCCTGGTGCCTCGGGCCGATTGCCCCTCCATCATTCGCCGCGCAGTCTCTTGCGCAACTTCGCAATCATCGCGCCGCACTCCTTGCGGGAGGAGTCGAGACCGGCGGGGGTGATGCCTGTGCCGCTACGGACGTAGTCGAGGACGATCTGCTCTGCCGCCATCAGTTCCTTGCAGGCATCGGGGACTTCACTGGCGACTTCGTGAGGAATGGTCGTGATGCCGTTGCGGTCGCCGTGCAGCAGCATACCCGGCTCGATGCAGATGCCGCCGACCATCACGGGGACGTTCATGTGTAGGAAGTGACAGAAGCCATGCGCGCAGATCGTGCCATTGGTGAAGGCGGGAAAGCCGATCGCCTGCACCTGATCGAGATCGCGCCCCGCGCCGGATGTAATCAGTCCCTTGGCTCCGAAGGCTTTGTAGACCGAACACATCACTTCGCCGAAGGTGGCCGAAGCTGTAGGCTCATCGAGATCCTGAAACACGACCACCGGAGGGCCGGGGAGTTCGGCAAAGAGTTCGACCTGCTGGCTCATGCCGCCGTAGGAGTCGCCTGTTCGCGGCGGGGCGTAACTGCGGAACGTGGTCGTCATCGCGTACCCGACCATCGGCGGCATTTCGGGAAAGCACGCCTGGATCGAGCCGTTCATGTAGCCGGTGCTGCGGGGCCGCAAATCCCAGAGTTCAACGACGTTGCAGACGGTGGGAGTGTCGTATTTGATGAGATCGGCCAGCCACGCGGGGCCAGCGGTTGCAGTGGACATGAATGAAGCCTTCGAGGGTGCGGGTACGTGGATTGCAGTCCGCAGGCTATCGCCGACATTGCGGAAGTCGCAACTGAATAGACATGACTGGCTGTCGCTGAGTTTGCAAAAACTCAGCGGCACTGCGAGCGACTTCGATCCGCCTGAGTTCTTACGAATTCAGCTACATATGAATGACAAATGACAAACTCTCCGTTCTGCTATACTGGGCGGCGCGAAATCTGAATCCGATCCCTTATCCCGTGAACCTCAACCCATGTCTCGCGTTGGCACATTGGACGAAGTGATCGCCCGCTGCCAGCAGGTGATGTCGCACGCCTGGATGGTGCGGACGTTCGTCAAGCATTCGGAAGAGATTGATGACTATCCGGACCTGCAGGGGATTGTGCGGACGGTGTTCGACGCCGCCCGCGCACTGGAAACACAGGTGCATGACCCCGCGAGTTACTTCAAGATGCTCACCAAGAAACTTGGCCGTCTGAAGAAGGCCAACGACGAATTCGCCAAACAGGTTCAAGTCGCCTCGGAGCACACCAACTTCAAACAAGCCGTCATCTCGATCAACGCCTGCGTCGAAGAACTAACGTATCTGCTGGAGTTGTCGAAGACGATGCTTACAGTGGAGGGGTCAGTGGTCAGGAGTCAGGAGTCAGGAATTGGAAGTCATGGGAACAATCACTGAAATTCGTCCTTCCACTCACCGCTTCGTTAGGCGTCAAGTTAGACTCGTAGTGTTCGGACTCGTGTTGGATGCAATCTCGTGAACGGTCGACGCTGAACCCTGATTCCTGACCCCTCGTCTTCCCCATGCCCGTCGCCGCGACCACCACCGAAGCCCGGCTCGTCGAGCAGATTCGTGCGGGGGATCAGCAGGCGTGGAAGGTGTGCATCGAGCGGTTCGAGGGTCGCCTGATGGCCTTCGCCAAGTCGCGCTTGCGCAAGTCGGCCGATGCCGAGGACGTGGTGCAGGAAACGTTCGTGGGTTTTCTCATCAGCCTGCCGCACTACGATCCCGACCAGACGCCGCTGGAGGGATTTCTGTTCACGATCTGCGCCCGCAAGATCATAGACCATTTGCGCCGCACGGGACGCAGGCCGACGCTGTCGTTGGATGGGGCTGCTTCAGACGGCTCGACCTCGCAACTTGCGGGCCGCTCGCGAGTCGCCTCGAGCATGGCCCGCAGCCGAGAACGGCACGGCACCGAGGAATCATTACTCGCCATTTGCCTGCAGGAACTGATTCGCACCTGGAAGAAGGCGGGCGAACTCGAACGCCTCAAATGCACCGAACTGCTGCTCGTGCGCGGCCTGTCGAACAAGAGCGTGGCCGAGAAGCTGGGGATCACCGAGCAGGCGGTGGCGAATCACAAGCACTTCGTGGTGAACAAGCTGAAATCCGCCGCCGGTCAGGGCCGGCTGCGCGACACCGACTGGAAAGCGCTGGGCGTGGAGTAGCAATTCTCATTCGGGATAAGAGAATTGGGATCCGTGCTCTTCCCGAGACAGCATTGATTTCCTCCGCAATTCCGAACCCCAATCTCCTTTCCCAGCCATGCTTGCCAAACGCATCATTCCCTGTCTGGACGTGCATGCCGGTCGGGTCGTGAAGGGAGTGAACTTCCTCAACCTTCGCGACGCGGGGGATCCCGTCGACGTGGCCAGCCGGTATGAGCAGGAAGGGGCGGACGAACTTGTCTTTCTCGACATCACCGCCAGCCACGAACAGCGCGACATCATCATTGATGTTGTCCGGCGGACGAGCGAGGTCATCTTCATGCCGTTGACGGTCGGCGGCGGCATCCGCACACTGGAAGACATCCGCCGCTTGCTGCTCGCCGGCTGCGACAAGGTGTCGATCAACTCGGCTGCGGTGCGAGACCCGGAGTTCGTGCGGCAGGCCGCGCTCAAGTTCGGCAGCCAGTGCATCGTCGTGAACATCGATCCCAAGCGGGTCGCCGTCACCGGCCCGGTAAGCGACTACGCGCCCGCTCAGAAAGTGTCGGAGGATCTCAGAGTGCGTCCTCGCCCCGCACCGACCACCGGCTCGTTCGCGCGCAAGTTCGAGGCGATGGATCCGCGGCCACGGGAAGTCTACTGGGATGTCCACATCAACGGAGGCCGCATGCCGACCGGACTGGACGCCGTCGCCTGGGCTCTCGAAGTCGAGCGGTTGGGGGCGGGTGAAATCGTCCTCACCAGCATGGATGCCGACGGCACCAAGGACGGTTATGACATCGAAATCACTAGGGCAGTCGCCGAAGCGGTTGAAATCCCCGTGGTGGCCAGCGGCGGTGCCGGATCGCCGGCACATTTATGCGAGGCGGTCACTTCGGGACACGCCAGCGCGGCTCTCGCGGCCAGCATCTTTCACTACGGCGAATACACGATTGGGCAGACGAAACAGTTTCTCGGCGAGCGCGGAGTGTCTGTCCGCAAGTGACGCGTGCTTGTGGCAGGACTGGCCGGGAATCGTGATTCCCCGCGTGTGGTTCCCTGCCGCCATCGGCCTGCTTAGAATCACTGGCGGCATAACAAACATCGGGGGGAGTGAGTGCATTGAACGACACTTTGAGCGTGGCCGTGGCGGATTCGCGAGAGGCTCGGCTCCTGACTCCTCAGGAAGTCGCGGAAGCGCGCGAACAGATTCAGAAGTTGACGGACGGCCTGGGCCGAGCCATTCTGGGACAGCCCGCGCTCATTGACCTGGCAGTCACCTGCATCCTCGCCCGGGGCCATATGCTGCTCGAAGGTCTGCCCGGACTCGGCAAGACCGAACTGGTCAAGGCAGTGTCGGCTCTGTTGGGGCTGCACTTCCGCCGCGTGCAGTTCACTCCCGACCTGCTGCCTGGCGACATCGTCGGTTCTCCGATTCTGGAAGATGTCGGCGGCTCGCGGCGGCTCGTGTTTCACAAGGGGCCGATCTTCGCCAACCTGCTGCTGGCGGACGAAATAAACCGCGCGACGCCCAAGACTCAGTCGGCACTGCTCGAAGCGATGCAGGAACACCGGGCGACGGTGATGGGTGAAACGCACATCCTGCCTCAGCCGTTCTTTGTGCTCGCGACGCAGAACCCGATTGAGCTGGAAGGTACCTATCCGCTTCCCGAGGCACAGCTCGACCGCTTCATGTTCAAGATTCAGGTCGATGGAGTCACCAGCGAAACTCTGGAGCAGATTATCACGACCCGCAGACATGGTCGTCCTCCCGAGTTACAAACCGTAATGAGCCGCGAAGAACTCGATAACCTCTTCAATCAGGTCGACCGGGTCCACTTGCCGGTCGCGGTGGCGAACTACATTGCCCGCTTGGTCAGCGCGACGCATCCCTCACGAGGCGAGTCTCCGCCGAAATGCCGGGAGTTCGTCAAGTTCGGAGCGTCGCCGCGTGCCGCCATCGCGCTGGCGGGAACTTCACGGGCCAGCGCCTTGATCAAGGGAAAGCCCAACGTCGGATTCGACGAAGTGAAGCGCGTCGCCCGCAGCGTGTTGGGTCACCGCTTGATCCTGGACTATGCCGCTCGGCTCGAAGGCTGGACGCCGATCAAGATGGTCGATTATCTCCTGGAACAAGTGCCCGATGTGGGGCGCGAGGTGCCTGCCGATGTCGAGGTCTGATTCTTGAACAATCCCCACGCCCTCCAGCGATTGAAGCCGATGCGACGCCTTGCCTGCCTGTGTCTGGTCGCGAGCCTGCTCCTGGTCCCCTGGGAAGTCGTCCGCGCCGCCGGCGATGAGGTGGTCAATCGCGGGGCGGATCTGGTGGTGACGTCTAGCACCGAATGGTGCGGGTGCGGCTGGGGGGGATACTTTCCGATCCGTATCGCCATTCAGAACAACACGGTCGAGCGCACGATCACGCTGCAGTTCCACGGCAATTCGCCCGGTCTGCCGGAGTGCGAAAAGAGCATCACGATCGCCCAGAACGCCACCGTCAAGACGACGCTGTCCATACCGGTCGTATCCACGGCCACGGGGGGCCAACTCTCGGTTTATGTCGACGGCGAACTCATCGAGTCCCTGAATCGAAGCGTCTCGCTGCCCAACGCCGCCCGGTACGACGCACCGCGTCCCTCGTTGCTGGCGATCTCGAGCGGGAACGACGTGCTCGATGTGTTCGAGACCGCGTATCAGAACAGCCATTACGGAGCTGGCACGAGCTATGGACCCTCAACCGAGGACAATCAACTCATTGAACCTTCGCTGTTGCCGGAGACCTGGATCGACTACACGGGCCTCGATCTGGTGGCAATCTCGCTGGCAACACTGGAATCGCTGAGCAACAGCGAGCGCGCGGCCCTGCTGGAATGGGTCGACTCCGGCGGCAATCTGATCGTCCACGATGTCGAGGGAATCCGCGAGGATCCGCAGGACTACACCCGGCTCGACGACGTTCTCAAACTTGACACCCGTGCTTCCGCCAGCCCGGAGTGGATTCAACCCGATTCCGCTGTCCACTCCGGAATCCCCGCGCGTTATTACCTCCGCGAAGTGATGCACGGCCTGGTGGTCGCCATGGGAGATCACGCATTTGCCGCATCAGATATTGCTCTCTGGGAAGACCTGCTTCGCAGCCTGTCGAATGTCCGCAGGCTCACATGGCCGCAGCGGACGGGCTTGGCGTCCACCGTGCCTCATGACGAGTTTCTGCATTTTCTGATTCCCAGCATCAAGAGCGTGCCGGTGATGTCGTTCCTGGTGCTGATCACACTCTTCACGATCGTCATCGGTCCGGTGAACTACTTCTGGTTGTGGAAGAAGTCGCGATTGCAGCTGCTGGTCATCACGATTCCGCTGATTGCGTTCGTCACCAGCTTCCTGCTGCTGGGTTACTCGATGGTGTCGCATGGATTCGGAGTGCGGACCCGCATGCGGAGCGTGACCTATCTCGACCAGCGCTCCAACGAGGCGATGTGCGTGACGCGTGTTTCGTACTTCGCTGGGATGGCGCCGAGGAATGGACTCGAGTTCAGCCCCGAAACGGCCGTCTTTACGATCTGGCCCACCTCCGACATGGATCCGGGACAGGTCGATTGGACCTCGACCCAGCACTTCGAGTCCGGCTGGCTCAAGTCCCGCACGCGTACGCAGTTCGTCACCATGACGCATCGCGATGAACGCGGGCGCGTCGATTTCGCTCCCGAGGGGGACGGACTCCGCGCGACGAACGGACTCGAATGGGATCTCGAGGCAATTCTCGTGAGTGATGACAACGGAAAATTCTATTTCGGCACTGACGTCCCGGCCGGCGGCTCGTCAGAGTTGACCGAAGCTGACGAAACCGACTATGCGAACTTAAGTCAAATGCTGAGAGTGAACTCTCCCGCATTGCCTCCCAATGCACCGGTTACGATGCAATACGACGACTACAGTTACAGCTCTGGTCCGTCGTACGGGCCCTACGGAGGTTACGATTCGCAAGCGGTGCAGGCGTCATTTCAAGAGGGACTCACGGAGCGGCTGGTGAGCCAGCTCAACATCACTCGCGACGGACCGAGAATGGGAGCGAGTTCCTATCTTGCTATCGTTGCCGAAGCTCCCGGCTGCGATATCGGCATCGAAGGGACCAGCGACGAAGCCAGCCTGCACGTCTTGTTTGCACGGTATTGAATCGTATGACGCAACCACCTGAAGATGTAACGGTCGCCTTCGAGGCCCCTGCGGCTCCGCCGGAAAAATCGGGAGAGCCGGCTCTCGAAGTGCGCCGGCTTTATCGCTATTTCGGTCAGCTTAAGGCCGTGCATGACGTGTCGTTCAAGGCGTACCCCGGCCAGGTGATGGGTTTCATCGGCCCGAATGGCGCGGGCAAGACGACGACGATGCGGGTTCTCGCGACACTCGACAATCCGACGTGGGGGGATGCGTTCATCTGCGGATCCTCCGTCGTCAACGAACCCGACAAGGTCCGCCGTGTGCTGGGCTTCATGCCCGATGCGTTCGGCAAGTACTCGAACATGAACGTCGTCGAGTACCTCGACTTTTTCGCGAGGGCCTATGGGTTTCGCGGTCAAGCCCGGCGTGATGCCATCGATCGCGTGCTGGTCTTCACCGAACTGCGCAAGCTTGCCGAGAAGCCGATCGACACTCTTTCGAAGGGCATGTCGCAGCGTCTGGGTCTGGGCCGCACGCTGATTCACGATCCGCAAGTGCTGATCCTGGACGAGCCTGCCGCCGGCCTCGACCCACGGGCCCGCGTCGAGCTGCGCGAACTCATTAAGCTGCTCGCACAGGAGATGAAAAAAACGGTGCTCATCAGTTCCCACATCCTCACGGAATTGGGGGAGATCTGCGATTCGACCTGCATCATAGAGGCGGGCCAGATCCTCGCCAGCGGCACCATCGAAGAGATTCAGTCCCAGCGTCGCAAGAAGTCCGATGGAACAGCACACACCGGCGTCCTGCTCGCGGTGCGGCTGCTGAAAGGGACCGAGGAGGTCGAACGCTGGCTGATGGAACAGCCTTTCGTCTCGGAGGTCGCCGCCGGCCCGCTGCAGATCGCCTTCACCTTCGAGGGGGATGCCGAGGCCCAGTACCTGCTGCTGAAATCGATGATCGAGAACGGCTTCCCGGTGGTCGAATTCACGGGAAAAACGCAAACGCTCGAAGACGCCTTCATGGCCCTCACTCGCGGGATCACTCAGTAGCCTGCGGCAAGTTTCGCCGATCGCACTCGCCCGGTTCGACGGTGATTTTCCCGGAAAACTACTGGAAACAGTCAGTTTGACTGAATTTCTTGCGACGGGATGCGCGGACCCGTCATCCACGAGGCCGACTCGTATTGCTCCGCCCCGCGGACGCTGATAGGTTCCCGCCCCTCCTCTCACTGCACTTCTCACTATTCCCATCACGACTTTCGCCACCGGTATCCGTGCCTCAAGAGGCCGGCCCGGTCCCTATCAGGTTCCATCCGATTCGATGGCTTGCCCCGCCAACGGTGCAGGCCGCCGATTTGAACATCGTCGCACGCCGGAACATTTCGAGGCCCCGATGACAGTCATGAATCAGCCGAGCACCGAATCCATGCCGCTTGTCTATCCGCACGCAAATCCGTTCTCCGCGGCTCCCACCAGGCGGACACTGGGCCGTTGGATTCTGGGCATGATGGGTATTACCTGGGTGGCTCTGGCGGCGACTCTTTGCGGCTGCCGTCCGATGAACGCCTATGTGATGAACGAATCGGGCAAAGGCTATTACCGACGGGGCAACTATATGGCCGCCCGCATGGAGTTCGAGAAGGCCCTCATGGACCGCCCCTACAGTGCCGACTACGCCTACAACCTCGCGGCCTCGATGTCCCAGGCCGGCGACACCATGGCTTCCGAGGAGATGTACCGCCATGCCTTGCTGCTCGATCCTTCGCATCAGCCGTCCTATCACGGGTTGGCCAGCTTGATGAACTCGCAGGGCCGTCAGACGGAATCGCAACAGCTTGTGCAGACGTGGGTGGAAACACAGCCCTATATTCCGGAATCGCATCTCGAGATGTCGTGGCTGATGCAGCAGCAGGGGAACCTGATAGCTGCTGAAGAGTCGGCTCATCAGGCTTTGCGGATTGATCCTCGTCATCCGCGAGCGACGGCACACCTGGGTCGCATCTATGCACGAGGCGGTCGCGGCCGGGAAGCGGCGGCAATGTATCAGCGGTCTCTCGCGCTCAATCCATTGCAGTCGGGTGTGCAGTCCGAGTTGGCGTACATGAATTATCCGCAGGGATATTCGCCTGGCCTGCAGATGGCCCAACAAATGCCGTACAACGACCCCGCCTTATACGGCGGACCGGTGATGGCTGGACCGGGCATGGGACGCCGCGGCCTCGCCGCCCGCAGCCCTTTCGCCGGCGGCATGGCCTATCAACAGTTTCCACCCGGATACGGTATGATGCAGCCGATGCAGATGGGTGCCTATTCGCCGGCGCCGATGATGCAGGCATCGCCCATGATCAATCCCGGCCAGATCACAACGGGACCGATCACGACAGTTCCCGCGTACAGCGGAGTCCCGAGCGCGTCGGTGCCTTATGGCACGCCGTTGCCGATTGATCCGTCGTCGCAGCCGGTGCAGTTGGGAGCGCCGATTCCCACCACGATGGTTCCGTCTGGACAGTTCTTCTCGGCCGATGGAACGACCATTCAGTCGACCCCGATCTCCGGATCGTGGGCGGCAGGTGCGACCATTCCCACAACGCAATTCAGTCAGCCGATGATGTTGCCGGCGGGCTATCCGGCCACGTCTCCGATTTCGTATCCGGCTCCGTCAAACCTTCCCTATCCGCAGGCGGCGGGAGGATACATGCCTGCCCCGGCGTATGGACCGACGCCGTATGGAGCGGCATATGGCCCGACCTCAATGGCCCTGCCTCCTTCCGGCGGACCGTCAATGGGCGCGCCGAACATTGTCGGCTTCTCGCCCCCTACCGTGCAGGCGTTCTGATCACCATCGACGAGTGAAAGCCCACCGTTCACACGGGGACTCGCGTCTGCTTGACGATCTCCTGAATCACATGCTCTTTGGTTGCGTTGCCGTACTTCGCCTTGGAAGTGAGGATGATGCGATGGGCGAGCACCGCGACCGCAACTCTTTGCACGTCATCGGGCGTCGCGTAGTCGCGTCCATCGATGAAGGCCGCCCCCTGCACGGCGCGAAAGAACATCAGCGTGCCGCGGGGACTGACGCCGAGCCGTAGCTCGGGATGCTTGCGGGTCTTCTGTGCGATCTCGACCAGGTAGGCCGCAATCGAACGCTCAACGTGTACCTGCTTGACGAGCTGCTGTGCCATCAGCACTTCATCGATCGTAAAGACCTGCTCGACGTGATCGATGGGCCGGTCGTTCGCCTGGTCGTAAACGATCGCGATCTCGGTCTCCAGGTCGGGGTAACCGAGATTGAGCTGAATCAGAAACCGGTCCAATTGCGCCTCGGGCAACGGATACGTGCCATGAAAGTCGACGGGATTCTGAGTGGCCAATACCAGGAAAGGGCTGGGGAGCACATGCCGCTGGCCTTCGATCGTCGCCTGACCTTCACTCATCGCCTCCAGCAGCGCCGACTGCGTTCGCGGGGAAGCGCGATTGATCTCGTCCGCCAGCAGGATGCTGCAGAAGATCGGCCCCTTGCGAAAACTGAAGCTCCCATCCGTCGGGTTGTAGATTGAGGCGCCGAGAATGTCCGACGGCAACAGATCCGGCGTGAACTGCACGCGGCGAAACTCGGTGGCGAGCGAGCGGGACAGCGCCTTGGCCAGCGTGGTTTTGCCGACGCCGGGCACGTCTTCCATCAGCACCGATCCTTCGGCGAGCAGTGCGATGAGGAGCAGATCGATGCTGTCTGGCTTTCCCCGGATCACCTTCATCAGCCCGCTCCGCATCTGGCCCAGCTTCTCCTGCAAGTCGGGAGCGGATGCCACGATCGTGCTCATTGGGCCGGGAGGTCGAATGCTGGGAAGGTCGAAGGTGAATTCACAGACCGTTGCGATTGAGTTCAGCGCAGATGGAGGTCCGCGAAGTCGAGGTACTGTTCCCAGTCGTAGGCTGTGACATCGTGTTCCCCGGACCGTATGTGATAACCGATTGTTCCCGCGCTGATAGGCACATCGATGGGCGGAAACTCCGGATTTCCGACCCCCAAGCCGTCGGTCCCCAGCAGTCGATAGACCGGGTCGGCGTATGCACATGACAGAAACTCGCCGCGCGGGTCGGCCCACTGATCCTCCTCCGCGCTGGCCACGTAGACAGGCCGAGGGGCGATGAGTGCGATCAGTTCGTGTTGATCAACGGGGCAGGCATTTTCGTTTGCGTTGTACTCGAGGAAGTTGTCGCAGAACCAGTGCGGAAACGACGTGTTGATTCGCTCGACAGTCTCACCAAATTGCCGCCGGCTGAGAGCTGCCCCGCCGCAGCCTGAGTTGTTGGAAACCACCAGGGCGAAGCGTTCGTCTTCAGCTCCCGCCCAGAGTGCAGTCTTGCCCAGTCGCGAATGCCCGATCAATGCCACTCGCCTCGGGTCCACATCGGGATCGTTTTCCAGGTAGTCGAGAGCCCTGCTCAGCCCCCAGGCCCACGCGGCGATCGAACCCCATTCGTCCGGGGCCAGCCCCGTCGAGGTCGGCGTGCGGAACAGGCCATGAATACCGTTCTCGAAGCCGTCGTCGAAGTCTGGGTCGATGTCCCCGTAGTAGATCGTGGCCAATGCATAGCCGCGTTCGACGATCCGGCGGACCTGCCATTGCTCCGCGGCCACTCCGCGCGAGGCCTCGGTGGCACGATTATCGACGAAACCATTTTCGGGATTGTTCCTCATCCAGTTCGAGTTGAGTGTGATCGTCGGATCGTCATCGACCGTATGGTTGCCTCCGAAATTGAGTCCCAGAAATACGGGAGACGGCCCTCCCTTGGGAACATAGAGCAGCATTGTCATCACAAGGCACTGGTCGCTCTCGCCAATGCGGATCTCCAATTCCTTGCGAACGGCAGTGCCATCGAGAGCGTGCGGATCCGTCGCCATCACTTGACACTCGATCGGCAAGGAGTCGAGAGCGGGCGCTCGGCCGTAGACCTGTGCACGAAACAGCTCAAGCAACTCCGGTCGCCGATCGGTTTGCCATTGCTCCGCGGATGTAACAGCAGTGCCGTCCGACATCACGAGCGGATCCGGCAACTCGAATTGGGTCACGAGATTCTCGTCATAGTTTGCGTCCGTGGGCTGTGCGTACGCGAGTGAAGACATTAGCAGCGATCCCCACAACATCGCTCCCAGCACGCACCATCGGATACCGGAGATTACACTTGATTTCGGCGTGGTGTGCATCATCGTGCGGGCGTTGGCCGTCTGTTTTCGTTGAACTGGGGAGAATTGAAACGTGTGGATTTAAACCTGTTTTCGGCTCGTGGCCAGAGAGATTCATGGATCGATGGAACCCCGGCCGATGGATATCCTGCGATCTTTCCCGCAAGTTCGCAAACCTTTGCGGATTGGCCGCTTGACATTGCCTGGAAAATGCAATAACTGATCCGCAACTTTACCGTTTGGAATAGATAAGAACCGGCGGACTTTCGCCTCGCAGAACACGGGCGATGGCACCCAGGATCGCAAAGACTGCAGAGGATTGCACGCATGATTACCAGCATCGCCCCACACTCGTGGTTGACATTCGGCCAAGAGGTCGACGATCCCTTCGGCTCACTGCTTCAACCTGTCTCGGAGGAAGAAGAGACCGAAGAGTTTGAAGAAGAAGAGTTCGACGACGACGAGGACGACGAATTCGAAGAGGAAGAACTCGAAGAGGAAGAAGATGATTTCGAAGACGACTTCGAGGACGACTTCGAAGATGAAGATGATTTCGATGACGAGGACGATGAAGATGAATATGATGACGATGACTTCGATGACGAAGACGAAGAGTTTTAATCGGCCATGAAGGACCGATCACCCAGACCGTAGAGGCTGCTGCCCGATCGAGGGTGGCGGCCTCTTGCTGTTTGATGATGACGACAATGGCCGACTTCACATGCCTGTCCGCCGCGCCGCGAGCGTGCGAACTGCTCCAGCAGGGGATCGACAGCCGGCTGCACCTCGCTGCACAGGTCTACGTCAGCCGACGTGGTGAAGTCGTCATCGACGACGCCGTCGGAGACGCAACGCCCGGTCGGCCGCTCACTCCCCAGCACCGGCTTCCCTGGAGGTCGGCCGGCAAACCGCTCACGGCGGCCGCGGTCCTCAAGTGTTGCGAGCAAGGCCGCATCGCGCTCGATCAGCGGGTCGCAGAGTTCATCCCGCTATACGCGGCCGGGGGCAAGGACCACATCACGCTGCGACACCTGCTGATGCACACGGTCTCACTGGCGCCCGCGCCCACCGAAGAATTCTCAACCGCATTGGCATCAGCACCGGCCGCGTGGGACGACATTGTCACGACTATCTGCCGCACGCCGCTGCGTCAGGGTTGGAACGTCGAAACTCAAGCCGCCTACGAACCGGTCCGGTCGTGGTTCATCCTGGGTGAAGTCCTGCAGATTGTCGACGGACGCACCTACGCCGACATCATTCGTGACGACTGGTACGCGCCGCTCGGCATGCAGAACTGCTCCGTCAACGGTCTCCCGCACACAGCATCCGACGCACCCCTCTACATCCGCACTCCACACGGACTCGAACTCGCCCCGGTCGACAACACGGCCTTCCCATCTCCCGGAGCGAGCTTTCACGGCCCGATTCGCGAACTCGCGAAGTTCTACGAGATGCTGCTCCACCACGGTGAAGCCGGCGGCGTGAAGCTCCTTGCACCCGCCACCGTTGCAGACATGACGGACCGCCACCGCGCCGGTCGATTCGACGAAACATTTCGGCACATCATCGATTTCGGACTCGGCGTCATCTGCGACTCGAACCGCTATGGCCGCGAAACGGTCCCCTACGGATTCGGCCGCCACTGCTCGCCGCGAACATTCGGGCACGGCGGCGCACAAACATCGATCGCGTTCGCCGATCCCGAGCACGAACTGGTCGTGGCCGTCGCCTTCAACACCGCCCCCGGCGAGCCCGCCCACCAACGCCGCATGCGCGAGTTTCTTTCGCAGTTGTATGAAGATCTGGGTCTCGTCTGAGCCGCGCACGGCAGTAAGCGGAACCGCGCGTCGAGTGCACCGCTTACTAGCGTGCGCGGCTCTTGGGTCGCTAACTGGCATGTCGAGCCTTCCCCCCGTACCATCCGGCCTCCCTCTTTCAGCGAGCCGACTTGATGCACCTCTCCGACGCCGAAAAGCAGGAAATCATTCGCTGTCTCGAGGCGAATCGGCCGCTGCCCGACAGGTACCGCTTTCTGATCTTCGAGGACAAGCGCGAGGTCGAACTCGTCTGGAACGGCAAGACCAGCGAAGTCACGAACGTCGTGCTGCCGTTTCAGGTGATCGAGCAGGTGGACGAGCCGCGCCAAGAGCCGCGCACGACAGTAAGCGGTAGCGACGCGCCGGCGCAGCAGCTCTTGTTCAACATGGACGAGCGCGGCCGGCAGTTGACCGGCTGGACGAACAAGCTCATCTGGGGGGACAACAAGCTGGTGCTCTCGTCGCTCAAGAACGGGCCGTTGCGGGAGGAGATCGAGGCGCAGGGGGGCATCAAGCTGATCTACATCGACCCGCCGTTCGACGTGGGGGCCGACTTCTCGATGGACATCGAGATCGGGGACGAGACGTTCATAAAGAAGCCGAACATTCTGGAAGAGATCGCTTACCGCGACACCTGGGGCAAGGGGGCCGACTCGTTCATCAGCATGATCTACGAGCGCCTGATCCTGATGCGCGACCTGCTCGCCGAGGACGGCAGCATCTATGTGCACTGCGACTGGCGCGTGAACGCGCTAATTCGGCTCGCGTTGGATGAAGTGTTCGGCCGGAAAAACGTCGTTAACGAACTGGTGTGGCATTACAAGACATTTCAAGGCCAGACTCACCGATATTTCGCGAAGAAGCATGAGGTAGTTTCAAAACCATTTTAACAGCAGCATGAGGCAGGCCAGGTGGAAGAAGCCTTCGAAGAGATGGGGGTAGTATTCCCAACGGGTGACGAGGCGGCGGTTGTTCTTCAGCC
>JANNSB010000642.1:0-1749 GCA_031402175.1 Planctomycetaceae bacterium
CAGGACGCAAGTCCTGGGTTCGCGAACACACAACCAGCGCAAGCCCCGAAAGGGGCGACAGAGTCTCCGACATCGAGGCCCATCCCCGCGCCCGGCATGCCTGCCCTGCTTCGCGATCTCCGCGATGCAGGCATGGCACCCGCGAACATGCCACCCCGACGTACCGACTTGCGACCTCCCATCGACTTTGTCGACCCAGTTTGCACTGCACGGCAAACCGAGCCACTCTCGGGCTGATTGAGCGTTGGCCTAGACCTTGCCGCCGCCAGGTTTGTTCTGATTCTGAAACTGGCTGTCGTTGCGGAATGGCACGCCATGCACCTGCTCGATGATCAATTGGCAGATCGGCATCTGGGGGTACAGCGCGATGTCGAGTGGTCCAAGATTAATCAGTTCGAGGGTAATCGTCCCGGCAAAGCCGGCGTGAATCGTGGGAGCGGTAAAATGCACCAGCAGGCCGCACCGCGCATAAGAGCTTTTGCCTTCAACACGTGCCGCTAGCGAAACGGCACCGTCCTGCTGCAACGGCAATTCAACGTGTTCCATTGTCTTGCCGAGCACGAGTTTGTTGGGGCGCAGGACAAACGGCTGGTCTTCGGTGAGGATGCGCGTCTCGGAAAGCGGCCCGAACATCGTGTTGAAGTCCCCCTTGCGCAAGTCGATCTGAGCAGGGATTCCTTCCCTGAAGAAGGCGATCTCTGATCCGAGACGGAGATCCACGGCGCTGGTTTGAAACGGGCATTTCGGCCCGCCTTGCGTCTTCGAGCGCGGAGCGGGCTCGGGTGCGATTCTCAGCCACGCCTTGTCAATGGCCTCATGAATGCTGACATTCGACAGGATCATGCGGGCTGCAGGTCGGAAGCATCGACGTCGATGACGGACTGATGTTCGTCGGGAAGCAAAGCAAACGAATGACCCTGGCATTCAGTCACCCGAACTTTCACTCTGCCCTCTGCCTGTTGCGTCGAATCTTTAGGAACGAAGACCGAGACCGTTTCGCCATTTCGAGTGCGCACGATGACGGTGTATTCGTCGCTGAACATTCCATTCGCGACGGTGCACTTGAGCCATGTTGACATACAGGTTTTCCTTTCCAGTATTCCTAATCCTTTTATCGGCGACAGCGTCGTACGGTCAAGCCAGAATCGCGTAACGCTCTCTCCCACTAAGGCCGAAAGCAAGCGAAAGTCCCGTGAGGGGCGACAGAGTCTCCGACATCGAGCCCCATCCCCGTGCCCGGCATGCCTGCCCTGCTCCACGATGCAGGCATGGCACCCAAAACAGGCCACCCGTCTGTGAGGCTTGGGGCTTGAAGCGTAGGGCGTGGGGAACGGCTGAGGGGATGCGAGTCTCGCCCCTCTGGCCCCTATTCGCCGCAATCTCCCATCCGGGCCGCTCTTTAGCGTCCCGGATGGTGGCGCGCTCGGATGGTGCCGCGGACAGACGCGCATCCTCAATCCGCCGCCAAGCAACGCCGACCGACGATCGCCTCACGGCGAGGATCCCACTCGCGCCACCATCCCGGATGCTTAAGAGCATCCGGGATGGGGTCAGACACCAAAAACATGCCACCCCGGCTCAGCCTCGGCCACCTGGCCCGACCGCTGTGCCGCCTGGCTCCACACCATCGAAGTGCTGACCCCGTAGCCCAGCCTTCCCCGGCCGTCGTTCCGTCGCTGAATTCGCAAGAATTCAGCCTCGGGCTGCTGGCCAGAAACTCGCCGCCGCCGACCAGAAGAAGAAGAAGGA
>JANNSB010000643.1:0-4837 GCA_031402175.1 Planctomycetaceae bacterium
ACCTTGAGATTCCCATTCGGCATAGCCAGGACCGGGAACGACCTGCAGTTCTTCGATTTCAAATCCCGCGCGGAACAGAAGCTTTTCAATTTCACGACGGGTAAAGAACCGGACATGGTCACTGTCGAGGAGGCCTGCCGATTCATAGGTAAAGTTGCCGGCGAGCAGCGACTGGACGACTGTATGATGCCGGACATTGGGGATGCTGGCGATGAGTGTCCCCTCGGGCCTCAGCCAACGCTTGATCCGGTTGAGGACATCGGCGGGTTCTCGCATGTGCTCAATGACGTCGGCACAGACGATCGCATCGAACGACTCGTTGGGAACAGCGAGCGACGCATCCTCGATGTTGCCGACGATCACGTCATCGAGTCGACAGCGGGCCGCTTCCGCCGGGCCGGCACAGAGTTCGACGCCGACCACTTCACAACTCCGTTCCGCTTTGAGTGCCGCGCCCAGGCCGCCGGATCCGCAGCCGATGTCCAGAATACGAGCAGCAGACGGAGGAACCAGCCGCCGCACCTCGGGCCGTGTGTGCTCGTAATAAGTGGTGGATTTGGAGACGTTACGTCCATTGCTGGCGGGCGTTGAACGTTTCGGCGTGTCCTGC
Organism: Planctomycetaceae bacterium; assembly: GCA_031402175.1. Classification (GTDB taxonomy): domain Bacteria; phylum Planctomycetota; class Planctomycetia; order Planctomycetales; family Planctomycetaceae; genus JANNSB01. The sequence goes on from JANNSB010000643.1 coordinate 611, forward strand.
CAGCCGCGGACGCACTGCAGCAGCGTCTCCATGCGATGACGATAAGTATGTGTGGCCAGCACGCACTCGCGACCAGCGGCAGCCACACGTTCGCGCTCCTCGGGATGACTCAGATAGAAGTGGAGTTTGTCCAGCAGTTCGTCGGCATCGGCATACGTGGCGAGGCAACCGCCATCCCCGAACAACTCGTCCTGTCCGCTCTCCGGCAGCGCGTTGGTCACGACGAGGGATCCGCTGCACAGTCCTTCGAACACTCGCATGTTGACATCGTCGGCGATGCTGCGGTTGAACACGCAGTGGCTGGCGGAATAGACCTCTGCCATCTCCTCGAAATACTGCTGCCCCACGTACATGCCCGGGTACTCATGCTGCAGCCGCGCAACCAGTTCCTGCCGCGGGCCGGGAAAGACGTTCCCGATGAAGACCACGTCGAAGAGCTTGGACACGAGGTGCCGACGATGGATCTGCGGGTCGCAGGCCAGCGGCAGCCACGTCGACTGGGCGACTCCCGCCTCCCGCAGTTCGTGATCTCCCCGCCGCTGCGCCGCAAATGTGAAATCGGCCTGACGTGCAATCTGAAGGCAGCGCTCAAACCCGAGATGGGTATCGATCGCCCACCACGCGGCGGGTCGCAGATTGTCTGGAATCTCGGTAATCAGTCCGTCATCCACGAACAAGAACAGGTCGAACCGGTTCGGAGGGATCCGGTCGAGGGCATCGGGTAGAAAATGTTCCACCTCGGCGATGTGGCCTGCCTGCACGAGTTCACCCAGCGCCCGGCGGCAGTAGATCCCGGTCGTCTCGGGACGCGGGCGGTTGTCAAAGACGATGGCGATGCGTTTCATCGACGTTCTCCCAACGCGCCCGATATATGGACTCTTTCATCCGCTCCGCTCCGAGTGCGCGCTGCAGCGCCGAACAGTGCCGCATAGCGTTGGAGGATCACCTCCCAGGTGAACTCCCGTTCGAACTTCTCGCGGCCCGCTTGCCCCATTCGTTCCCGTAAGGCTCCATCATCAAGCAGTCTTGCGATCTGCCGCGCGAGGTCGACCGGATCGCCGGGAGTCGCCAACAGGCCGGTGACGCCGTCGTCGACGACCCAGGCCAGACCTCCGAGACGACTGGCCACAACGGGTCGGCCGCAGCCCATCGCCTCGACCGCCGTGCGGCCCAGCGCTTCCTGGGCAATCGTCGGAAACACCAGTAGATCGCACGCGGCAATGATCTGCGGCAGGTTTTCCTGCGACTGCCAGCCAACATGCCGCGTGTAAGCGTTCTGCATCCCCTCAGGATCAGCGGTGACCCACAACTCGAAGTTCTGCCGCTCGCTCCACAGCAACTCCGCAGCCTGCTGTAAGACGAAGTAACCCTTCATGAGTTCCTGGGTCAGTCCCGCAAACAGAATCCGCAGCGGTTCGTGAGGTTCCCTCGTTCGCGTGTTGATCTCACATGGGAACCTCTCCACATCAAACCCGCTGGGGATGACATGCACATGTTGCGTGTGCGGACGCACCAGATCGGCAATGAACGGGTTCACGACCAGAACCCCCTCAGCCTCAGCGAACGCCCTGCGCAGCCGCTCCGGATACTCCTGCAACTCGAACCCCGCCAGACTCCGCTCCGCCCGATGGAGTCCTCCGCTCATTTCTCCGTGAGAGGCCACGCAGGTACGGCACGCCAGTGGCGTCGCAAGCTGATTCTGCTGACATTGCCGCAGTTGTCCGTCGTCGACGAGCAGCCGCACGTTGTTCAGCGGGCAAAGGCATTCGAGTGCGGCGATCCTCAGGAAGTAGGCGTAGTCTCGCACAGCCTCAGCCAACAACACCTTCGTGTTCCAACTGTCGGTGATGATGACATAGTCGGGAGCAAAACGGTCGACTTGCTGCCGAAACCGCTCGCGAATGATGTCAGGCTGCCAGTGGTCGATACTGAACTCGACCGGTTGCACTTGCGGCCCCAGATCGGGGGCGACGTGGCCGAGGCCCCATTCGCGCTGCACGGCATAGATGTGCCGCACGTCGTAGCCATCTCGCTGCAGAAAGTCGACGAGTTCCTTCGTATGCACAGTGCCGCCGCCGGTCGACGGCCAGTTGAACAGGAGACTGAGTACGGCAATACGCGGTCTCGCGGCACCTGAGCCATCGCAACGTGAAGACTTCTGCGGCGTCTTGGCTGCTCGCAGTAATGCGAGGTTGTCTCGTGCCGTGGCACACTCGGGGTCTAGCTGCAGGGCATTCGCGAAGTCGGCGACGGCCTGTGTGTCGTGGCCGCGAAACGTGGTGATTGCGGCGAGATCACTTTGCAACTGCGCGCGGACGCAGGCAGATGGCGTTGTTGCCAGCAACTCCTGCAAGAGTTGCTCAGCTGCGGCATCGTCCCGGGGAGCGATCCGGCAGGCCTGGCGGTAACGATCCGCCTGCGCGAGAGACAGGGTACTGAGAACCTCGGTGCGCATCCGCAAGATCCTTGCGGTGGCGACCTCCTGCCTGGTGAAGGAACCCCAGTTGGTTCCCGTGTTCTGAACGAACGAGCTGAATTCACTGAACAAGCACGCGAGACGAGCAATCTATCGGGAAAATCCGACTGTCAACTCGAATAATCAATAAAACACTGATATTTATGATTTGTTCACAGTATATCACAATATGTATTTTATGGGACTTGGGCAGTCGAGGCGAGTTGCGGAGCGGGCGCAAGGGACATGCGTCCTGGTCAACCACGTTGTGAGCGCGCACGTTCCTCGAAGTTTCCGTTCACTCCTTAACCGTCATCGGCACGCGCGAGGTGACAACAATTCTCGGGCAAACTGTGAGATTTCTTTCCGAGAGAGCATCTCGACCGGTGCGAGGGCCATTGTGGCCGCGACCTTCTATGCAGCGAATCAGCCCAATGGCCGCGGGTCGTCGGTCAGGTTACGGAGCAACTGGCTCCACTGGGCTGTGACTTCCGGTAACCGGAGTCGAGCACGGAGCCGTTGCCCCACCGACTGACACTGCTCCCAATACTCCCTGGAGAACCAGAGATCTGTCGACGAGGGATCGGGCAGTATCAGCTCGTAATGCCGACGCAGATGCTCGCCGCTGCTCGTCCCTGGGTTCATGGCGAGCGGCAGACCCGAGGCGATGAAGTCCAGTGCCTTGGCGGGGGGCTTGTGTCGCGATCGGAAGTCGTCTCCCTTGATGTCGATGGCCGCTCTGGCGAGCGAGGTCCACTCGACGTGCCTCTCGGGACTCCAGCGCCCGATCCGCACTCGGCAGGAACCGGGAAATCCCAACCGTGCGGGGGGCTGCTCGTCCAAATCGCTCAGGACCCAGAGTTCTTCTGGCAGGGTATGACGATGGAGCCAATCCACAAGTGGTGGCAGATTGCTGTGATTTCCAATCCAGAGGACCGGACCGTCAGTCCGCGGCGCAGCGGGCATCGGTGCCACAAACTTCAAATGATGGTCGATGTAAAGCGTTCGCGCGTGGGCGCTGAAGTAGTGCTGGAGTTCCTCGCAATGGACCACGATGACGTCGCAATGCCGCAGTGCATCCCGGTCTCCGTCGATTTCGGAGCCGCTGCCGTACAAATCGACCGGCACATAGACGATTCTGCTGCGCTGCGAGAGTTGCTGCAGAATGGAGGCGGCGGGTTTGAACTTGATGAAAATGGCCACGTCACACACGGGGACCGTGTCGCGAAACGTGACCGTTGCAAAGCTTTCGGACAATGCGCGGGCGATGTCAGCACCGACCCACTCCCAGGAACCGAATTCCGGCGCCCGGGGCCCAAACGCCACGACTGGTCGAATGAAGGGAGTCATGCAGTTCAAAAATGAGCACGATGGATGATGTCCGTCGCCCACCGTTAGATACAATTTGTCTGAGTGCGAGCCGATTATTCAACTCAAGGCGGCACGGAATGTCCTACGAATTAACCTCGGACTGGTTTACGGATCGCATCCCGTCGTTTGAACGGCATCTCCTTTCGTGGGCGGGACGGCCATTGCGGTGCCTGGAAGTGGGCGCCTATGAAGGCCGCTCGGCGCTATGGCTCCTGCACCATCTGCTCACAGATCCCCAGTCCACCCTGACCTGCATCGACACCTGGGACGACTCCGCGATCGAACAACGCTTCGACCACAATGTCTCGCTCTCTCCGCGACCCTCCGCAATTCAAAAATGCCGGGACCGATCGTCGACCATCCTGCGAACGCTGCCGGTCGAGTCATTCGACTTCATCTAT